>JAYRNN010000261.1:0-55153 GCA_041912175.1 Anaerolineales bacterium | reverse complement strand
TGGCCCGGCGCCGGGACGAGCCGGAGCCCGGGAAGCAGTTCGAGCTCGCCGTCGACTAGCACGTACCGCACGCCGGGCGCATCGACCCACTCGCGGATAGTGTAGTCGTCCTGGCTGCGCGCGTCGTCGATCTCCAGACGTTGGACGTAGATCGGCTTGCCGGCGAAGAGGTGGTTGCCGCCACAGTGGTCGAAGTGCAGGTGTGTGTTGACGACGATGTCAATGCCGGCGAGGTCGAAGCCCTGCTCGCTCAGCGGATGGAGGCGGGGATCAAGATCGGCCACCGCCGGGTGCAGCTCCGTCATGCCGGTGTCGACCAGCACACGCGCATCGGGATGGTCGATGACGTGCACGTAGACCGGCATCCGCTCACCCTCGGCGAGCAGGTCGGCAACGAAGACTGGCGTGATGGTGATTTTCTTTTTCATGGTCCTTATTGTACTAAATTCTCGATTTAAATTCTTTGGCGTCAAATTTTTTCACGGATTCCCCAAAACATCCGTTAACGATTTATTCCTTGAGTTGCTCGCTCAATCCGACGATGATGCCCTCGGGACCGCGGATGTAGGCGAGCCGATACGTGTCTTCGTATTGCACCACTTCACCGACCAGTTCGGCGCTGTGGGCGAGCAGGCGCGCGACCATCTCATCGATGTCATCGACGGACAACATGATGCGGCGAATCCCGAGTTCGTTTACCGGCGCCGCCTCGGACCCAGTTCTGATCGCTTCCGGTGTGTGGAACTTGTCCAGCTCGATCCGTCCGTGACCGTCCGGAGTGCGCATCAGCGCGAGGGTAGCACGGACGTTCTGAAGGCCGATGAGACGGTCTACCGATGGTCCCTCGACGGTCGTCTCGCCTTCCAGCTCCATACCGAGTTCAGCGAAGAACGCTTTGGCAGCCTCGAGGTCGTTGACAACGATGAGAACATTGTCCATCCGCTGAAGCGTCATGTCACCTTCTCTCATTTTTGACTGGAAACGCCCGGCGCTTGTAGTTCACATGGCGTATAACCAGTGCATACAGCGTAACCTTGCGTATATTTACCTATATAGTCCTAATTAACATTATATACCGATAATGCTTTGTATGGTAAACGAGCAACCTGGCTGATCTACATGCTGGGAAGCGAGAGGACGGAACTGTGGGCAGTGGCGTGAAATACCCTATTATAGGGAAAAGGTGGGGGATTACCCCCACCCATACCTGGCGGAGAGGGAGGGATTTGAACCCTCGTTCCCTTTCGGGAAACACGCTCTCCAGGCGTGCGCGCTAGGCCAGACTACGCGACCTCTCCAATTAACTCCGCGGTTTTCTGCCCGCTGGCGTGGGGATTATACTATAAAGTCTTGCATTTCTCAAACAGGTAGACCGCGCCGTCCCACTTTCGCTCGAAGCCAGCGCTTTCCAGATAGGGAAGTAAGCCGGTATGCAGAGGCGGGCTCCATCCGGCGTTTGCATAACCACGCTGTCCGGCCAGCCGCCGGTAGTCGATTAACATTTCTCCTAACAGATCCTCCTGGCAGGCAATATATTCAATGTATGGAATTGGGCCTCGGTCATCTACTTCTGTTTCTACATTCATCAGGAGCAGCCCCTGGCGGCCACGCCACCACAATGCCTGGCCAAGCAGGGTCATTTTTTCGAGCTTCTCCAGTCGAGGCGGCAGCCATTCCCAACCCAAATCCATATAACCCAGCGTCAGGGCGCCAATCGGGCTATTCTGCGCATAGGTTAGAGCCTGGGGAGCCTCTTCAAGCGATACATCCTGAAAATCAGGTCCGCAATCTTTGGCGGCGCAGTCGTTGAAGGCCGGCGCCTGGAAATAAGTGTATTCGCCCACCTTGATAAATCCCGTTCGTTCACACATATGATGCACCGGGAAACGATCAACATGCGTGGACAGGCGCACTGCCCCGCGCCCATGTTCCTGCCAGAAGTGGAGGATGGCATTGTTCAGGCGTGAGGCGATGCCGTGTCCTTCAAATTCCGGATGGACCCGCAGCCCCTGCATCCACCAGTCCTCGGGCGTGCTTTCGCTGAGCTTCGCCAGCCCGACCACTCGACCTTCGTATTCCGCCGCCAGCAGACAGCCATGCGCATCTTGCAGCCAGTCTGCCCATACCTGGGGCACATAATCCTCGCCATCCCAGATATGGCTGGTCAGTTCCATTACATCCGGGGTGTCTTCCGGCCGCGCGGCGCGAATCACGACTTCGAGTTGATTTTTCATGCGTCAATCTTCATCCGGGAAACATTGTCTCAAGAAGCTGTGGTACGTATTTGCTCACCATCTCCGAGCTTATACCGTTCTCGTGGCATATCTCGGCGTACAGATCCGCGCTGGGTCGTTTGCAGCGCGCTTGGGATTCAACATCAAGCTCCCACAGTCCAAAACGCTGCGTCCAGCCGCGCTCCCACTCGAAATTATCGACCAGCGACCAATGGAAGTAACCCTTGATGGGAACATTTTCATTGACAGCCCGCCAAAGCTGGTGCAGATGTTGGACGAGGTATTTGGGGCGCAGGCAATCTTCTGCGTCTTCTACTCCGTTTTCGGTAATGATGATCGGCAGGTTGAAGCTGCTCGCCCATTTTAGCACTTCAAAAAATCCCTCGGGGTCGTTGGCAAGAAAACCAGTTGGGCTGAGTTCGGCGTCCTTGGCGTAAGAGCGGGTAACGAAAGCCGTCTCGGGATGCGGCGAGAAGGTCACATACTCGCGACTATAGTAGTTGATGCCCAGGTAGTCCAGAGTGTTCTTGGCTTCGGGGATGGGTTTGCGCCAGGCAGACAGGCGTATCTCCCCACTGGTTAATGCTCTTGGAAAGAAATCGTTGAAAACGCTGTTGAGTAACCCGGCTGCCAGGCGGTCGAGCGGCGAACGGCTTTTCTTTGGAATAAAGGGGCGGACATGCAGGGCGATGCTCACTTTCGCCGAAGGCTGGATCAGATGGATCGCCTGGTATGCTGCGGCGTGGGCGCGCGCCTGGTTGGTCATAACTTGCATGGCTATGCCCAGACCTTTCTCGTCGTGCGGAAATTCGCCGCTTACGTACGAGCTGGCTGCCAATACATTGGGTTCATTGATGGTTATCCAGTAATTGACATACTCTATGAAGGCCTCGACAATTTTACGTGTGTAGGCTTCGAAAAGATTCACTACTTCTGGGTTGGTCCAGCCTCCTTTTTCTGCCAGCCAAAGCGGGTCGCTGAAGTGATGCAACGTCACCATCGGCTGTAAACCACGCTCGCGAAGGCCGCGCAGCATCTCTCGATAGCGATCGATGGCGGCCTCATCCCAGCGGTCGGGGGCGGGTTGGACGCGGCTCCACTCGATCGACAAGCGGTGCGCATTCTGTCCCGCGCCGGCTGCCCGGTCGAAATCTTCGCGCCAGCGCCCGCCCCACCAATCACACGCCAGGCCGGATTTGTCGCCATTGAGGATGCGCCCGGGTCGCTGTTCCCAGGCCCACCAATTGTTCTTCGTGTTATTGCCTTCTACCTGGTGCGAGGCGGTCGCTGTGCCCCACAAAAAGCCGCGTGAAAAGTGAAAAGAGGCTTGTGCCATCAAATTCTCCTAATCGGGTAAGGGATATTCGTCCAACTCTAATTTTAGCAAGACTTCCGCCGTTTTGTCGTATAATCTTTTTATGGGCGAAGTATTCATTGCGTCAACCGTGCGCACCCCGATTGGGGTAGGAAAGGCCAATGGCGCCTTGGCTGGACTGGCGCCAGTCGAGTTGGCGGCGCGGGTGATGAAAGAAGCTGTACACCGGGTCGGGTTGGAATCGGGCCAGGTGGAAGACGTAGTGTGGGGCTGCGTAACCCCGGTTGGCGATCAGGGCGCCAACCTGGCGCGCCTGGCGGTGCTGCAGGCTGGTTTTCCAGCTCACGTGCCGGCGGTCACGCTCAACCGGATGTGTGGCTCGAGCCAACAGGCCCTGCACTTTGCTGCTCAGGCGATCCTGGCGGGCGATATGGACCTGGTTTTGGCAGGCGGTGTGGAAATGATGTCGCGCCAGCCTTTAGGCGCGGATTACCCGGCTGCCTGGCCTGAGAATTTCCCTTATGAATTGGTCCATCAGGGGGTCAGCGCTGAGATGATGGCCGAAAAATGGCAGCTCAGCCGGGAACAGTTGGATGATTATGCGTATCAGAGCCATTTAAAGGCCATGCAAGCAATCCAATCTGGCTATTTCGATGACCAAACCCTGCCGATATCGCTGCCCGATGGTCGGGTTTTTCGAGTCGATGAGGGCGTGCGCATGCCGCCTGACCGGGCAAAGATGGCTTCCTTGAGACCGGTATTTAAACCCGCAGGTAAGATTACGGCGGGCAATTCCAGCCAGGTCAGCGATGGCGCGGCGGCCTTGCTGCTGGCCTCGCCCAGGGCTGTTGGACGTTATAATCTGGCGCCGCGAGCGCGGATTGTGGCGCGATTTGTCACCGGCTCTGACCCGGTGTTGATGCTAGACGGGCCGATCCAGGCTACCCGGCAGATCCTGAAAAGGAGCAACCTGACCCTGGGCGATATGGATGTAATCGAGATCAATGAGGCCTTTGCCTCGGTCGTGCTGGCCTGGGCTAAGGAGCTGGATGCGGATATGCAATGCGTAAACCCGAACGGTGGGGCGATCGCCCATGGCCACCCCTTGGGCGCGACCGGCGCGGTCTTGATGACCAAACTGGTGAATGAGTTGGAACGTCGGGAGGCGACCTATGGCCTGCAGACCATGTGCATCGGTCACGGGATGGCCACCGCTACACTGATCGAAAGGGTATAAAAGCCATGCCACATATTATTTTTATTGGGTTAGGGACAAATTTAGGCGACCGCCTGGAGAATTTACGCCGGGCGCGCCAGGCGCTTTCGCCTGATGTGTCGATTGTAGCCGAATCGCACATCTATCAAACGCCGCCATGGGGTTATCAGGACCAACCGGTCTTTCTAAATCAGGTGGTCCAGGCGGAGACAGAGCTTTCCCCTCAAGACTTGATGGCCATGCTCAAGCGCCTGGAGGCAGATTTGGGCCGCAAGCCAGGTTTGCCAAATGGGCCGCGTGTCATTGACCTGGACTTGCTGTTTTACGACGATTTACAACTCGAGACGCCTACCCTGCATATTCCTCACCCGCGCCTGGAGGGGCGCGGCTTTATCTTGACGCCTCTGGCTGAGTTGGCCCCAGATCTACGTCATCCAGGCTTGGGAAAAAGCATGGCAGAAATGCTGCTCGAATGTGACACCCAGGGTATCGTGAATTATGTGTAGGCATCTGAACGATATGCTCTGGAGGTATTTTCGGCGGGTTTTTTTTGGATTGATCTTGGTCGCCCTAGTGGCGGGAGGTTTCATCTCTCTGCCTGATCACCGGGTTGCCCTGGCCCAGAGTGGCTTAACGCAACCGGCCGCCCCGGCGCCGCAGGTAATTGGCGAAGTCAAACATGACACTTCCATTCCCCTGCGCGAGATCCAAATCCCTACGTCGGCTGTGCAAGGCGTTCAGCAGCAGCCATCCCCATTAAAAATACCTCGACTGAACCTGGATGGCGCAGCAACTGCGGCGCGAATCGATGCTGCATTACAGACAAAAACCTCTAACGAAACGATGCCTACCCCAGGCTTCAATTTCAACGGGGTCAATAATCTTTATTCATTGCTGCCTCCCGATCCGAATGGCGATATCGGGCTAAGCCATTACGTACAATGGGTGAATGTCGCCCTGGCAGTTTGGGAGATTGATCGGTTAGCCGGGACTCAGACATTGGTCTACGGTCCGGTTGCCGGAAACACACTCTGGTCGGGATTTGGCGGGCCATGTTCGTACCGCAATGACGGCGACCCAATTGTGCTGTACGATGCCCTGGCAGACCGTTGGTTTGCCAGCCAGTTTGCCCTGGACGACTCAACCGATCCATCGCAGAAAAATGGCCCATATTTTCAGTGTGCGGCTGTCTCGACGACGGGCGATCCCACCGGCGCCTGGAACCGCTATCAATTCAACTTTAGTAATACCTTGATGAACGATTACTCCAAGTTTGGAGTGTGGCCGGATGGGTATTATATGTCCACCAACCAGTATAACGGCGGGATAAGCTGGGCCGGGCAAGGCGTGGCTGTTCTCGAGCGTGATAAAATGTTGGCCGGGCAGGCGGCGCGCATGGTCTATTTCAATATGTATCCAGTGGATTCCAGCCTGGGGGCGATGCTGCCGTCTGACCTGGATGGTCAGGCGCCTCCAACTGGCGCGCCAAACCCCTATATGCAGTTCGATGATAATTACCCTATCGACCAACTGCAGATCTGGCATTTCCATGTGGACTGGGTTACTCCGAGCAATTCGAGCTTCACAAAATCTGCTGCATTGGCGGTTGCGGCGTTCGATTCGAATATGTGCGGCTGGGCGCGCAATTGCATCCCACAAAAATCCACCAGTTCTGGACTGGACGCCATCTCCGACCGGCTTATGTACCGCCTGCAGTACCGCAATTTTGGCGCTTACCAGACTTTGGTGACCAACCATACTGTGGACGTGGATGGGACGGATCATGCCGGCATCCGTTGGTATGAAATCCGTGATAACGGCGGCGGCTGGCAGGTGTACCAGCAAGCCACGTACGCCCCGGACGCCAAGCACCGCTGGATGGGCAGCGCAGCGATGGACCGGGCGGGCAACCTTGCGGTGGGCTATTCGGTATCCAGCTCGTTGGATTACCCTTCGATCCGTTACGCCGGGCGCCTGAATAGCGACCCACTGGATGAGCTGGCGCAGAGTGAACAAACGCTGTATGCGGGTAACGGCTCACAGACCTCCACATATTACCGCTGGGGGGATTACAGCATGCTGGCGGTCGATCCGGTGGATGGCTGTACTTTTTGGTATACGAATGAATATTATCCAAGCACCAGCTCTTCCGGATGGTATACTCGCATAGGCTCATTCGTATTTCCTTCCTGCCTTGAAGCAGGCAATATTGCGGGCATAGCCTCGGATAAGGATACATCGCTGCCTCTGGAAGGCGTTCAGGTTCAAGCAGTACATGCTGGCAGTGGTGCGCTATACCAAACCATGACCGATGCTCAAGGCGCATATCAGTTTACGGACTTACCGGTTGGGCTGTACACGCTTACCGCCTCGCTCCCAGGTTACGTGCTGCTTGTGACGGCAGACGTTTTGGTGTCCGTGAATACGACAACGACGCAAGATCTTGTTTTACAGCCAAATCCGTATAAAATTGACTTTCCATTGATATGGAAACAGATCGCACCATAGATTCGCTTTCTTTTAGGAGGTATTTCGATGTCTGACTCAGATGTAAAACCGCTAAATTGGTCCGCCGGTCCTGAGGTTGGTTACAGCGTGACGCGTCGCCCAGATGGCGGCATGAACATCCGCTTTACAGCATTAACCCCAGCGACTTTGAAACATTGGCGAGAATTTGCCTTACAGCATTTGTTGGATTCGGACCGCCTGACGCGCAATTTATATGACTTGCGCGCCATCGACACGGTTTCAGATGAAGCGGTAGCCTATGCGGTGGAGGTCAATAACGACCCCTCAGTGCGGAATATCCGCTTGGCCGTAGTGGTCGCCAATCAACAGGTTTCCAAGGCTGTGCATGAAATCGCAGCCTTGACCACCCCTGGCGGCGTGGAGATGGCCGTTTTCCACGATCTCGAAAGCGCTGAGGCCTGGCTGAACCGTCCCCTGACTCTGATGGCCTAAAACAGCGCGATGCTGTCTGATTCCCTGCATGTTGGCCGGTTTACTTTTGAGTGGGGCAGCCGGACCTACTTGATGGGTATTCTCAACCTGACCCCCGATAGTTTTTCGGGGGATGGGTTGTTAGAAGTCGCCACGAGTGAGGCGGGCGATTCTACGGAAGGTGGACAGGAATCAGAAAAGTTCACCGTGCAACGCGCCCTGCAGCAGGCGCGGCAGTTTTTGGCAGCCGGCGTAGATATCCTGGATGTGGGTGGAGAAAGCACCCGTCCAGGAGCCAAAACAGTTAGCGTGGATGAAGAACTCAGGCGAGTGCTGCCCGTGGTCCGGGCGCTGGCAAACGAGCAAGATGCGCTGATCTCGGTGGATACCTATAAGGCGTCCGTAGCCGATGCCGCATTGAAAGCTGGCGCACACATCATCAATGACATATGGGGGTTACAAGCCGACCCGCTCCTGGCGGAGATCGTAGCCCGAGCACGGGCGCCTATAGTCATGATGCACAACCGCAGTTCCTGGGCGCAGGCGGAAATTAAAGATCGCCTGGGAGGGCGCTATATCGGAGCGCCTTATACAGATCTGATTAATGACATCCGGCAGGATTTACTGGAGAGCGTGAGGTTGGCCAAACAGGCTGGCATCGCCGATGATTCCATCATCCTGGATCCTGGGATTGGTTTTGGTAAGACTGTTGAACAGAACCTGGAGTTGGTAGACCGGTTGGGCGAGATCCGGAACCTGGGTTATCCGGTGCTATCTGGGCCCTCGCGCAAATCTTTTATCGGCTTTACTTTGGATCAACCGATTGGCCAACGCCTTGAAGGCACGGCTGCAGCCGTGGCGATCAGTATCGCACGCGGCGCGGATATCGTGCGCGTTCACGATGTGGCATTTATGCACCGCGTCGCTCGCATGACTGATGCAATCGTAAGAAAGCGATCGATGGGTTAAGTTATAATATCTGGCTAAATAACGTGAATTCGGGATAAGAAAAAAGTGGTTCTTTTGGTGAGGAGTCAAAAATGGCAAAAAATTTCTTTGGCGCGCGCAGCGTTTTAAAAACCGCTCATGGGGCGTATAACTATTATGCGCTGGAGCGTTTGGAGAAAGATGGGCTGACCGAGTTAGCCCGCTTGCCTTTCTCGATCCGGATTATGTTGGAAGGTTTGCTGCGCCAATGCAATGAACGTGAAATCAGCCATTTAGATGTGATCAATCTGGCAGGTTGGACGGCGGAAGCCGCTTTTCGGCCAACCATGCCATTCCAACCGGCGCGTGTGGTTATGCAAGATTTTACAGGTGTGCCAGCAGTCGTCGATCTGGCCGCGATGCGCGCTGCCCTGGCGCGCCTGGGCGGCGACCCGGCGAAAATTAACCCCCTTGTACCGGTAGACCTGGTCATCGACCATTCGGTACAGGTGGATTTCTTTGCTACGCCGGACGCCCTCAGCCGTAATGCAGACCTGGAATTCCAGCGTAACCGCGAGCGTTATGAGTTCTTACATTGGGGACAGAAAGCGTTGAATAATTTCCGGGTGGTGCCGCCTGCGACAGGTATCGTGCACCAGGTGAATCTCGAATACCTTGCCCCTGTGGTGTTCGATATGTTGGATGAAGAAGGTGAGAAGATTGCCTTTCCTGACACATTAGTGGGGACAGACTCGCACACGACGATGATCAATGCGTTGGGAGTGGTGGGTTGGGGGGTTGGCGGCATCGAAGCCGAAGCCGCAATGTTGGGCCAACCCATTGATATGATCACCCCTGACGTGATCGGTTTCAAGCTGTCGGGTGAATTGCCTGAAGGTGTGACCGCTACTGACCTGACCTTGACGGTAACGCAGATGCTGCGCAGCTTTGGCGTGGTGGAAAAATTTGTCGAGTTTTTTGGACCGGGATTGGCCTCTATTTCTCTGCCGGACCGCGCCACGATTGCGAATATGGCCCCTGAATATGGGGCGACAATCGGGTTTTTCCCGGTGGACGACGAAACGCTGCGTTATATGCGCCTGACCGGGCGCTCGGAAGTGCAGGTCCAACTGGTAGAGGCATACTGCAAAGCGCAGGGTTTGTTCCGCAGCGTCTACACACCCGATCCAGAATTCACAAGTGTTTTGAGCCTGGATTTGGGTTCGATTGTACCCAGCCTGGCAGGACCCAAACGCCCTCAGGATCGCGTGCCGGTGAACCAGATGAAACAGAAATTCGAGGCGGCTCTGACTGCGCCGGTCAAAGAGCGCGGATACGAGCTTAAGACCGAAGACCTGGAGCGGACAGGTTTGATGGGTACAAATGGCAGCGCGATTGAGATGAAACATGGGGCGGTGGTGATTGCTGCGATCACCTCCTGCACGAATACCTCCAACCCTTCCGTGATGGTCGGGGCCGGCCTGCTGGCCAAAAAGGCGATCGAGCGAGGTCTGAAGGTCAAACAGTATGTTAAGACCAGTCTTGCGCCGGGCTCACGCGTGGTAACCGATTATCTTGAGAAAGCCGGGTTGTTGGAGCCGCTGTCTGCGATTGGTTTCAATGTGGTCGGCTATGGCTGCACCACTTGCATTGGAAATTCTGGCCCACTGCCCGGCGAGGTGGTAAAAACGATCACCAGCGCTGACCTGGTGGCTGCTGCGGTGCTTTCTGGCAATCGCAATTTTGAAGGACGTGTGCATCCGTACGTGCGCGCCAACTACCTGGCCTCGCCGCCGTTAGTCGTGGCGTATGCTTTGGCCGGGACGGTGGATATCGATTTGACCAGCGAATCGCTTGGCGAAGACCCACATGGCCAGCCGGTTTTCTTGCGTGAAATTTGGCCAAGCGCTCAGGAAATCCAGCAAACGATTGCCAACGCGGTTCAGCCAGAGATGTTCCAAAAAAGATATGCGAATGTATTTACCGGGAATGAAATCTGGAATAATATCCCAACTTCGGAAGGTGAGCTGTATGCCTGGAATGAGCGTTCTACCTACATCCAGGAGCCGCCTTTCTTCCTGGACTTTGACCTGGCTGCCCCGCACATAACGAATATCCAGGGAGCGCGTGTCCTGGCCGTTTTTGGGGATTCGATTACTACCGATCATATCTCCCCGGCAGGCTCAATTGCTGCGGA
Source organism: Anaerolineales bacterium (assembly GCA_041912175.1). Classification (GTDB taxonomy): domain Bacteria; phylum Chloroflexota; class Anaerolineae; order Anaerolineales; family UBA4823; genus CAZAGA01. The sequence goes on along the minus strand of JAYRNN010000261.1, from coordinate 44,324 downwards.
CAGCCCGGCCGGTAAATATCTGGTCGAACAAGGGGTGGCGGCGCGCGATTTCAATTCATATGGATCTCGCCGAGGCAATGATCGCGTGATGACGCGCGGCACGTTTGCCAACATCCGCCTGAAGAACCGGATGGTTCCAGGCGTCGAAGGTGGGGTGACTTTATACCAGCCGAGCAAAGTGCAGATGAATATTTACGATGCAGCCATGCAATATAAAAGCGAGGCGGTACCCTTAATCATACTGGCGGGTAAAGAATATGGCACAGGCTCCAGCCGCGACTGGGCCGCAAAAGGGGCTAATTTATTGGGCGTCAAGGCAGTGATCGCCGAGTCCTTTGAGCGTATTCACCGTTCCAACCTGATTGGTATGGGTGTGCTGCCGGTGCAGTTTAAATCGGGCGATAGCGTGGACAGCCTGGGACTGACTGGTCAGGAAATTTTCTCTATCCAGGGTTTGCATGACAGCATGGAGCCATTAAGCGAAGTGACCGTACACGTGACCAGGCCAGATAGCAGCTCACTGGTTTTCAAGGCGATTGCCCGTATAAATACCTATACAGAAGTGGAATATTACCGCAATGGCGGCATCCTACACACCGTATTGCGCAACCTGAGCTCAAAGTAACTGTAGATATTCTCGGCCTTGAAGGAACAGGCCCAATTGTGTGAGAGCAACCCAGACCAAGAAAAATGAGATGACTACACTCAATAGGGTAATCAATTGCGGGAGGCGTCCCTCCCATTTGTTCAGAAAGTCCAAGGCGGCCTGGGCTGTGCTTTGGTATTGCGACAGGACCGATTCTGCCTCTTTTAGGTTCGCAATAACTATACCGATATTGGTTGCGATGCCGGTGATATCTTCTTGTACAGCTTGAACATTGTCCCGCGTCCTATTCAAATTGTCTGTCATCCCTTGAAAGGTCTCATCCAGGTTGTTGATGCCATCCGCAACTTCACTCAAGCCTTTATCCAGAGGCGTGGTGGGGTTGTACGGCTTGTCATTAAATAGACCGCCGATGATGGGTAAGTCAGTTAACTTACGGAGAGCCTCATCGATGACCCGCGCGCCTTGTTGGGCTGTGGCTAGAGAATTCTTTAAGCCCTCCACTGTTTTGGGCAAGTTCTGGTCGGCCAGGGTTGCCAGTGAGCCGATGAGCGGGGCAGCGCCTTCCACCGTGTTCGCTGTCTTCTGGACGGTTCCTTGCAAAGTCTCCATGCTGCTGACAATGGCGTCCAACGATTTTTGAGACGCCTCGAGACCGGTGGTTGTCACCTCCAGTGCGCCCTTGATCACCTTTACATTATTGACTGCCAGGTTGGTCACTGACGGACGGGCGACCCAGACAGCGACGAGCCCGCTCAGGCTGAATGCCCAGCCCAGGATGGCGGCTGTAATAAGGATAAAGCCAAAAATACGTCTGGTTTTTGGGCTCATTTACTTCATTGCCTCCGATGTGTATTGGCGTTGATTGTATCATGAGGATAATTGCCAAATATATGCCTTTTGATTCAACGAACCGGATATATAATTTGACCGGTAGAACTGCCGTCATTAATCCCAAGGTGATTGCCGAATAGATTCGAAATGAGGGAACCCGGTGATGATAAATCAGTCAATTGAACAACAACCGCTATCCGAAGAACCACCCAGCCCGCAAAAAAGCGAGCTTGATTACGAGCTTTTCATTGCTGTCTTTACATTCTTCTCGTTTTTGATCGCTGTGGTGCTGCTGTTTTTTTCACTTGCGCCGGAGGTCGAGAAGACCCTTGCCCAAATTAATTCTTTGATTACGTTCGTCTTTCTGGCAGATTTCATTCATCTATTTCGGCGGGCGGAAAACAAGATGGCTTACATGAAATCGCAGGGTTGGCTGGACTTGCTGGGTAGTCTACCGGTTTATCCAATCCTTCGTTTCTTTCGGATTTTTCGGCTGATTAAAGTTTGGCGTGAGCTGGCCAAGTATGGAACGCACCCAATTTGGGATCAGCTCATGCAGCGCCGGGCCCAAAACGCCCTGCGTTTTACCGGCTTTGTGGTGTTCCTGGTGATTACCTTGGGCAGCATCCTTGTTTTGCAGTTTGAAAGCAAGTCTCCAATTGCGAATATCCTAACCCAACAAGATGCGGTCTGGTGGTCGGTGGTCACGATTGCTACCGTAGGGTACGGCGATTACTATCCGGTGACCTGGAATGGTCGCTTTGTTGGCATGGTTTTGATGATTGTAGGCGTGGGAATGTTTGGCGTCCTGTCCAGTTATCTGGCAAAGATCTTCCTGTCACCCACCAAGCGCGAAGCAGAAGAACAACACCAAAAGGAGAAAGAGAAAATTGCCGAGGCCTTTCGGGTTGGCTTTGAGGCCGAGCTTGCGCCATTAAAAAGTGAGGTTGCAGCCTTACGCACCGAGTTGGTTGATATCCATAGGGTTTTAGCCGACAAACAGGATGGAGAGTAACCGCCAATCGTGAACCAAACCGGTCTGCATGGGTTAAAAGCTGCTAAGAAGCGCCAAAAATGTCTTGACAGAATTACAATTCGGCGTAAAATCCGCCAGAATGAAACATAACCAATTTTTACCTGTGGTCTTGTATCGCCCCGGAGCCGTAGCTCCTGTGGGCGATTTTTTTATCCAGCCAAAAGCGAAAATAGAGCCCCAGCGGCTCTATTTTTTTTGTCTATCGACGAGAGAGGGCATGTCATGATTAGATTACCGGGATTAATTGACCCGCACGTGCATGTACGCGAGCCTGGGGCGACACATAAGGAAGATTGGGGAACGGCCACGGCGGCGGCGCTTGCTGGCGGCTTCACGGTCATTCTGGCAATGCCCAATACCCGCCCGCCAGTGACAGACGCCGAAACGCTCGCATTAACCCTGGCTTCTGCCGAACAGAAGGCGCATTGCGATTATGCCCAATATTTGGGCGCCGGCCCGGACAATGTTTCGACCGCTGTTGTGTTGGCTGAACAAGCTGCAGGTCTAAAAATGTACCTGGATCAAACCTATGGGCCCTTACGCCTGGATGACATGACTTTATGGATGGATCATTTTGAGCATTGGCCGCGCCAGGCGCCGATCGTCGCGCATGCAGAGCGCCGCAGCATGGCCGCCGTGATTTTATTGGCGGCCATGTTCGATCGCCCATTGCACCTGGCGCATGTCTCGCTGCGAGAAGAGATCTTGTTGATCCGGGCGGCCAAGGAGCGCGGGTTGAAGGTGACCTGCGAAGTCACACCCCACCACTTATTTCTAAGCCAGGAGGATATCCCGTCGCTTGGGTTAGGACGCAGCGAAGTGCGCCCGCGCCTGGGAACGTTGGCTGATCGCGATGCCTTATGGGAAAATCTGGAAGTGATCGATTGTTTTGCTACCGACCATGCCCCGCATACCCTGGCCGAAAAAGATTCCTCAAACCCACCGCCTGGGTTCCCTGGATTGGAGACAGCCCTGCCGCTGCTGTTGACCGCGGTGCATGCCGGTCGTCTGAGCCTGGATGACGTAATCGTCCGCATGGCGGAGAACCCGCGCCGAATATTTGGCCTGGCCGAACAGCCAGAGACCTGGATCGAGATCGATCCAGACGAGACCTGGCAGATCAGAGCCTCCCAGATGGCGACACGCTGCGGCTGGACGCCGTTCGAAGGTTGGAACGTGCGTGGTCGAGTGCAACGCGTGGTGCTGCGCGGCCAGGAGGCTTTGAAGGATGGTCGAGTGCTCGCCCAAGCAGGTTTCGGGCGAAATTTGCGATAAACCCATTTTTATTATAGGAGAAGAAATGATGGCTACTTATGTACCCCCTCAGCGTGAGCTTAACCCCCATCTGCCCTTTGGCGATTACCATAGTGCGCCTTTCTATGGTCAGGATATCCTGTCTGTCAAACAATTTTCGCACGATGACCTGGAATACATTTTTAGTGTGGCGCGCGAAATGCGTGAGATGGTGCTGCGAGTTGGCACTTTCGATTTACTCAAAGGCAAGATCTTGGCCAATTTATTCTACGAACCATCCACGCGAACTTCTTCGTCTTTTACCTCAGCGATGGAGCGCCTGGGCGGCAGTGTGATTCCGATCAACGAAGTGCGCTATTCATCGGTTTCCAAAGGCGAGTCGCTGCCGGATACGATCCGCACCCTGGAATGCTACGCGGATGTGATCGTCTTACGCCACCCGGAAGTGGGCGCGTCTGCCCTGGCAGCACAGTACGCGCGTAAGCCGATTATCAACGCCGGGGATGGCGTCGGAGAGCACCCCACGCAGGCGTTGCTCGACCTGTTCACCATTGTTAGCGAGCTTGGCGAAGTAGATGGATTAACCGTGACCATGCTAGGTGATTTAAAATATGGGCGTACGGTGCATTCTCTGGCGCGCTTGCTTTCATCGTATAACGTACGTTTGAACTATGTCTCGCCGGATATCCTACGCATGCCGCCAGAAATCATCGAAGAGCTAAAAGTGAAAGGCGTTCAGCAGGCTGAGTATGACAACCTGGATACGATTTTGCCCGAAACCGACGTGCTTTATGTGACCCGCGTCCAGAAGGAGCGCTTTTCAGACCAGGCTGAATACGAGCTAGTGAAGAATGCTTTTGTGATCACGACCGAGACGATGAAACTGGCGAAAGAGCAGATGGTGGTGATGCATCCTTTGCCACGTGTAGGTGAGATCAGCATGGACGTGGACGACGATCCGCGCGCAGCGTATTTTCGCCAGATGGAATATGGCTTGTATGTTCGGATGGCCTTATTGGCGATGGTGCTTGGAAAAGCATAGCGGTCTGTTGAAAGGATGGCAGATATGTCTTTCTTTACCCGGTTAGCGCAACGTGCGCAGCAGGTGGACTCTCTGTTGTGCGTCGGCCTGGACCCTCATCCACAAGATCTCGAGGCGCCGACGCCGGAAGCGGCGCGGGCTTTCTGTTTGCGCCTGATCGAGGCGACCGCAGACCTGGCGCTGGCCTTTAAACCCAATGCGGGTTTTTTTGAGGCCCTTGGACCGGAAGGCGTACAGGTTTTGCAAGATGTGATCGCTGCCGTGCCAGATGGTATACCGGTCATCCTCGACGCCAAGCGAGGTGATATCGCCTCAACGGCTGAGGCGTACGCCCGCTCGGCCTTCCAGGCGCTTGGCGCACATGCGGTCACGCTCAGCCCTTACCTGGGCCGAGACTCGCTTGAACCCTTTTTGCTCGACCCACAGCGCGGCGCTTTTTTGCTGTGCAAAACATCCAACCCTGGCGCAGCAGATCTCCAGGACATGTTGGTGGTTGGGAACGCTTCAGGCTCGGCCAGCCGGCCGGTCACGGTTTTCGAGAGCGTGGCGCGCCTGGCGCAGCAGTGGAATACAAATGACAACCTGGGATTGGTAGTCGGTGCTACTTATCCGGAAGCCCTGCGACGCGTGCGCAGCCTGGCGCCCGACTTATGGATCCTGGCGCCGGGGGTAGGCGCGCAAGGCGGCGACTTAAAGCCGGTCTTGCAGGCGGGGCTGCGAGCGGATGGCCTGGGCGTGCTCATCCCGGTTTCGCGAGCGATCTCGCGCGCGGCCGACCCGCGCCAGGCGGCCGATGCCCTGCGCCTGGCAATCAATGGCGAGCGCGGCGCTTTCCTGGAGATGATCCAGGCGCCGCCCGCGCAGCCAGCTTTATCGCCCGATCTCCTGGCGCTGGTAGACGACCTGCTGGCCCTGGGCTGTGTCAAGTTCGGTAAGTTCACTTTGAAATCTGGCTTGACCTCGCCCATCTATCTTGATCTGCGACAGTTGGTGAGCGACCCAGGGCTGCTTCGGCGAGTTGCTGAGGCTTATCAATCCATCTTACACGGGTTAACCTTTGACCGCCTGGCGGCCCTGCCCTATGCGGCGCTGCCCATTGGAACGGCAATCAGCCTGACTGGTGGAAAACCGCTGGTCTATCCCCGCAAAGAAAGCAAAGGATATGGCACGCGGGCGGAAATCGAAGGCCAATACCGTACCGGCGAGCGCGTGGTCGTGATCGATGATCTGGCGACCACAGGTGAGAGCAAGTTCGAAGCGATTGATAAGCTGACTGCGGCAGGCCTGCTTGTTCACGACATTGTGGTATTAATCGACCGCCAATCCGGTGCGGCTGGAACGCTGGCCGGACGCGGTTACCGGCTGCACGCGGTGTTTGAGCTGAGCGTGCTGCTGGATTATTGGGAAAGCGCCGGCAGGGCGCCTGTGGAAATGATCGCGCAAACCCGGCAGTTCCTGGAATCGACAGGTTAACCTTTAAGCCGATCCGAATGTATCAGACGATTCGCCCTCTATTGTTCCGGCTGAATCCCGAGCTTGCCCATGGTTTAACTGTGAACGCGCTGCGGCTTGCCCAGGCGCTGCCCCCGGCCAGGCGGCTGCTGCAGAGCATATATACCACCCCCGTGCAGTCGCCCGTGCACGCTTTTGGGCTAACCTTTCCCAACCAGGTCGGCCTGGCTGCGGGATATGACAAGGATGGCCTCGCCTGGCGCGGCCTGGCCTGCCTGGGGTTTGGTCATATCGAAATTGGAACTGTCACCTTGCGCCCCCAGCCTGGCAATCCAAAACCGCGCGTTTTTCGCCTGCCCGAGGAGCGGGCTGTGATTAACCGCATGGGGTTTCCCGGCAAAGGCGCTCCATTCGTCGTTGGCCAGTTGGGCGCGCCGCGTCCGAGTGGCCTGGTTTTGGGCGTAAACCTGGGCAAAAATAAGGATACTCCGCTCGAAGAAGCGGTCCAAGATTACCTGGCTTTAATGCAAGTCTTTGCGCCATTGGCTGATTACCTGGTGGTGAATGTAAGCAGCCCGAATACGGTTGGGCTGCGCCGGCTGCAAGGAAGGGAGGCGCTCGAGGGTCTGCTGGCAAGCTTGCAGCAGGAGCGGCGCAGCCAGGAGACCCGGCTTGGTAAAAAAGTACCCGTTTTGGTCAAGTTGGCGCCCGACCTGTCGGATGATGAACTCGAAGATGCGATTCACGCCATCCAAGATAACCGGATGGATGGTGTGATCGCCGCCAACACCAGCCTCAGCCGGGAGGGACTGCATAGCAACCAGGCCGGAGAGGCGGGAGGGCTGAGCGGCGCGCCATTGACCAGGCGCAGCACACAGATGATCGCTCGCATTCACGAGCTGACCGGCGGCGCGCTGCCGATCATCGGCGTCGGGGGGATTATGGATGTCGCCGATGCGCGCTCCAAGCTGGACGCCGGTGCGACGCTGGTTCAGGTGTATACCGGCCTGATTTATCGTGGCCCTGGGCTCGTAAAAGAAATTGTCAGCGGATTATCCACCGGCTAGCTGCTGAAGTCAGGGAACCTCAACGCCTGGCTCAGTTGGAAATGGGTATGGAATGAATGTGGGCGTCGGCGTGACGCCGCCATAGGCAGTAGGCGTCAAGCTAGGGAGCGGCGTAGCGGTTGGGACAACTTCGGTGAGCGAGGCCACGAACCGCCGGGCAGGTATATCGAAATAGAAAACTTCTCCATCCACAGCCACTAAGGTCAAGCGGTTGTTCTGCTCGGCCACCACGCGCACGCTGCCATGTTTGGCCGGCGTCAATATCTTTTCATGGTAAAACCGGTAGGGCAAGCTGATCTGGAACACGATCGCTCCCTGTTCAGGGTCTTCGAGCAGGCAGCCGGCATAGATCACGACCGAGTTGCCATCCAAGTAGCCGCCCCAACCGTTTAATGCAACAAGAAACAGCTTTTCCGCAGTGAATTTTATCATGTCGCCCTCGCGAGTGCCCGTTGGCACAGGGGCCTGGGTTGGGAAAGGCGTGCGCGTGATTGCCGACCAGGTTGCATCTACAATCGCTCTTTGGGTAGCCACATTCGGCATTGAAGTAGAGCTTTTAATACCGGTTGATATTCCAGTGGGTTGAATGGATAAGGGCCTATTGGGGCTGAGACGATCCAGGGTTGAGAGGCCGAGAAGAAGGAGGAGTACGGCAACCCCCGAAACCAATAAAAAACCCCAAATACCTGGCGTGCGTTCCGGTTGCTTCATCCCACACCTCCTTAGGGTACCAGTTGATTGGAAATATCAGTGGACCACCATAAGCCCATGCTGGTAGTCGAATTACTTGCAAGCGCGTTGTACAAAAGCCGATAGCCCTCCCATGGATAATTATTTCCCCAGCCACATCCATCGCCACATCTGGCTCGCTGAGTCAGAGTGCCCACAAAGTACATCTTTCCTGCGTCCATCTGGTTGGCAGAGAAAAGACTCAGGTCTTTCCAGGCGGTGGCGTCTGTTCCCCAGGGGGGTAGGGTGTCAGCCCCATGATAAATCTCCGGCAGCGGTCTGGCAAAACGTTTTCCGTTCTTTTGAGATCCACAAGAAACATACCATACATCACATCCATACCAATCGGTTTGTTGGTCGTTGGCAGCGCAATAGGTTCCACTAGCTGATACAGTCATTACTCCGAAGTTATAAAAACATCCCTCGACGGAGTTGTCCCCCACAGGATCACAAGTGCTTCCAGATTTATAATAATCTAACCATTGCGCGGTCCTATAAGGATGATTCCATGCCATTTCGATATCCATTCCACTTACAGCATCTAATTAATCGTGAAATTGGTTGTAGACTGAAATCTGCGAAACGAACGAGTTGACTGATTCACCCCATGCAGTACCGTGAGCTCGAAAAAAGGTAAGCGTGTTTTCATTGCAACAATTGTTCACTCCGGCCACAATAGTGAGATGGGAGGCATAGTCATTTCCCAGGCTAACCCAGTACCCATGGGCAAAATCCACTGCAGACGCGATTACCTCTGAGACAGGGTGAAAAATGCCGATATCCTCATAAGTTAGTTTTACGCCGTAAGCGCCACTCTGGATCGATGGATACCCGTAATCTAAAATCACCAAGTTATCCTGTGTACCGGGTGTATCACGGTCGTGTTGTCCAAGAGCGTATCCCAAATCATAAAGTGTTGTAAGATCTTGTAGATAATAACTCGTCGTTGCTGGCGGTAGCCACATTGTTATCAAGGGTAAGTGGGTGGAATAATTTTGAGGAACAAATTGTTCGCCCGTTACTGGGGGAGGATAAGGCTCTTTCGCAGCCCCATCGATTATTGAGATTGTCGATCCGAGCACTATTATTAACGCTAATAATAGCGCTGATGGAATATAACTGCGACGTGTAGTCATCTCACTCACCTCCCCAACTCAAAGGGCCGGCAACTAGTGGATGAAAGTCTATATTTGCTTCAAATAGTTACATCCACGCCCCAAAAGACACCATCGCCTACCCAAGTACATTATAAAAAAAAAGAGCCTTTTGTAAATAGGCAAATGTAGTGTTAGCACATAGTAGTAGAGACCTCTTTTACCAATCTTCATCGGTGGCGCTACCGGACAGTTAGGCGAGCCATGGGATGCGCTGGATGAGACCTTTTTCGCCTACTATGAAGCGGCCCAAGATTACCTGGCTTTGATGCAAGTCTTTGCGCCATTGGCTGATTACCTGGTGGTGAATGTAAGCAGCCCGAATACGGTTGGGCTGCGCCGGCTGCAAGGGCGGGAGGCGCTCGAGGGTCTGTTGGCAAACTTGCAGCAGGAGCGGCGCAGCCAGGAGACCCGGCTTGGTAAAAAAGTACCCGTTTTGGTCAAGTTGGCGCCTGACCTGTCGGATGATGAACTCGAAGATGCGATTCGCGCCATCCAAGATAACCGGATGGATGGTGTGATCGCCGCCAACACCAGCCTCAGCCGAGAGGGGCTGCATGGCAGCCAGGCCGGAGAGGCGGGAGGGCTGAGCGGCGCGCTGCCGATCATCGGCGTCGGGGGGATTATGGATGTCGCCGATGTGCGCGCCAATCTGGACGCCGGTGCGACGCTGGTTCAGGTGTATACCGGCCTGGTTTATCGTGGGCCGGGGCTCGTAAAAGAAATTGTCTGCGGATTGTCCACCGGCTAAGGGAGTTGGGATTTGACGCGCCAGATGCCATCATTATTCCCAACCTTCGAGGATTGGCCAACTACCTGGAACCAGGTGACGCCAGGCTTGAATGGAAATGGGGAGCCATCCTTGAACGTCAAAAAAAGAGTGGCATCTTTATTGGGCCGGTTCCAATTGACCTCGTAAACCATCCCATCTCGGAAGGCAAAGGCATCCCCATCGCCAAGCAAGTGAATGTCCACTGCATCCTTATCGCGGGCCAGCTCTGCGGGGTTGTGAGGAAGAAACAGGATGATCACATTATCTGCGGCGATCTGCTGGCCAGTCGAGCCATCCACCAACGGGGAGAACGCTTCGCCCTGACCGTTGGTGTCCTCCTGCACGTCCTGAAAGCGCAAGTACCTGCCGCTATCTGGGTCATAATCCCAGCGGTTATAGGAGCTGATAGAGTAACGTGTGGTGAGTTGCTGGCCGGGTCGGCCGCCAGGCGGCGATTGCGAGTTAAAGCTCATCCCATCCAAATTTTGGCGGTTATTTTTAACACCGATTTTTATGGCATATAGCGCCAGCTCACTGGAATTAGTGAAAAGAAAATTGTAGCCGTTCGGATCTTCCCGGCACATCGGTGGACAATTGCGATAGCGCTCGGTCACCAGGCGGTCGGCGTAATCAGCCTCGTAAAAACGGTTCAAAACATACTGGGCAGCCCCGCCAAACGCAAAAATCGCCTTATACATCTGGATGATATTCTCATCGAAGAGGCGCGCGGATCGAATCGGGCCAATCTGCCGGGCGTCGCTGCCGTAAAAGATCGCATTCAGGCGGGTCAAGCCATCGTTCTGATAATAGTCATAAACGATATCGGCCATGGAAACCCCAACCACCGGGCGCTGGCCGCGTGGGTAGAGTTGGATTTTTATTGCCATTGGTCGGCGGTTAAGGGTGTTCAGGTCGCTAACAGGCAGCCCGGTGAGGGGATTGATGGTTGCCGGGAAATGATTCGGACCGTATGAAATAGGGCCGGCAGTAGCAATCAGGCTCTGGGTAGAAGGAGGAGGATTTACGGCAGCGGCTGTCTCGGTTGGGGGGAAGGTAAAAGTTGCAGTTGGTACGGGCAAGCCGGCGGCGGTCGAGGCCAGTGGCTCTTGAAGCTGCGTCGGATGGCGAGCGGTGGGTGTACAGGCGCATACGAGGTACGCTGCCAGAACGACCACGATCACGATCTTTTTCATTGGAAAAGCTCTCCATAAAGATACCAGTCGAACAATCCAGATAATCATACCGCAGTTGATAGGGTTTGCCAACCGACCGGGAATGTGCGGATAGAGAAAATTCAGCGCCTATGCAGGATTTCACCATACATAGGCGCTGAATTCTTTGAGAGGTAGTTCAGGGGTTTAATGCCTGTTTAGGTAGCGAATGTTTTGCTGCGCTGATGGGATGTGGTTGTTTATCATGATCGGCAAATGCAATTCGTATTGAGGCGCTGGCTCCAGGGTGGGGGTTTGCGTCTGTGTTGGGGTGGATGTTTGCGTCTGGGTCGCGGTGCTGGTAGCCGTCGCCGTAGCAGTCTGGGTTGGAGTAGAAGTCTGTGTCTGTGTTGCGGTGGCGGTAGCAGTGGCAGTCCCTGTCGATGTGGCCGTCTGTGTTGGGGTGGGTGTTTGCGTCTGGGTCGCGGTGCTGGTAGCCGTCGCCGTAGCAGTCTGGGTTGGAGTAGAAGTCTGTGTCTGTGTTGCGGTGGCGGTGGCAGTAGCAGTGGCAGTCGCTGTCGATGTGGCCGTTTGGGTTGGCGTGGAGGTCTGCGTCGCGGTGGCCGTGGCGGTACTTGTTGGCGTGGGGGTCAAGGTCTGCGTCCCCGTGGCCGTAGGGGTGGCTGACCCTGTAGGCGTAGGCGTTGCACCCAATGGCCGGAACTGGATGGCCAGCTTTGGCCGGTTGGTCAGTGTGGGCGCATCGCCTGAGTCGATGATGGTTTGGAAATCTACAGGCGCACCACCAAAAGAAGCGATGAGAATGCCATTGTTGCTCGCCGGGTTGTCCACCCAGGCTTTCACCAGGGAAGTACTGATATCTAATGTATAGGTTCCAAGGGCAGTTGGGGCATAAGACTGGATCGGATTACTGCTTCGATCGACGCCGGAGGACGTTGCACCGGGGGCGCCCCAGGTGTGGGTAGAGTCATAATTGGTCCAATTAGCTTGTTGATCGTTCCAAGGCTGCAACAATTGATAAATCGGGAAGCTGCTGCCAGCGCTCAATTTCGTCACGTTAAAAGTCAGGCTGGCAGAGAGGATTTCGCTGCCGGATGGTATGGCGCTAATATCCCACTTCAGCAGTGCATGATTCGCATCGTTGGCGCCAGCTCCAGTCCGTCCATTGACTTTGAGCTCGATCGCCTGTCCAAAATTGGTAGACGGGTTCGCCTGTGAAATATAGGTATCGACCATGCCAGCGTAGGATGTCGCCGGCGAAACGCCATTTTGAAAAGACCAATCGACAGGCACCAGGGTCGGAGTCGGCGTAAAAGTCGCGGTAGGAATGGCTGTCGAGGTTCTGGTTGGGGTCGGTGTATAGGTTTCTAAAGGCGTCTCTGTAACCGTTGGAGTCACGGTTGGGGTCAGCGTGATGGTGGGTGTCTGTGTGATGGTGGGCGTTGGAGTCACCGTCGGGGTCTGTGTAACCGTCGGCGTCTGGGTTATCGTGGGTGTATTGGTAGCCGTGGAAGTGGGAACGATTACTGTGCTGGGTTGCCAGGCTGGCTTATTGTCATTACCGCCGGAAAAATTCGATAGATTCTGTTCGCCTGTCCCATCCAGGTTCATTTTAAATATTTCAGTGTTTTGAGAGCCGGCGCGGTTGCTCTGGAAGGCAATTTGGCCGCCATTGGGGGACCAGGCGGGGCTGACGTTGTCGAACAGGTTATTGTTGACTCCGATACGGGTGATATTGGAGCCGTCTGAGTTCATGATATAAATATCAGAGTGGTTGTTGTTGGGCTTGCGCTGGTTTCTGACAAAGACAATCTGGCTGCCGTCCGGTGACCAATCCGGCTCAGTATCAAAAATCGTATCATTAGTCAGGTTTACTGCATTTGAGCCATCCGGATCCATCAAAAAGATATCCATATTGCCTTCGGTCCGGTCAGATTGGAAAACGATCCGGTTGCCATTTGGTTGCCAGACCGGGTTCAAGTCGTTGACATCGGTGCTGTTAGTGATGTTGGTTTGCCCTGTACCATCGACATTCATGATCCAGATATCCGACGCATAGGTACCGAAAACCTTATCGTAAATAATCTTTGTGCCGTCCGGCGACCAGGCAGGATTTGATTCGTTCTCTGGGGACGTCGTATTGGTCAGCCTAACCTGGCCCGTGCCATCCGCGTTCATAACCCAGATATCACCATTCCGGGTAAAAGCGATTTTGGCGGCGTTCGCTGACCAGGCGGAATCAGTGTCACTACCGGAATTGGTAAGCGCCGACTGGTTCGTGCCATCCGAAAGCATGATCCAAAGATTAGATCCTCCCCCATCGGTGCGGGTCCAGGTAATTCGCCCATCATATCCTGGAAAAGCTGCCTGAGCCTGGTTCGATTGATCAAAAGTACTCAGTAAAAATACCAATCCGCATAGGGTGAGCACGCTCACTAAAAACAAGATGGGCAATATAGGTGATGATCTGGCTTTCATGTACGCCTCCTGCAATCGATAAGCGCATTCGGGTATTGGCTGTTGATAACAACAATTTCGCTACATATCTTGCGGTCCATCGTAATGACACACCCCTAAAAATTGACTAACAATAATCTTATCGAAAATTGGTCTAGTTTGCAACCTTTCTGCGTGAAATTCGTATAAAAAAAGAATGACAAAATCGGATGAAGAACCTATAATTTGACGTGATGCCATCGCCAGTATTTAAAAAGGTTTCTTTGACATTCCCATGGAAAGGCGCGGTGATGCTTTCAGTGGGTATTGTGTTATTGGGATGGTTGCTTAACACGCCAGCCGGGCTGCTTGGAAAGGCGGATGCGATTGGTTACGCGGTTTGTCATCGCATCGATGTGCGTTCTTTTCACCTGAATGGCCGTCCATTGCCTTTATGCGCGCGCTGTTCTGGGATGTACCTGGGGGCAATGTTGGGGCTGGGTTACCAGGCGCTGCTCGGCCGCCGGCGAGGTGGACTACCAGCCCGTTCCGTGCAGATCATCCTGGGGTTGTTCGTCTTGGCTTTTGCTGTTGACGGCGTCAACTCCTTTGCCAGCCTGGCCGGGGTTCCAGTCTTGCTATACCAGCCTCAAAACTGGCTGCGCCTGCTCACCGGGACGGGGATGGGCCTGGTGATTGCAGCCTTCCTGTACCCGGCTTTTAACCAAACTGTCTGGCGTGACTGGGACGCGCGCCCGGTTTTAGAAAATCTCAAAAGTTTTCTTGGGCTTGTAATCTTTGCAGCGATCGTGGATCTGGCTGTGCTCAGCCAGAACCCGGTAATTCTGTATGCGGCGGCTTTGATCAGCGCTGCAGGGGTGCTGGTGATCTTGAGCATGGTTTTTAGTATGCTGTGGTTGATGGCGTTAAAGTGGGAGAACCGCTATGAAAATGTTGTACAATTAGGAGCAGTCTTGATTGCCGGTCTTGGAACAGCCCTGGTTATGATTGCAGGGTTAGATTATGTACGCTTTTTATTAACAGGCACTTGGGATGGGTTCCACCTCGGATGAGAGGAGCGAGGCATTATGGAAGTATTAACGGGCATTTTTTCGGCTTTTGGGCTTTCTGCCAGTGCAGGCCTGAACGCTTATATCCCATTGCTGACAGTGGCGCTGCTGGCAAAATACACAGACCTGATAAAGCTGACAAAACCATGGGATACGCTGACCAGTTGGTGGGTGATTGGACTTTTGGTGGTTCTATTGTTAATCGAGACTTTCGCGGATAAAGTCCCGGCAGTAAACCATGTAAACGATATCTTACAGTCCTTTGTCCGCCCGGTGGCCGGTGCAATCGTATTCGCCGCCAGCTCGGGGGTGGTCTCAGATCTTCATCCGGTGCTGGCGATGGCAGCCGGTCTGTTGGTCGCTGGCAGTGTTCACACGGTGAAAGCAGCCGCGGTGCGTCCAGCGGTAACCGCTACGACCGGCGGCGTGGGCAATGTGCCGGTCAGCATCCTGGAAGATGTCACATCCACGGTCGTTTCTGTCTTATCCGTGGTGATTCCGATCCTGATTGGTCTTGTAATTCTAATCATCCTGTTTCTGGTGATCAGGTGGTTATGGAAACGAGCGAACAGGCCACAGCCTGTTTCCGAGTAAGGCTTTATTAAGACTCTCATTAACCCTTATAGGAGGAAGAATGGAACAGAATCCTGAAAACCCAAATCCATCGACTGATTGGCAGCCCGAAACAACGCCAGCGCTGGTCGAAGAAAGCTTTACTTCGGTAGAGCCTACCGCCGCAACGGAACAAGTGATCGACGTTCACGCCACCGATGTGATCCCGCCTGCTTCTCCGGCCCCCTCGGAGCCTCCGCTGCAGCTTGAGATATTGAGCGGGTCTCCTCAACCGCCTGCTAAGAATAGTAGCAATGGTTGGGTGGTCGCCCTGGTGATCCTGATCGTGTTGTGCTGCTGCTGTGTGCTTGCTTTTGCGATATTGACAATCTTCGGCAGAGTATTCGTGTCCGTTTTTGGGGCTGTGTATTCTACAATTATCTCCATCCTGAACAGCATATTTGGTGGAACGGTCCAATTCTATTAAAATAAAAAAATCCCACGTAAGGCGGTCAGGTTTGACTTGACCGTCTTACGTGGGATCAAAGAGTTATTCAATCACCTTTCAAAAAGGGTTTGTAGTTCCTGGAGCGCCTCTAGCGCGTGTTGGCGCATTTCAGAAGGTATTTGGAGAGCGACAAACTCGTCCTCATCCAACACAAGTCGTTTGCCATCCGGAAAAACTAGCAAATCCAGGCATAAATCCACATAAGAGATAGTGTCTCCGGCGACCTCGGCCGGCAAGCCGATATTACAATACCAGCCGCGAATCGCGTCGTCTTCTCTGGCGTGGATTTCAAAAATGTTGTACCAGCGGTCGGTGAACCAGGTCTCTACGAACCGGTCGCCTTTCCCTAAGAGTAACCCATGCAATTGCATATCCTGGCGGTCAAAAATAGCCTCCAGGGTAACCTGGCTGCCCTTCTGCTCAACCAAACGGGCATGGTAACGCCAGGTCTCATCGCCATTGATATTTTTCTTGATAACGGTGATATCCATAAAATCAGTTAATAAACCACTGGATCGCCTCGACTGGATCGAAGTTTAAATCGATAGGCTGTCCCGGAGCTGGTAATTTTACCTGGTTTGGGAAATCAAAAGTCAGGCGGGTTCCTTGTGTTTCGATAGAAGCTCGGATCAGGCTGCCGCGGAAAACTGTTTCGGTTAAGATGCCTTGGAAATGAAAACCATCCGTCTCGCCCAGCCGGATCGCATCTGGCCTCAAAAGCAGGTCGAGCTGTGCGCCGGCAACCAGAGCGCCGTCCAGATTTGCCAAATTCAGGCGCCCGATAGGGATCTCGACCAGGCAGTTTGGCGGCTGGGTTGCGAGAACCGTTGCGGGCAGGATATTGTTCATGCCCAGAAAACGCGCCACAAACGGGCTGGCCGGCTGACGATAGATTTTTTGAGGCGCGCCGGTTTGTTCAATCTTCCCGGCATTCATCACTACGAGGCGGTCTGCCAGGCTGAATGCTTCTTCTTGATCATGGGTGACATACAGAGCGGTTTGCCGGCTGCGGCGTAGGATATCGCGCAAATCGAAGACGAGTCGTTCGCGTAGGTTGCGGTCTAGCGAACCGAGCGGTTCATCGAGCATTAAGAGGCGAGGATGGGGCGCCAAAGCGCGCGCCAAAGCAACGCGCTGTTGTTCCCCGCCGGATAGGGTATTCACATCGCGCTTTTCAAAACCGGGTAATCCCACTAACTCCAGGGTCTCTTGAACCTGGGCCTGGATTTGTTGGTGCGGGAGGCGCTGCATGTGCAAACCAAAGGCCACATTATTGAACACATTTTGATGTGGGAAGAGGGCGAAATCTTGAAACATTAACCCAAAGCTACGCCGGTAGGCCGGAATGCCGGCCAGAGAAGCCTCCTCCCAGGCGATATCGCCGCGGTCCGGGGTGTCCAATCCGGCGATGATATTCAAAAGCGTGGATTTTCCGCAGCCGCTCGGCCCGAGCACGGCCAGCGTCTCACCTGGATAGATTTCGAAAGATACCCCGAATAAAACTTGCTTTGTTCCGAAAGATTTATCAATATCAAGTATTTTTAACATGATAACTTTTTAGAACTCACCTATGTCAGCGATGCGCAGGCGTTCGATGACCAGCATGCTAAGCATGGCCAGGACCATTAAGATTGTACTGAGCGCCATCGCCTGTCCATAATTTAAAGCCCCGGGCTGCCCGAACAAGCGGTAGATTGCAACCGGGACGGTCGGGTATTCCGGACGGGCGAGCACCGCGGTCGCGCCAAACTCGCCCAAAGAAATGGTGAACGCAAAGGCGGCAGCTACCAACACAGCCCGTCCGGCCAACGGTAAATCGATGGCGCGGAACACCTGGTATGGATTGGCGCCAAGCACCGTGGCGGCCTGGCGCAAGCGGGGGCGGATGCTGCGTAAAGCAGGGGCCAGGCTGCGTACGACAAAAGGGAAAGCGACTAGTGTGTGGGCAAGTGGAATCAGCCAGGGTGAGCCAATCAGATCAAGCGGTGGGCGGCTCAGGGCTATGATGAAACCCAGGCCGAGGGTTACCGCAGAAGTACCGAGCGGCAGCATCAATAGTGGATCTAGAGTGCGGTTGACCCAGGACCTTTCTCTACTCGCCAGCGCCCAGGCGGCTGGTATGCCCAGCAGCAAAGAAAATAAGACCGTCAGGCCAGCGTACAGTAGCGAAATACCTACGGCGGTCAGTGGCGGGACATAGAACAGCGATTGGCGGCGATTAATGTTCAACTCGCGATAGTAATCCAGCGTAAGCCGCGGTTGAGATTCTACCGTTTCTGTTTTATTTTGCCCGGAGGGAGCAACCTGACTTGGCGCCTGGCGAGCGCTGGCAGGTGGCCGAGTCACTGAGCGGGCTGCCAGGGCCGCCAAAGGCGCCACCAAAAGCACGATGATCAGGCCAATATAAGCGAATGCCAACCAGCGTTGGCGCGCGGTAACGAGCTTACGCAAGGTGTAGCTCTGCGGGCGTAAATTCAACGGCTGGGTGACGCGCGAGGCCAGATTCGTGTAGATCACAGTCAAGAACAGTGTAAAAGCGAGCTGGATCAGTGCTAATACCGCTGCCAGGGGAAGATTGAACAGGTTAACCGTTTGGTTGTAGATCTCCACTTCCAGGGTGGCGAATCGCGGCCCGCCTAGCACCAGGATCACCCCGAACGAAGTGAAATCGAAAATAAAAATTAGCAGTGCAGCAGTAAAAATCGCCGGAGCGAGCAGCGGCGCGGTGATCTTGGTTAACCGCTGGATAGGTGAGGCGCCCAAAGTCTCGGCAGCCTGACCCAGGCGTGGGTCCAGGTGAGACCAGAAATCGCCGACCATGCGAATTACGATGGTTGTGTTATAAAAAATATGCGCCAACAGGATGGCTGTCAGCGTATACATGAAATGAAGTGGAGGTTGAGACAGGTTGAAAAGCCGCATCAGCGCCTGATTAACCCAGCCCTGCGGTCCAAGCAGGGCCGTGAAAGCCGCGGCTACAACCAGGGTGGGCAAAACGAAAGGGACACTGGTCAGGGCGCGCAGCAGCGATTTCCCAGGAAAATCATAGCGAGCGATCAAATAGGCGCCCGGTAAGCCGATTAGAAGCGTCAACAGGGTGGATAAAGCCGCCTGGCCAAGCGTGAATCCCAGGATGCTGCGCACCGAGCTCGAAGCCAATGCTTGCCGGAAAGGCGCCAAAAATCCTTCTGTGCTGCGCGCAAAACTAGCCGCCAGGATGCTCGCCATGGGGTACAGATAAAAGGCGCCCAGGAACACGAGCGGCCCCAGCCATAGCGCCAGCAGGAGCCCACCGCCTCGCCGAGAGGCGTTTTGGCTGACGGCAGACCGGGCGCTGCGCTCATTCGTCAACGTAGAACCGCCTCCGTCCAGGCCTGCATCCACTTTTCGCGGTTGGCGGCGATCTCCTGCGCATCTACGATGGCTGGATTTGTTGGGTTTACCAGGTAACGGGTGAATGTTTCATTCAACTTGGCCAGGGTGTTGACCGGAAAAACGTACATCTGCAGGGGCATATCTTCCTGAAAGGTAGGAGAAAGCATAAAGTCGATCCACTTTTCAGCCAGATCGCGATTCTTGGCGCCTTTTAAGATGCCGGCAAACTCGATTTGCCGGAAGCAGGCCCCATCGCTGGCGATCACCCCGGTGGGCGGCTCGTTCATCTGCGGGGCGGGTGTGCCGGCCGCGGGCGGCTCGGCGTAGAGCAGCTCGAATACTGGGCTGGAGCTATACGAGAGCACGATTGGACGGCTGCCGCCGGCGCGCGTGAATTCGGTGTAATAGGCTGTATTCCAATCGTTAACCACGCGCAAATCATTGGCGCGCAAAGCTCGCCAATAATCCAGGTATTGATCTGCGCCGAAATGACCGATGGTCGCCAATAGGAAGGACAGTCCCGGCGAGGAGGTAGCCGGGTTCTCGACCACGGTCAAGCCCTTGTATTCGGGCTTCGTCAAATCTTCGAGCGTTTGCGGTGGAGCCAGGTTCTTGTCTGCGAAGTAGGCCTCATCGAAGTTCAGGCAGACATCACCGTAATCGACGGGCAATGCGCGTTCCTGTGGGTCAAGCTTGAAGGCATCTGGGATATTGGCCAATTGCGGCGAGGCATATGCCTCGAAAATATCCTCGCTGATTGCCCGGCTCAAGAAGGTGTTATCCACTCCATACAGTACGTCTGCAATCGGGTTGTTCTTGGATAAAATGGCTTTATTCAGCGCCGTTCCAGCATCTCCACTCGGCAAAATTGTCACTTTGGCGTTGTTTTCTTTTTCAAAAGCGCTAATCACTGCTTCAGAAACCGCGAAAGAGTCGTGTGTCATCACCGTTAAGGCGCGCGGCTCGACTGGTGTTTGGGCTGGCGCGGCGCAGCCTGATAGCAAGATCAGGCATAGCATCATTAGGAGCATCATTAGGGGTAAAATTCGAATTTTCATGATCTAAAACCTCCATCCCTCCGGCCGCGCGGTCGCGGTTGAGCGGGAATCATTGATTTTCATGGATGACTACGCATAGTAGTAACCCTTTTTCCAGGGATACCCAGGCTGTTTCAGCCTGGAGCACATTGCTGACGCCGCGCGTGGCGCCAAAAACCAGTGTTTCATCCCTCAAAGGATATTCCAGGCCTTGGGTGGCGACCCCGCAGGCATCACTGCTGAGGGGAATGAGCGAAAGCGTATCGCCAGGCTGTCCGTGCACCTGCAGGCATTGTCCGGCGTGGATCAACGAGATTTCCTGCGCGCCATCAACCAATCGGATGTTACAGGAAGCGAACTGTTGGGATGCGGGCAGCAGCACATTCGCCAGGGTCTGATCCCAGCGTCCGCCCAGCGCCGCCAGGACCACAACTTCGTCTGCTCCACGCTGTTGGGCTAGCTGCAGGGCCAATTCAAGATCGGTGAAATCCTTGCGAGTCGGGTAACGGATTAACTCCGCCCCGTACTGTTGGAGCATCTTGATCTGCTGCTCATTGAGGGAATCGAAGTCGCCGATGACAATCTTGGGCGTCAAACCCAAGGCCAGGCAATGGCGCGCCCCGCCGTCAGCAGCGACGATCAAATCGTCAGGCTGCAAGGCAGGCGGATCGGTGAAACCGCCGTTGGCAAAAATAATGGCACGCAAAACTCCCTCCTGTGCGCCAGAGGAGGGAGTTGGTTTCTGGATTATTGCGATCCCTCCGCCGGCATTATCCGGATCAGGTTCGCGGGTCGAGGGCTGGCGGCCCTCCTCTCAGCCCGGCAACACCGGGCTCCCCGTGCAGGTGAATTTAATTATCTGTATGTGAGTATATCGAATTTAAAACAGCCTGTCAAGCGATCTTGTTTTTAAGTTTTTAATACGGGTCGTCCTTGACAATTCATCTGGCATGCGGATATAATTCGCAAGCCTTCAGACATTCCTCGTTAGCTCAATAGGCAGAGCGGGCGGCTGTTAACCGCTAGGTTCGAGGTTCGAGTCCTCGACGAGGAGCTAAAAAAACGCTTTCCGATGCGAACTGGGAAGCGTTTTTTATATTATCTTTATACTACCAAAAAACCAAAATAATAGTAAAATATTGCTATCCAATAAGATGAAGATTGTCGCTTATGTATCGACAACATCTTCACTGTTGAAGAAAAATCTTCTTCACGATAGGAGGAAATTTGGGCGCCAATCCTTTGTTTATTCCTGTTCCGGTTTCCCGTGCGACGCATTCGCCCTCGCTGCCGCCGTTATGATTCTCCCCAACCCATCTCAGGAGGAAATTTTCATGAAACAAAGCTTTAATGCCCCCAAGACTCGATTTAACGGTTTGCTCTTGCGGGGCTTTTCTGTATTGCTTGTCCTTGCTATGCTCTGGCCATCTTTCCACGGGACAGCCCTGGCTGATAACGGAAGTGGTCCCAATGGCGAGCACGCCATCTTCTTCGTTTCTGACGGCATGCGCCAGGATCTGGCTGAGGCCTACGCAGGCGCTGGCTTGATGCCGACCATTCAAAAGCTGCTCCGATCCGGCGCCAAGGCCGCTGATGGCGGTCTGCTGACCCAGGCCCCGCCCAACACCGGAGCCGGTTGGTATAGCCTGTCCACCGGCGCCTGGGCTGGCGTGCATGGCTCGACCAACAACACCTTCGCCAAGAACGGGGCTGTCTTCTCCAGCCGCGTCGCCGCCTTCGATAGCGGCGTACTGCAGGCGGAGAGCCTGGCCCAAGCGGCCGAACGGGGCGGTAAGAAAGTCGCCCAGCTCGAATGGGCCGGCGGTCGCAATGGCGTTATCCAAGGTCCTACGATTGACTTCCAGTCCTTCTTCTCCGGCCGCGGTGTAGCGACGAACTACATCAGCCCCAGCGATATCGCTTCATTAGTGGCTTCTTTCGGGTTGCAGTTTGATCACCCGGCCGGCTTCGCCGGGCAAGCCGCCTTTCCCGGCGCCGCCCCAGCCCCTGCCGCCGGCTGGACCAACGCACCCAAGACCTACAGCCCGGCTATGGAGATGCGTCTGCGCATCCTCGACGCCGGCGTCGATAAGTACGGCCTGAACGCCTACCTCTTCGATTCTACCAATGACAACAAGGTCAACTATGACAAGGTCATGTTCTCCCCCACCAAGAACGGCGCCAATGCCGTGGCCACGCTCAAGAACGGCGCGTGGGGCGACGTGAAGGTCAAGATTGCTGACGGCGCCCTGGCCGGGCAGACCGCTGGGGTGCTGCTCAAGGTCGAAGAGCTATCGTCCGATCTGACCAGGGTACGCTTGTTCCATACCTCTGTCAGCCGCGCCATCGCTTCCTGGCCCACCTGGTCCGGCGAGCCTGGCTTCAGCGGTGATTTCGCCGAGTACCTGGCTCAGGTTTTCCCAACCTCCACAGCATCCGACTTCGCTGTTCTGGAAGCTGGCATCGTCAGCGAGCAGACCTATGTCGAGCAAGGCCTGTACTGGGAGACTGGGCATTTCCCAATGTTCACTTACGTGCTCAATAAATACAAACCCGACCTGGCCATGGTCGGCTACCCCACAACGGACGAGTTTCAACACCAGTTCCTGGGGTTGATCACCCCCAATCTGCCCAATGGGGCGCCGAACCCGGCTTACGATGACGTAGAGGTCAACGGCACGCCTGACTATCGCGTGGGCCAGCGCGCCAGCTTCATCAAGCGCGCCTACCAGGGCGCTGATATGACCCTGGCCTTGGTGCAATCATTGATGCCCAACAATATCTCGACCTTCGTCTCCTCCGACCACGGGTTTGCGCCGCAGTTCCTGGCGATCGACGCCAGCAAAGTGCTGGTGGACCTGGGACTACTCTCCAAGCCGCAGACCTCGAACTGTCGCCCGGCCACCGGTGAGACGATCGGAAAGGCCAAGGCTTGCTGGGCCGGCGGTACGGTGCAGATCTATCTGAACCTGGCCGGCCGCGATCCTGCCGGCGGCGGTTTCACCCAGGTGGCCGCCAACCAGGCGGACGCCACCGTAGCTCAGATCAAAGCCGCCTTTCTCGCCCTTGCCGACCCGAACGATTGGACGCGCGATGGCCTGCCGGAAGGCTGGAAGATGATCGATCGGGCTTTCACCAAAGCCGAAGCACGCTATATTCCCAACGGCCCGGATAGCACGGCGGACATGGCCCACCCCACCCGCACCGGCGACCTGGTCGTCTTTGCCTACCCACCCTACCAGTTTGACGCCGCCACCCCCGGCACGCTGGTCGCCCGCTCGGCCTTCTTTGGCCAACACGGCTACGTGCCTGACGTGCAAAATCTGCCGGCGAGTGTGAATATGCGCGCCACGTTCATCGCTGGGAATGGCCGGGTGCAACCCAACGTGGTCGCCGGCGGCCTGCGCACCATCGACCTGGCCCCGACGATGGCTTACATCCTGGGCATCCCGGAACCGCAGCATTCACAGGGCGTGGTGCGCCTGGATCTGCTACGCGGCGGCGACGCGCGCACTTATGTTCCGGTGATTGGCCTGACTGATTTCCATGGCCAGCTCGATCAGACCACGATGGTTATGGACGGGATCAACGTTCCCGTCGGCGGCGCCTCACAACTGGCGACGATGTTCGACCAGGAAGCGGCGCAGATGCCGGGGTCCCGGTTCCTGTTCGCCTCGGGCGATAACGTTGGAGCTTCACCGGCCAACTCCGGCTTGCTGGAAGACAAGCCTGCCATCGACGTCGAGAATGCCTGGGGGCTGATGGCCACCTCCTACGGAAACCACGAGTTCGATTATGGCGTTGATCGTTTGAAGATGCATCAGGCGCGCGCTACTTTCCCCTTCCTGGGCGCCAACATCGTCGACGAGGCGACCATGCTCAACCCAGATTGGGTGCAGGGGACGCATGTCTTTGATTATGGCAACCTGCGCATCGGCGTGATCGGCATCGAGCTAAAAGAGACGCCCGAGTTGGTCAGCGCCGGGGCTACCGCTGGGCTGAAGTTTCTGGACGAAGCCCAGACCATTCGCACTGAGTCCGAGAAGCTGCGCCAGCAGGGAGTTCGCGTCCAAATTGTCTTGATCCACCAGGGTACCGCCCACGGCTCGAACGCCGTGGACGGTAATGCGCCTGTCGCCTGGGACGGTCCAATCATGACCATCGCTCAGGACATCCAGGATACCACAGTGGATGTAATCCTGGCCGGGCATACCCATCGTGTTTCGAACCTGATGGTGGGTAACATCTTAGTGGCGGAAGGCATCAATGCTGGCGCCAGCTACTCGGTGGTGCAGATGTTGGTCCAGGGCGGAGATGTCGAATGGGCCGGGGCGGCCACGCGCATCGCCAAAAACCTGGGCGTCCCCAAGCGTGCTGACGTGCAGGCCATTGTCGATGACGCCAATGCCCAGACGGCAGTGCTGCGCAACAAGGTCATCGGGACGCAGCAGTTCGACATCAAACGCGCTCCCACCCGCCTGTTCGAGTCGGCCATGGGCAACATGGTCGCCGACGCCATGCGGCTTAAGTATCCGGGTGTGGACGGCGCATACACCAACTCCGGCGGTCTGCGTGCGGACGTGAACTGCGCCCCGCCCAGCGCTGGCGAACAACCTTGTGAAATCACCTGGGGTGAGATGTTCTCGGTCCTGCCGTTCGGAAATCGTACGGTTATCTTAACTCTGACCGGCGCGCAGCTTGAGCAGGCTTTCTTGAATGGCTTCTCGCCATTCTGCAACCCGGCGATCGCCACTGGGCGCTTCCCGCAGATCTCGGGCTTGAAAGCCACTTTCGCGTGTAGCGGCACGACGCCAGTCGTCACCGGTATGTGGAAGACGCCGCAGGGGATTAACGGTCCGCAGACCCCCATTGGTCCAAACGATTCGGTACGCTTCGTCACGAATGACTTTATGTATACCGGCGGTGACGGATATACCATATTCTCGCAGGGTACGAATGTCTTGCAGCCGGGCGACGACCTGATGCAAGTGACGGTGGATTATGTCACTGCTCACTCGCCTGTCGGCCCTGTTGTCGAAGGCCGTATTGTCGGGCCCTAACTAACTGCGGGGAAATAGATCATAGATTTGGGATGGCCGCCTGTCAACCAGGCGGCCATCTTTTGATTCATGATTGAGCCAGTTATGTCCCATCTCAGGGCGGGGCTGGTACGGTCCCTCCAGGCAGGCGATTTCCTGTTCGTCTAATACCCAGGCGCGCCGCGCCGGGGTTCCATATGTCATCGCCCCCAGGCAGATGCGCGACACGACCGGTCCTGAGCTACCTATGTGAGTATAGTGCATGGTCCCCTTCCTCAATGATGTCCAGTAAAGCCTCGATTACCAGGTCGGTATTCGTAGCGATTGGATATTAATCTGTGGCAGGAGTTTTGTCGATGCAACCTCGGATCTAGTTACACATCACCCAGTATTTGTTTTTTGTTGGTTTTACTTTTAAGGTATATTCCTTTTCCCCGCAGGAATAGGTAAATTCATAAGGTCCGGCGACGATTTGGTACGTCTGCATCTGCCTCGGATTGGCTGTCATTTGATAATTGATCCAACCTTTCAGCTCCCCTGTGAAAGTTCTGGACAAGGAAGGATTGAAGATTACCCATTTGATCATCTTGCATGCTTTAACGTCGATTTCGTATTTCCCATCCTCGTATTTCAAGACCCCGGAGGTAACTTTGTCCAGGCAGCCTATGTACTTGAAATGATAGGTCCCTTTTTCAATTGTTTTCGTGCGAATTTGTCCAGCGGGAATATAAAATTCGTAATTTTCTGGCCCTACCAGAAAAATCGTAGTCGCTTTTGGCAGGGGATTTGTAATCGTGAGCGTAGCGGTGGATGAGCCGGTTGCATTGGCCTCCGCCTTGTCGCTGGAAGCCGCCGCGGGCGTCCAATTAGAGAGTATGGTCATTAAGATCAGAAAAAGGGCGATGATTTTTGTTTTTCTCATATGGAATCTCCTTACATCGGATTCGTGACGAAACGTTTGTGGCGGACTAGTCTCATTTTAAAATCCAAGCCTGAGAGAAAGCCAAGAAAAACCTGTGAATAAGCTGAGAAATCCGATTGCTGGATGTCTCGGCGGTGATTTAATCTTTTCTTGATGGAACACCGCATGATACAGATATAAATCATCTTAATTAGGGTAATTATAAGTGAAATACCAGATTTCTTAGCGGACGATTACGATATCACTTGCACTGCGGCCAAACACTTCTGGCGAGTACATCTCCTCGGCCTTGGCCGGCGGGACTACGAATGTACCCGGCGTGGTAGCCCTGGCGATATAGGAATATTCGTAGACGCCGTCCCAGAGCAGTGAGGTGAAGGCTTCGGCGCGCTCGTCGCGCAGGTTCTGGTGTTCGTACCAGGTTCCCCACCACCACCAGCCATAGCGGCGATCGGATGGGTTAGTGTCTGGCGCCGGTTGGCTGGAGACGGCCAGCGCCGGGTTGACGATTTCCAGCCCGGCCGGCAGTGGATCAACCAGGGCCACATGATAGCGACGGTTGTCTGCGATCATTGTCAGTCTCACGCGCACACGCGCCCCGGATTTGATACGCCAGGCGCCGTTTTCATCTTGGGTCACATCTTGCGGGTTGTCCAACCCTTCGTAGCGCCTTTGGACCACGAAACCGCGGTCGAGCGGGTCTTGCTGCAAGTCGGTAGGAGCATAGCGTAAGCCGATCCGGTAATACAAACGGCCCTGCCCTTCTTTGCTCAAGATCAAGTTCTGGAGTTTCCCGCCGCCATGCGCCTCGTCTAGCATGAAATTCATGGGGATATCCGTCTCAAGGCGCGCCGTGCTGCGACCGCGAAATTCCTGGCTGCCGACGTAGGTCTCCCCCAGCCACAGGCGGGCGACGAAGTCAGGGGTCTGGGCTTCATAGGTGTTGAAATAACGATCCATGGCCAGCAAAACAAAGACATTCTCCTGGGTATTATTCCAGCGCCCTTTGACGCGTTGAGCCAGCAGTCCATTGACCAGCTTGGGGATCAGGTCATGCCCTGGATTATCGCCGATCATGGCGTCTAAAAGGATGGCATCCGTGCGGCGGTTTGAACCAAGCAGCAGATAGTTTTGGTCATCATAGCTCGTAGTGAAGTTGGCGGCCCCGGCGGTTTCGACGACCCGGTTGTTGAGCTGCAGGCGGATCGCCTCCAGCTCATTCTCTGTGCCGGGAGCATTTTCCAGCACCGGCCACAGCCAGCCGATCGCGTCCAGGCTAAGGTTTTCCAGGCCGGCCTCCTTAATTAACCGCAGGGCTTTGCTTGGGTCCCGATCATCCATCAGGTTGCGGACATATAAAGCATAAGCGCTGAGCGTCCAACGGATTTGCTTTCCATACCAGGCCGGGTAATGGCTTTCGATCTGGCGCAGGTACTCCAGGGCGCTGTTCTGCATCTCGGACGGTACCGTAAATCCTTTCGATTTGGCGCGCTGCAGGGCATGGGCGACATGGATGGTGTGAAAGGGGATAGAGTCGGCGCCCAGCCGCCAATAAGGAAAGCCGCCGTCGTAGTTTTGCAAGCCTTGCAGCATGGAAATGTCGGCGGCTACGCTCGCCTCGAGCTCTGCTGGCGAAGGCATTCCACCCGCCTCGAAAGCAGCCAGGACGTCTCGAAGCGCGGCGATGGCTAGCAGGCGGGATGCAATCTGCTCCGTGCAGTCAAACGGATATTGGACCAGGTAAAGCACGGCGTCGGTGAGGGCCTGTAACGCAGTCGAGGAGGTGTTGACCTCCAGGCCGCCATATTGCGGAAAAACGCCTTCGACGGCTGCCACCGGTTGGACCAGAATGCCTTCGTCCAAGACGCCATATGTGGCAAACGCCTCAGTTGTGGCCGGGGTGTAGACGGGCAGCGACACGGTAGCCGCATCGGTGAAGGCGCTGCTTGCGGCTACTACGCGTATGGTGGCTGTGCCAGACTTGATCGTGCTTGCGGGAAAGCGAACCTCGATGCGATCACGCGCCGGAACCATTACTCGCAGGCCCGCCTCGCCGGTCAGCTCCAGGTTGCTAACCTGGGCAACGACATCCACTTCTTGTGGTAGATCGGTCTGGTTTTGTATGATCACGGGCAAGTCGAACCGGTCGCCAAAGTTCAGGAAGCGCGGCGGGGAGATGCGCACCATCAAAGGCAGGCGGGCGGTCAGGTTGGCCTCGCCGGTTCCGAACTGGCGGCCGCCTTGCACGGCCACGGCCATGATCCGGTAGCGGGTCAGGTTATCCGGCAGCTTGATCTGGATGCGGGCTTCGCCATTGGCTTCCGTCGTCACAACCGGGGCAAAAAACGCCAACGGATTAAAGTCCATGCGCACCCGGATGACCGGCTGTGTCGCGTTGGGTGCAGCCGCATCAGCAGCAGCGGGCATCGCCACCGGCGCGGCAAAGAAGACAGCGTCGGCGCCTCGCTGCATCTTGGCTTCTTTCACTACGATCTGACCTGTGTTTGCCAGCGCTTGCGGATCGGCCAGCACCAGATTGGCGCGCCCATACTGGCTTTCCACGCCGCTTTCCCGTTCGAAGTAGAAGATGCTGAGCGGATCGCGTAACTGGTAGTTGCTAAGCGCCAGGATGGCTTCATCAACGACCACGACCGACAACTCAGTCCCGGCGGCTGGTACACCCTTGGCGTCTTTGACCCGCAGCAGCAGTGTGGTCTCCCCGCCGGGCTCAAGCTCGGCTTGTGCAGGAGCTACTTCCACGGCCAACTGGCGCTGGAGCGGTGGGATGCTCAGGTTTAACTCTCCGGCGGCGTAAGCTGGGCGCTTCGGCGCGCCTGGCAGCGGCTCACCCCGATCGTCGAGACGAGCGGCCGCGCCAACCAGATAAACCTGGATATGCAGGTTCGGGATATGCGCTTCTTCAATCGGTATTTCCAAAGTTACGCTGCCCTCATCCAAGCGAAAGCGTTGGGTGTAGAGGACGCCGGAACGGCTGACTGTCAGGAGGCCTTCGGCCGGGCTAAAGGGCGATTGGACCAGGATATGGGCAGTGTCGCCGGGTTGGTAGCTTTCTTGATCGGGGATAAGCGTGACCTCTTCTTGTTCGACTTTACGGGAGGGGGGAAGCTGCCCGCCGCTGACCCAACGCGTGAACTGGCTCTGGTTTTTCCGGCCCAGGTCGTCAGTAACCACCGCGGTAACGCGATATTCGCCGCCGGTGGGGGTTTCAAAGGGGCAGGTCACCGGCTCGAGAGCAGAGTCTAGCTTGCAGTGCTGGATGTCGACTTCCTCCTGGCGCCATTCGCCGGCGTGGGCTTTCCAGGTCAGCCGGGCTGCCCGGACTTCAACCGGATGCCCTGAAATTGCTTTCCCGTCCAGGTCGGTGACGATCAAATCGATCTTGAGCGGGGCGCCGCGCTCGACGAAATAGCGGGCGCTCCGCAGCCCCACGTATAATTCCGCTGGATGCACCAGCAAACTTGCGCGGCTGGTCCAAGCCTGGCGGTTGACATCCATGATTGTGGCTTCGGCGGTAATGCTGACCGGTTGGGGTTCGCCGCCGGATTCGAAATCTAGTTGGAGATAGTGCTTGCCAGATGCGTCGGTTTGCCCTTTGAAGGTTTCATATTTTGTATTGGAATCTGCACCAGGCCCATAGAAACTTTCGCTGTCGAAGAATCCGCGCTCGATCCACCACGGCCGCCAGGTACCGAAGGTGAAATCGGGCCAGTTGGGCGGTGCATAATTTCCAGGCGAGCTGGCCACCTGCCAGGTGACTTCAGCGTTGGGCAGTGGGCCGCCGGCGTAGTACTTGGCTTGGGTTGATACCATGGCTTTCCCACCGGCAAAGTAAGGTCCAACCGTCTCAGCGCGCGTGATCACCTCGAATTCCGGCCGGCGGAACTCCTGGATTTGGAAGGCGTGCTCGTATGTATAAAGATCCAGGTTTTGAAAAGAACCGACGGCGTCCAAATAGAAACGAGCTTGTCCCAGGTTCACCTTTTCAGGCAGGCTGAAAACGAAATCGAATCCGCCTAGCGCATTGACTTGCGCCTGGCCGGCGCCGATTTCATTGCCTTGTGATTCGACCACCCGGTAGCGCACGCTCTGGGCCTCGTTCCCGAGCAGCTCTACGTCACCAGACTGGCCAAAGCCAATCCGGCGCAGCCAACCCTTGAGGTGGATTTCTTCGCCCGGCCGGTACATTTTTCGGTCGTCGAAGACGTACCAGCGCAAGCTGTCGGCCTTTGATGGCTGGCTCCAGGTCATGTCGGACCAATAGGAGGTTGACCGCGGTAACAGCGCAATGTCTTGACCCAGGCGAGCGGTCAGGTAAGCTTCTCCATTGGGTAAGGCGAGGCGCGCCAGACCGGCTGAATCCGTTTGAAATTCCAACCCGCCTGGCCCGGCCTGGATAGCGACTCCTTCCAGGGGCATGCCGTCTTTTAGTGCGGTTGTCCAGGCGAGTAAGCTGCTGTGATCGAAGTAGGCATCGAATCCGATGTGAGTCGCCTGGACCCAAGCTTGGACAAATTGCCAGGGTTTGTCACTCTGTGGCGGCTTAACCAGTATGTATGCATGCCCGAATGTGCCGTTCAAGGCCGGGCTTAAGTCGATGCCGACCTCTTGCAGCGTATCCGGAGGCGCATCCACGCGAATGGTCCGGTCGAAGACCAGCCGGCCGGGCGGTAACCTCAGCCGGTCCGTGCGGGCAGATTCGCGCCGGTAGGTCAGGTATGCAGGCCAATCGGAAGGTTGGACGGCGTAGATTTTAACCTCCAGGCGGTCATAATTCATCGCATAGACTGAGAAGACAGGTTTTATGCTGGTAGGATCGAGGGTTACAAATTCTTGCTGTGGACCGAGTAGGGTTGGCTCGGCCGGTCCAACATGAAATCTCAAGTGGATATCCTGGCCTAGCTTTTGACCAAAGGAATCCTGGATATCTTTGCTGAACACGACGTCGTAAATCGTGCGGCCTTTTGATGCGCCCTGGATCATCAGGGTATCCCCTGAGAGATCGATCTGTGCGCCGGGAAGCTCGGGCTCGATCCGCGCCAATGTCTCAGCGCTCTGTTCTGAGCGGAGAGGATTGTTGAAACGGACGTAGAACGGCTGCAGAGGTGAACATCTCTCGCTTGCAGAACGGCAATTCTGATCTACTACTCTTAAGGGAGCGTAGGTATGGAAACTATAGGATTGCACTTGCGTGGTCAGGAGCGATCCTTCGGCAGATGGCGTACCTGGGCCGATCATGACGCTGACGGTCGTATCCAGGGGCAAAGGCTGGGTGGCGCTAAAAGCCAACCAGCGGCCCTCGGGGGTTTTTTTGACTAACCGGTTGACCTGTTCGTCGGCTTGGATTTGTTCGTTGGATGCCAGCGCCAGGGGGATGTCCTGGTTGCCAGCGGTTACCCGGATCGTTCGGAGCACCACGGCCGGATCGATGCGTTGATCGAAGGCAGCGAAGAAAAGCGCATCCTGCGGTTGAGGGATGTCGAAAGGATAGCTAGAAGTTAGCACGGCTGGGGGTGTGCTGAAAGTCCAGGATACCGCCTCGGCCAGCACCCCGCCAGTGGCCGAACGGGTCCCGGCCGGGACAGTGACGCGGTATTCGGTGGCTTTGGGCAGGCGGTCGATCAGATCGGAATCATATTCGAAAGTCAGCGTACGGGCGCCCTGCCAGCGCCAGTGGCCTGGCAGGGCGGGCTCGATCTGCACCGGGACATCTTGCGCTGCCAGCTCAGCGATTGTTGTCAGGGCGGTCATGGGCTGGTTGAAGGTTATATTTACGAACGGGGCCAGCGGAATTTCGCCTTCGGGGGAAAATCGCAATACTTCCAAGGGGCCGGCAGGAATTGGGGTGGGCCGAAGCAGCCCATCCTGAGGTGGGAAAGGTTCCAGGATCGTCTCACCTGGGCGGGGCGGCGGGATGGGATCCTGTGCTAGCTTGAAATCCACCTGCTCTGTGGCTTCAGTTTCGAGGGTTGGCAGGCGGGAAAGGATTCGTTCGATCTCCTGCGGGGATAGCGGCGTTCCGATTGCCTGTGGCGTGGGTTGGACCTCCTGCGGCTGCTCCTGTCCCTGGCTCAAGTGGATCGATATCAGGGAAAGTTTCCTTTCCATATTCGTGTTGCCTCCTATTTCTATAGGGTTTACCGGGCTTAGATGGATCGCCTGACCCGCGGTTTGCGGAAATTGACGAATTGGAATGCGAAGGAAGACCACAGCGACAATGATCGGGACAATTATCGATAATACCGGCGGCCCATAGCGACGAAAGGTTGATTTGAAACGGTCGGCCATTGTGGGTCCCTCCTGTTAGGAACCATGACGGCTATACTAATTTTAATCCTGAATCTACAGACGGCCCCGGGTGAAACATCGTTCCAGGTAATAAAGAATTTACGGCTGGCCTGTTATTGTTGTAAAATAAATTATGGACATTTTAGCGCAACTCTCCTCTCAAACAGGCGATCGCTCAGAGGGCGCGAACCGCAAGGTCGTGGCGCAATGCCTGGAAAATCAGGATTTGATAAATGAAATCGTGCAAGGTCTGCATTGTAAAGATGCTGCACTGGTTGGTGATTGCGCCGAAGTGTTGACCCTGGTTGCCGCAACCCATCCGCAATGGGTTGCGCCATATGCCGGAGCATTGGTCGAAAGTTTGGCCCATCGGGTTACGCGGATTCGTTGGGAAGCGATGCATGCGCTGGCTTTAGTCGCTGAGTTTGCTCCAGAAACAATTGTCGGTCAACTACAAACACTGGCGGCGATCATCCGCATGGACTCAAGCATTATCGTGCGTGACTACGCGGTGGATGTGATCGGAAACTTCGCATCCATCGGCGCTCCTCCTGCTGAACAAGCCTATCCGTTGTTGATGGAAGCGCTTACTGTGTGGGAAGGCCGACACGCCGGACATGCCTTGTCTGGATTGGTTAATGTGGCAAAAAACCTGCCCTCACGACAGGCGGAGCTGGGTGTGATCGCAAGAAAATATATGCAAGATCGCAGGGGCGTGATCCGGAAAGCAGCGAAAGCCTTACTTTCAGTCACGAGTTAGTATTCCTTATAAAGGAACGACCTCCGTAAAAGGGGCATTTAATACGATACAAAAAATTGCGAGGCGGATATCATGCAAAATGAGCTTACCCAACCTGGACTTCTTTTAGACGCTCAGGGACGCCTGTCTCAGCTTGGATGGGCGCGGCGTCCAATGCTCGAGTGCAACCTGGAAAATGCGCATTTTTACCGATTGCGTGCTTTCCAGCGCTTCCGCGTCAAGCGCTGGGATTATTACGCGGTCTTCACCCCTCAACGCTTCTTTTCGGCGACGATCGCAGATCTCGGTTATGCCGGGAATATCTTTGTTTATACGCTCGATTTCGCCAGCGGCGACTTACACGAAGAGGGTCTGGTGATCCCCTTCGGAAAAGGCCTCCTTTTACCCCGCGATAGCACATCAGGCGAGACTTCTTTTATCAATAAGAAGATTTCCATGCGTTTTCTGGCCGGAGCAGAGGAAAGAAAAATTTCCATGAACTGGCCTGGTTACCATGATGGGCGTGGCATCCAGGCTGAGATCGCTTTGATCTGCCCGGCAGAGCATGAATCGATGACGATCGCCATCCCGATCGGTAAGCGGCGCTTTTATTACAATCGAAAGATCAATTGTATGCCTGCAACGGGCTATATCCAATATGGCGACAGGCGCGAAGAATTACAGCCTGGCAGCAGCCTGGGATCGTTGGACTGGGGGCGTGGGGTGTGGGAATACCAGAGTTATTGGAATTGGGCCAGCGCTTCGGGTTTCCTGGCCGATGGTCGCCCGATTGGGCTCAACTTTGGCTGCGGCTTCGGCGATCTGAGTTGGGCGACTGAGAATTGTTTGCTCCTGGACGGACGCTTGCACAAGCTCGATCAGGTGAACTTTGACTATCAACCCGGCGATTACATGCAGCCGTGGCATTTTACAGACAACCAGGGACGTCTGGATCTGGTTTTCACTCCAAACCGCGAGCGAATCGCCGCCACGGAATTGGGTGTGATTTCGAGCGAAGTACACCAGATGTTTGGGAAGTATACCGGTCAAATAGTGCTGGATGATGGCGGGACCGTGGAAGTGCGTGACTTGATCGGGTTTGCCGAAGAACACCAGGCCCGTTGGTGAAATAGTTTAGCGCTTGTAGGCAGGAGGTAAAAATATAATCCGATGAGCCAGAATTATAAATTTCGGGCTGTGATCGAATTCTCTCCTTATTGTAACCAAGCCAGCCTAAACGCATCTAATGGAGTAGTGGTTCCAATGATTTTTTGGGACCCAGATCACAAAAATCACTGTTAACCATCCTTTGCTTCGAGAATAGTAAATGCCGATCGCATACGATACTCCCATTACAACTTCCGCCGAGAACCTGGAGCGAGTCCTTTCTCTAGGAAAACCGGTCTTTTTAGCGCTGGAGACACCTCACTGTGAAACATGCACCAGGCTCAACCAGCCATTAAAAGAGCTGGCCGCAGACTTTGCTGGCAAGGCTTTGATTGTGCGTGTGGAAGACGTAACCCAGGGCAATTTACAAACCCGCTTCAACGTAACGCGTGTACCGATATTGATCCTTTGGAAGGATGGGCGCGAGATCGGGCGAATTGAAGGCGCTGCCTCCAAAGAGGCGCTGCGCCAACATCTGGATTTTCTGGTTGGTGCAGCCGCCCGTCCGGCGGTTGCTTCGGGTCCCAGCCAGCCGCTCAGCGGGACACGAACCGGCGGCGATGGCGCCAGTTATCCGAATAGCCAGCCAGCCGCAGCGCAAAGCTGGGGTAAGGCGGAGCGTAGCGCGGGCGCTGCTCCGATCAATGTCAGCGACGCCAGTTTCGAGCGTGACGTGCTACACTCTCCCCTGCCGGTGCTGGTCGACTTTTGGGCGCCGTGGTGTGGACCTTGCCGGATGGTCTCGCCGATTGTCGAGGAGTTGGGAAAGGAATACGCCGGGCGTCTGCGGGTTGCGAAAATCAATACCGACGAAAACCCGACCCGCCCATCTTCGCTGGGGATTCGCGGCATCCCAACCCTGATCCTGTTTAAGGACGGCCGCGAGGTCGATCGCATCATTGGGGCTGCTCCCAAACCAAATCTGAAACAATTTATCGAGCGTAACCTCTAATCGGGTGAATATGGAAACTACCTGGACGGAAATTCTTTGGCGGCAATTCGGTGCAGCGATCGACACGCTCGACAATGCCTTGGACGCCTGTCCCGAGGAGCTGTGGGGGGCTCGAATATGGAGCGAGCCGTCCAAGTCAGTGGGATACTCGCAATTCTGGTATGTGGCTTATCATGCGCTTTTCTGGCTCGACCTGTATCTCAGCGGGTCGGAGGAAGGTTTTACACCGCCTGATCCGTACACTCTCATTGAAATGGATCCGGCGGGCTTGCTGCCTGAAAGGCAGTATACGAAATCTGAGCTGCGATCTTATCTTGAGCACGGGCGTCAGAAATGCTATTCGGTGATCGAAGCGCTAACAGACGAAACAGCTCACAGGCGCTGCAACTTCCCTTGGGGTGAAGTCAGCTTTGTAGAACTACAGTTGTACAGTATGCGTCACGTCCAGGAACATGCTTCACAATTGAACCTGTTTCTTGGCCAGCAGGATCGAGCGAGCGGTCGTTGGGTGGGGTGTGCTAAATAATGAGACATCCGAGGGGGTTTCTGTCACCCAGAATTTACCCAAATGGTTAATCGGAGTGTCGATAATTCCATAAATAAGGTCATTATAATCTGATATAATCTATATCGAGATTGAACTTCGGGTAAACCTTGAATCCACGAAAGGAATTGCGATGAAAATCATTATTAAGCGAAACTTGAAGGATTACCAGGTATGGAAGAAGATGGTTTCCGAGATGGATGGAATACGCGAAGCATATGGATCGCGAGGCAGCATGGTTTATCGTAGCGCCAGCGATCCCAACGAGGTTTACCTGATCTTCGATTGGGCCGATGATCGATCTTACCTTGAGTATTTCAATCGTCCCGACGTCCAAGAAGCGCTAACGAACTCGGGTGAGACCCAGATTATCGAAGTAAGCGAATCTTTTAACCTACCTTACTGAACAGGGAAATAATTTTCCTGGATATTCACCTTACACAACAAATTGGGGTTAGTAATTGATGATATGCCAACAGGAGAGGTCGCAGTCCAATCGCGACCCCTCCCATTGGCAATTGTGGTTCTAAAGTATTGGGCTACTTAGGCCTCAGTACCAATCCATACACGTTTTCATCGTATTTAACGCGCACCGGCGCCCAGGTAGGTTCCATCATCATCCCTGTAGCGAGCGGATAACTTTCATCGACATCGATGCGGCCCATGGCGCGCACTCCGTTTTCGAACTCGCCCACGCCTATGATCAAGTAGCGCACGTCGAAGCCCCAGGGCAGGTTGTAAATGCGGGTAAAAGTTAGCAGCTTGATGTTGCCTTCAGGCTTGACTTTTTCGAACTCGCGCGATTTGCAGGCCATGCAGCGGTCGTGGAAAGGATAGTGTAGTTTGCCGCACTTTTTGCATTTGTAGGCGATGATCTCAATGTCCCTTTTCATGCTTCTACCCTCCGCAGCACAAAGGCCAACACGTTATTGCCAAAGCCGCCAAAGTTGACTGTCAACCCATTTTGGGCATTCTTAACCTGGCGCTCCTTGGAGAGCTCGTGGCGGAGCTGCCAGACGATATCGACCACCTGGGCAACGCCTGTGGCTCCAACGGGATGGCCGCGCGCCTTCAATCCTCCGGAAACATTGATCGGGATTTGGCCGCCGAAACGCGTTCTGCCAGCGAGGGCGGCTTTCCCGCCCTCGCCCTTCTTGAAGAAACCGACGTGCTCACTCTCAGCGATTTCCAGGATGGTAAAGGCGTCATGCAGCTCGGCCACATGAATGTCGGATGGTTTAAGCTTGGCTCGTTCAAAGGCTTGTTGCGCAGCCAGGGTGACCGCTTTCAGGTCGGTCGGGTCCTCACGCTCCTGAAGGGTATGCGTATCAGTAGCCTGACCAAAGCCGGCAATCCACACCGGGGTTTTATTGAATTGCTTGGCCATTTCCAACGGGCAAAGCACCACCGCCGCAGCGCCATCGCTGACCGGGCAGGCATCATACAGGTGCAGCGGATCCGCGGCCAGTGGGTTGTTCACAATCGAGTCGTGGCTGTCGAAGATGCCTTCCTTAGATAGAGCCATCTCGACATGAGCGAAAGGATTATGGGTGCCCATTTCCTGGTTCTTAAGTGAGATACTGACCAACATTTCACGCGTCACGCCATATTTTTCCATATAGAGGCGGGTAAACATACCTGCCATGCCGGGCAGGGTGATGCCATAAGGATATTCGGCCTGTGGGTGGGTCATGCTGGCGACAAAGTCGGTAGCACGCCAACCGGTGACTTCGCGCATTTTTTCGCCGCCAACCACTAATACCAGGTCATAATAGCCAGAGGCGATCGCCAGCAGGCCATTTTTGATTGCCGAAGCGCCGGAAGCCGGACCGTTCTCGATGCTGTCCGCGGCAGCCGGCAACAGGCTCAACCGGTCAACCAGGGCAGATGCTAGCCCAGTCTGCTGCTGCAAGATTCCGGAACCCATATTGGCGACATAAAGTGCATCGACGGTTTTTTCTCCCAGACCGGCGTCGTCCAACGCCTTCAGACCGGCCCAGGCTAGCATATCCATCAAAGTGTCTTCATCGCGCCGGCCGAAGGGGATCATCCCGGCGCCTATAACTGCAACGTCTCTCATGGTCTACCTCCCTTTCAAGCCAGCGATGCGCTCGTGGATGGTATCATCATCGGCGAACAGGATATCGCGCGTCGCTTCTTCCCAAAGATCGGCCGGTACCGGGCGTTCACCCACCACCAGGCGCGGCCTGGCTTTTTCGTAGATCGCCCGCGTCAAGCGCCAGGAGTCGCCGCCGCCTAACTCATGCGGAATTTTGGTCTCTTCGAGCGGATATTCAATCATCCAGCGCCGGAAGCCGATTGGGCTTTCGGCGACGATCAAGACCTCATCCTGCCCCAAATATTCCAGGTGGTATTCCATCTTGGCGGCGAACAGGTGCGAGCCGATACGCAGACCGCGATCGATTGCCAGGGTATGGTAGCTCATGCCGACTTTCTCAGTCTCCATGCGGCCATTGACCACACCCACCAGATAACCATCTACCTGACCCATCAGGCAGTATTCACTTTTGACCCGGTGACGGTACCAGGCCAGCAGCTCGCCATACAGCCGGGCGCTGACGATATCGTAATAGTCGCGCTCAATGAACAGGCAAGGATGGACCGACTTGAGGATCGCAGGTACGTCTTCACGTTCGGCCTGGCGCACGACCATCTTTTTACCATTCGCCAGGGTAATCACCTTGGGTGGGTAGGGCGGCATTTCGTACTGGTGCGGTCTTAAGACCTTTTCCAATTCCATATCAACTGCCATAAATATCTCCTATTTTCCTGGTTAGATCATTTTCGGGCGTAGCCCGAAAATGATCTAACTAAGCTAAATTCGCCAGGCTGAGCATGTTGATACTCTCAACATGTGCTGTGTTGATGCCATCCCCAAAGCGTGTCTTGGGCATGGCGGCTTTCTTGGCCATCAGATCCTGGTATTCATCGTCGTCGACGGCCGCCACGCAACGCCCAATGCTGGATTCGCCGTCTACAAAGCGCCAGGGGAAAAATCCGATCGTGGTCCTACGGTTGACCAGCAGGTCGATATCCCCGCCGATGCATTCGGCATGGATGATGCCATAGGGGAACATCTCGATGTGCATCAATTGGTACTTGGTGTCGTCAAAATATTCTGCCAGGGGCATACCAAACTTCTTCTTAAAAACTTTATCTGCTTGCCGGGCTTGTCGCGGCATCCAATCGCGGATGATGGTGTTCATGGGGTGGTCGGCGCTGCCACAATCCACGCCGATCCAGCGCAGTTTCTTGGCCTTCGCCCAATCGGCAAACTCGCGATCAGGGCCGGGGTGCATGACCATATAACGGATTTCATTGGCGGTGGGCATGTCCCAACCGAAGTGGTGGTAACCGGTATGGATGATCAAGATGTCGCCCTCTTTAACCTCGACGCGCTCCTCGATCATTTTACTGGTGTAGACGTCATAGTCGCCGCACACATCGCTCAAATCCACCACCGCGGCTTCGTGCACCAGAAAATCCATATCCAGGGCAGCCATGTCCTTGCCGGGAGTATAGAAGTGGATCTCGCCATCCAGGTGGGTACCCAGGTGGTTTGAGTGTGTCAAGAGTTGGCCATTTGCCCCGTTCGGCGCCAGGCGTTTGAAATACTTCACCTGCAGCGGTTCATAGGTAGGCCAGGCCGGGGTTCCTATTCCGAGTGGGATGGTCAGGTCGATATATTTCATGCTTTTCTCCTTTTCTATAACGAAACATTGAAATCCAAAGATCCAAATTAGAAAGATTAAGCGCCACGATCACTGTGTGATTCTTAGAATTGCCGGATTGCCTCATACGCATCTCGGAAACATTTTTCGGGCGCGCGTAAGACACCAGCGCCGACCATACCGATGCCAGGATTCTTGTGGGCGATGCCGGTGTTAATTTGCGGCAGGATGCCAGTCTCCATCACTTTGCGCACATCGATACCCAGGGGTGTGCCGCGGAAGTTCAGCGCCGGGATGGTGAGCTGTTCATGCTCGTCAAAGGTAATCTCATACATCTCTAGCGTCGTCTGGGTGGCCATTTGCGGGTCGCCGCCGACGAACTTAACGATCGCTGGAGCGGCTGCCATGGCCATGCCGCCATAACCGGCGGTCTCGGTGATCGTGCTGTCGCCGATGTCCGGGTTGGCGTCTTTTTCTGTGAAACCGGCAAAGTAAAGACCCTGGACCAGCCCCGCCGGAGCAGTGAACCAGTGTTCGGGCATACCAGCCAGGCGGATACCGAAATCTGTGCCGTTGCGCGCCATCACGGTGACAATGCTGCTCCCAGGGATGCCCTCCGCCGGCTCCAGTAAGGCTTTACCGGCTGGCATGCTAAGGTTTAAGAAGAAATGGTCGTTGCGATCGATGAATTCGATCACCCGGGCCAGGTTTTCGTTGTCCCGGCTGGTGCGCGCCAGAGCCGGTAGGATCGCTCTCAGGAAAAGAGATGTACCAGCGCGGTTGCGGTTGTGGCATTCGTCGCCCATATGCAGCGCCTGGGCGATCAGGCTGCGCAAATCGATGCCATCGGGCAAGAACTGCAGGGCGCGATCCAAAGTTGGATAGAGATCTGTCTCCATCCATTTCAGGCGTGCATATACATCTGCTCCCATCCCGCCGTAGCGCAGTACTTTTCCCAGGCCCTCGTTCTGGGTGGCATAAGCCCGGTTGCCGAAGGATCTATTCTCGAGAATGAATACAGGCATGCTGGAAGAGACGACCCCGGCCATCGGACCAACCGCGTGGTGATGGTGGCATGGGGAAAATTCGATCGCGCCTGAAGCCGCCAGCCGCTCCGCTTCGGCCTCATCGCTGGCGAGGCCTTCGTAGATCAGCGCGCCCATGACTGCCCCGCGCTGCGGACCACACATACGCTCCCAGGTAATCGGCGGTCCGGCGTGGAGAATCATGTGCGCGTGCATGCCTGGGATGACGTCTCTGGCGACGCCCATGCCAACCAACACGGGTAAGCCGGTTTTAATCCGCTGACACACTTCCCGGTTAGCCGCGTCGATATCGATCCCCTCGCTGGTTGTTTGCAAGTGTACAATTCCCTCGGCAGGAGGTCGCCAGTCGACATCCACGACAGATGTCCCCTGGTCTCGTACGGATTGAGCCATGCTTTCCAATCCGATGTTGACCACACCCAACGGTTTTCCAAACAAATGGTTGATTCGTGGTGCGCTCATGTTTCCTTTCTTAACCCTGTTTTGTGATCACCAAGGCTGCCAGCCGGGCGGCGGCGGCATTACTTTCGCATACCACTACGCCGGCTTCTTCCAAAGCCTGTACCTGCCGTTTCAGCCCCTGGGGATCGGCTTCGGTCCCGGTTACTGAAGCGACAAAGACCAATTGACGACCGTCTTCGCCTGCCAGCAGGCGCGCCTTCCGTACGGCCGCGCCTAGTTCTGCCGCCGGGTCGGGGTGAGCGCCATAACCCAACACCACATCGAGCATGATCACGGCTGTCTCTCGATCCCTGGCTTCTTGCATCAAACGCCGGATACGCAAGTCGTTGTCGATCATTGGATGCGGGCGGCCAACGGTAAACTCTTCTTCGCCCAGATCTATTGCACTGTTCTGGAGGCTGTGGGTAGAGTCGGCCAGCCGGTTGGCGGATTTAAGAGGCGCGTTCGAATATACCGGCGCTGGCAGTAAATCCTGCCAGATAACCTGAGCCTCATAGCAGAGCGTGCCGCCTGAGAACAAGCCGCGCAAGTAACGCTGTTCGGGCCTGATGCGTAGCTGCAGTTCTTCAGCCCTGGCTTTTAGCCCGCGCACATTAACGGCCAACATCTCTGGTACGTCTGGCAAAGGCGCGCCGGCCAGCCTGGCTGTCAACAGAGCGGCCTCCTGAAGCGTGCGTGCAGGGGTTACCTTTGGCGCGGCCTCGAACAGGGCTGGGTCGCCCCCCAAGAAGCACACCACGGCGGGTTTTTCGCCAGAAGCGACCTGATCGATTACGGCTTCGGTCACGGAGGCCGCCGGTGGTTTGCTGACCAACAAGATCACCTGGGTTTCTGGATCAGCTTGTAGGGCGCGTAATCCCGCCAGCATCATCATCCCGCCGACCTCTTCTTTCAGATCTCTCCCACCCGTGCCAATCCCTTGCGTGATGCCAACTCCCTGGCGCGCCAATAAAGCGCTCACCTCTTGCAAACCGGTTCCAGCAGCGGAGACAATCCCTACCGGCCCGCGTGGGACAACATTGGCGAATCCAAGCGCCACACCGTTCAGGATCGCTGTGCCCGCGCCTGGCCCCATCATCAGCAGTCCGTGTTCGACGGCATATTGCTTCAGAGCAATTTCATCTTTCAGCGATACGTTATCGCTGAAAAGAAGAACGTGCAAGCCCATACGCAGCGCCTCCCAGGCCTCTGCAGCGGCGTAGCGTCCGGCCACCGCGATCACTACCAGGTTGACCTGCGGGTTGGCTGACACTGCACTGCGTATGGTCTTCGGACGGAAGGCGCCGCCCTCTTGATGGGAGGCTTTTCTTTTGAGCAGTTCTTCCGCCAAATTCAACGCGTTGATCGCTGTAGTATCATCCTGTGCGCTGACCGCGATCACCAGGTCATTTGGGCTGGCAGCTCGAGCCTGATCGTCGAGCAGCCCGGCTTCGGCAAGCAGGGCTTTGTTGGCTTCGCTGCCCATCATCACAGCCGCATCCCGTATCCCGGGCAGTCCAGAAAGCTCACGCCCGGCCAGCATCAGGCTGACCGAATCGTGGTAATCGCTTTTTTTGATCCGAGTAAGCGTTTTCAATAAACTCATTCTCCTTCTAAAATTCCGGCGTCTTTCATCGCCAGATAGACCTTCTCGGAGGTGTAAGGCGGCGAGCCAGGGCGGACGCCCACTGCGTCATAAATCGCATTGGCAATAGCTGGGATCGTGGGCACCATAGCGTGTTCGCCAATACCCCGTGCACCCCACGGGCCATCATCCTGGGCAACCTCCACTATAATCGCCTGGATATCGCGCGGGACGTCGCTGGAAGTGGCGATACGGTAATCTACAAAACTTGGATTCTTCAAAATGCCATCTTCAAGCTTCAGGCCCTCAAAGAGCGCGGTGCTCAGCCCTTGTACGAAACCGCCCTCCATTTGGGCCTTGACCATGTCGGGATTGATGGCTTTGCCCACATCGAAGGCAGCCACGCCGCGCAATACTTCGATCTTCCCGGTGTCCAAATCCACTTCGATCTCCACCGCCTGGGCGCCGGTGGTATAGTGGACCACCGCCCTGGGGCCCTGGCCGGTTTCTGCATCCAACCCGGTGACATAGGTAGGCATAAAGTTGCCTCGCCCCAACACAGGCCCGCCGATCCAGCCCTGGTCATTCGGCAAGGGGATGCCGTAGATGACGATGTTCTTGAGCGGGATCGACTCCTCGGACTTATACGAGATCACATTGCCTTCGACGATATCCAGGTCTTGTGGGTTCTCTCCCCAGGCTTTGGCGACCATGTCGAGCACCTGTTGGCGTGCATCCCGCGCCGCCGCAGTGACTGCATTGCCCATGCTCCAGGTGAGACGACTGGCGACGGTTTGCCATTCGTACGGGCTGTAATCTGTATCCAATGGGGTGTTCACCCGCACGCTCTCGATCGGGACGCCAAGCCCGGCGGCCGCCATTTGGGCGGCGATTGTGAATGAACCCTGGCCAATCTCCTGCCCACCTACGCTGACGGTCACAGTCCCATCTTCATTCAAGGCCACCTTGGCGCTCGAACCAGCGTTGGGCGGCATGGCGGGCGCTTTCCACATCAGCGCAATCCCCTTGCCGCGGCGCTTGTTGGGCGCGCTGGGTGGGTCTTTGCGCCCCCAGCCGATGGCTTCGGCTGCTTTCGTCAGGCACTCGCTCAAGCCTGTGGCGTGCATTGTCATTCCGGTTACCAGGGTGCTGCCGGTCCTGACGCAGTTAATCTTACGGAACTGGACCGCATCCATGTGAATGGCATGCGCCAGCTCGTCAATGCACTGCTCCAGGCCAGCGTGCATCTCAGGCATGCCGAAACCGCGCATCGGCCCGCCCACAGGGTGATTGGTATATACACAAAAGCTATCGGTTTTGACGTTCGGAACGATATATGGACCGGTGCTGCTGTAACCTGAGGCGCGGGTGATATTGACGCCATACTCGGTGTAAGCGCCGCCATCCCAGAAGAATTTATTCTCCATAACCAGCAGACGGCCATCTTTGTCGCAACCCATCTTAAAATAAGCCACCAGACCCTGGCGAACGAAAGCGGTGTAAAACTCTTCCTCGCGGGTCAGGCGCAACTTGACCGGGCGGCCCTTGGTCTTTGTAGCGATTGCTACAGCCAGCGCTTCCATGCTGACGCCTGCTTTGCAGCCAAAGCCCCCGCCAACATACGGCGCGATGACCTGAACATCGGATTGAGATATGCCTAGCGCTTTGGCAATCAGGTTGCGTTGGGCGAAGGGTGATTGCGAGCTGCCCCAAAGCTTGGTTTTTCCATCCATATCCACTTGGGCGACCGCTACATGCGGCTCGATCGGCACGTGCTGGATATGAGGAATGCGATAG
>JAYRNN010000260.1:0-8766 GCA_041912175.1 Anaerolineales bacterium | reverse complement strand
TTGCAAGCCAACCCGGACTTGCAATCAGAGGATATTGCCAGCGCTTTTTTTACAGTCAGTGATGACCTGGATGCTATTTTCCCGGCTTTGGCGGCGCGCGGCCTGGGCTGGGTGCAGGTGCCCATGTTGTGTGCGCGTGAAATACCGGCGCCGGTCGGTGTGCCGCGCGTGATCCGAGTTTTGCTACATTGGAACACGGAACTACACCAATCCGCGAT
Source organism: Anaerolineales bacterium (assembly GCA_041912175.1). Lineage (GTDB taxonomy): Bacteria > Chloroflexota > Anaerolineae > Anaerolineales > UBA4823 > CAZAGA01. The sequence goes on along the minus strand of JAYRNN010000260.1, from coordinate 8,548 downwards.
CCGGCCAGTCTACCTGGGGGAGGCCATGCAACTCCGCCCAGATTTGAATAATATTTTGTAGACACAAGGAGGCTCAAATGATGATTATCATGCGTGCAGACGCAAGTCCCGAACAAATCGCCCATGTCGTCGACCGGGTGGAGAACCTGGGGCTGCGTGCGCACCTTTCTACCGGCACAGAGCGAACGGTGATCGGCGCGATTGGCGATGGAAGGCCAATTGATCGCGATTTATTCACCCTGTTGGGGGGTGTAGATCGGGTTGTACCGATTACTCGCCCGTACAAGTTGACCTCACGTGAATTTCGCCTGGAGGACTCGGTAGTGCCTGTGAACGGGCTGCGCTTTGGCGGCGAAGAGGTGGTGCTGATCGCCGGGCCATGTTCAGTTGAAGGCCGTAGCCAGCTCATGGAGACTGCCTTGGCGGTGCGGGAGGCTGGCGCGCATGCGCTGCGCGGCGGAGCCTTTAAACCACGTACTTCGCCATATTCCTTTCAAGGATTAGGTTTGGTGGGTTTGGAGCTTTTGGCAGAAGCCCGCCAGGCGACCGGTCTGCCGATTGTAACCGAAGTGATGACCACAGAGCAGATTCCGATGGTGGCGCGTTATGCAGACATGCTTCAATTGGGGGCGCGTAACATGCAGAATTTTGCCTTGTTGCATGCGCTGGGTGAAAGCCAGAAGCCTATCTTGCTCAAGCGCGGCATGAGCGCAACCGTAGAAGAATTATTGATGTCGGCCGAGTACATCCTATCCCATGGTAATCGCCGGGTGGTGCTTTGCGAGCGGGGCATCCGAACATTTGAAACGGCCACCCGGAATACAACCGATATAAACGCCATCCCGGTGCTCAAGAGCCTGACCCACTTGCCAGTGGTTCTTGACCCCAGCCACAGCACCGGTTTTTGGAACTATGTAACGGCAATTGCCCGAGCCGGCATTGCCGCTGGGGCAGATGGCTTGATCATCGAAGTACACGCCAACCCGTCCGAAGCGCTTTCGGATGGCGGTCAATCGTTAAAGCCAGAGCGTTATGCTGAGCTGGTCACGCAGGTAAAGGCTATTGTTGAAGCGATGGGACGCCGGTTAGCGCCACAACCTGCGATCCCTGCCCTGGCTGCGACATCCAACGGAGCCGCTGGGTAGGGTGACTGAAACGCCTGTTGGAGATTTGCAAGACCAGCGCATAGCCATTCTCGGCCTGGGGTTGATGGGCGGTTCGCTGGCTATGGCGTTACGTGGTCAGTGCGCTGAGCTACTCGGCATTGACCCAGACCCGGCTGTGCGTCTCCTGGCGGAGCAAAAAGGCATTGTAGATCGCACGGCCGAGGCCCCGGCTGATCTGCTATCAGAAGCAACGCTTTTGATCTTGGCAGCCCCGGTGCGAGCGATCCTCTCGGTGGTAATTGACCTGCCGAGCTTGCATCCAGGTAATGCAGTCGTATTGGACCTTGGATCGACAAAGGTAGAAATAACGAACGCTATGCAAGCGCTCCCCGAGCGTCTGTCGCCGGTTGGCGGGCATCCGATGTGCGGCAAGGAGAGCAATTCATTAGCCCAAGCAGAGTCTAGCTTGTACCGGGATGCCGTGTTTGCGCTGACTGCCCTGCCCAATAGCTCGCCAGAGGCCTTGAGGCTGGCAGCCCAATTAGTCGAGACCGTTGGAGCGCGCCCCTTCTGGCTGGACCCGATCACGCATGATCGCTGGGTAGCTGCTACCAGCCACCTGCCTTATCTGCTGGCGAATGCCTTGGCAGCGATCACGCCTGAAGATGCAGCGCCGCTGATCGGGCCGGGCTATCGCAGCACGGCGCGGTTGGCGCCATCTTCAAGGACGATGATGCTGGATATCTTGAGTACAAACCAGGAGAATATCCTCCCATGCTTGCAAGCATATCAGGGACGATTACAAGCTTTAGAATTTGCGCTGGCTACTGGAGATTTTTCGGTTTTATTGAATTTACTTGAGGAAGGGGCGTTAATGTATGAAACACTGCTCAGCCAATCGAAGTGGCCGAAGGAATAGGTTCGATCTGTAAGATTTGTTCGTAGAGGACTTCGATTTTTTCTGCCATCTTTATTTCGCTAAATGCCCGGGCTTTCTGAAAAGCATTGGCGCCCATTTTTTCGCGCAACGCTTTATCTTCCAGCAGACGTTGCAGCGCTTCTGCAAGATGGGCTGGGGAGTTTGTCGGGATTATAAATCCATGGGTCCCATCTTCCACCAGATTCGCATTATCACCCACATTTGTTACCACGCATGGAAGCCCGGCTGCCATGGCTTCTAACAGCGCAATGGACATAGCCTCCCAATTGGATGGGAGCACGAAACAATCGCTGGCAAATAAGTAATCGGCCACAGATTGGCGAGTGCCAAGGAAATGAACTTTTTCTTGAAGTTCTAATTCCGCTGTCAATATCCGTAATTCTTCCTCGATCGGTCCAGAACCAATCAACCAGACATTGAATGGGATGTCGCAGGCACTTTTTAAGAGCGCTAATCCCTTCAAAAGGACATCCAGACCTTTCTGATCAGAAAAACGGCCAACATAAGTGATCAAAAGCGTCTCAGGGGACAGGTGATATTGATTGCGGAGACGTTCGCGTCGATGATCTGGCTGGAATTGCGTCAAATCGATCCCATTGGGAATTACCAAAGAGCGGTTTTCTGGAGATAATTGATTATCAATATAATAATGATAGACTTGGCTTGAGACGTAAACCAGGCGCGTGGTCATTGTATAGTTAAGCAGCCGGTCTATTGCGCTGTAAATAGATCGACCAGCGCGGGCACGCAGGGTCGACCGCACACCATAATAATAAATTGCTGGGATATGTACGGTCACGATTGTGGGCAGTCCTAATCTTCTGGCTGCCAGGCGGGCGGGAATTGCAGCTACCGGGCTATGAATATGGACAAGATCTATTTGACCTTGATAAAGCTTTTTTGTTAACTGTCTTACCATGATTAGATCAAGCGGTTTGAAATTGGGTATTGGTAATATTCTGGCGCCCAACGCAGAAGCAATCTGGCTAAAGTTTTGATCGATAGGTGAAATGATTGTGTAGTTAAATCTAGCTGGGTTTACGTGTTTTAAAAGGGAGAGCAAGTGTGTCTCGACTCCGCCGATGGACAGCTCCCTTTCATAAATAATGGCAATATTTTTCATCACAAGATCGGCTGTTCCTACCCGAGTTTTCAGATGTGCGGTTACCCTCGTACCAAATAAGGATTTGACATCCGTTTCTTTGCAATTTTCCAACCTGCCTGACCTAACAACAGATATGGCCAGAGACGCCGGAGTTTGTTGGGTTTGATCAACCAGGATTTCCAGGCATAGGAACGCGCATCATCTGGTTTGCCTGCCCAGAAGAAACAATCCGCTGCACGATAGTATATCATCGACATGGCTTCAGATTCGATTGCTCGGAGGTGTAATGGTAGATTTGAAGAAAGAAAAAATCGCTGGTAAATGGCGACCAGTTCCAAGGCCATTTTATCCAGGCTGGCGATCGATTTTGCGCTATCATGGATGCGCAACCCTGACAAAAGTACTGGCGCATACATAAAATTATAACGGAGGCCAGCTCTCAACCAATATTCGAAATCCATCACGTAATGCAATCTTTCATCGAGCCCACCGATTGCTTCCCAGGTCCGGCGGCGTAGAAATGTGGAGGGTTGGGGAATGTAATTGTGGGTATCGACAACAAGTTTCGTATAGTCAAACGGTTCTACTGGATAGAGATTGATTCCGATGCCATCTTGATCAATGTATTGGCAATCACCATAGATAAATTCGGCTTCGGGGTGTTTTTTAAAAAAATCACCTACCTTTTGTAACGCGCCTGGGAAATAGATATCATCGGAATTCAACCAGGTTATAATTTCCCCTCGAGTGCGCTGCCAACCCTTATTGATCGCTTGACTTTGACCTTCATCAGGTTCAGAGATCCAGGATAAACGATCGCGATAAGTATGTAAGATTTCCAGACTACCATCTGTCGATCCGCCATCGACCACGAAATATTCCATTGCAGGATAGTCTTGCGCTAACACAGACTCGATTGTCATGCGGATATATTGCGCCTGGTTTAGCGTAGGTGTTATGACAGTAATAATGGGATCATCCATGACCCAGGAGGCCTACTCCCCAACGAGAATATTTTTGATCATGATTAATAGTGGACGTTGATCGCCATTTGGCTGAATCGGGATCGTGGCGGTGTCTAATGATTGCAAGTTAATCCCATTCAAGCCAGGCTGCAGCTTGATTTTAACGTCGAGGGTGGTCGCATCGGAAAAAGATTTCTCGTAACTGGAATAGCCTTCAGGTAAAATTTCAAAGCCATTGATCCAGGTTGTTTCTACCAGGAGTGTTCGCATCGAGTTCTGTCGAGACGGACCTGGTTTGACCGTGATCGAAAGTGTGACTTCGCGATCATCATCTGACCACAAGAAAATTTTTAAGCCCTGTTTTGAGCCTTCGCCAAGCCAGAGATGCCCTTTTCCATTATATTCCTCGATCGGCCATTCACCCGGGTCGAATTCCAATATGCCTACTTTGCCAGCTAATTCTGGAACGACAGAGGCGAGGTTCTGGCCGTCATTAACACCGAGCACGCTTTCAATTGCTCCTGGCTCTGAAGTACAGTCTCCTGACTGGCATGCGCCCAATAAAAGCCAACCGCCCTTTTCCCATAGGATTCTTAGATCCGGCGGGAGATGTAAAAAAGTACGCTCTTGTGGTTGTATCAGAAAATAATCAACCCCCTGGTCGATTTTTTCCTGAAAGTCTACTTCTTTAGCGGTTGGATCTATTTGAATGATTTTACGAGCTAGGTTATTACCGAATAAGGGATAATCCCAAGCGTTTATACTGAGGCGCGTACCCAGGACGGCGTCCTCTGGTACAAATTCTTCCACAGCTCGCAGGACCGATTCCATTTCGGCATAGTTAATCACGCGCACGCTCAGGTCATCTTTCCCCCAGATGTTATTGGGCCCGACCAATGGTTTTGATTCATTGAATAAAATCGTTTGCCCAAGTGTAAGTATGCAGATCAGGGTAATGGCCCAGCGCACAATCGATGCACCGCGATATGAACCAAACCAGGGCGCCAGCAAAGGCATCGCGAAAGGAGAAATAAGTACAAAATACCGCCCCCTATAGGGTGTCCAATCTTGCGCATAGCTAACGACAAAGGCAAAGCCAAACAACAATCCCAACAAGCCAAGGCGAAGGGCATCCTTTTTGCGAATACCCACGGCAAACTGGTAAATACTTGCCGGGATAAACAGGAATAAGAAAATTGGCCCAAACCAGGCCGTATCTTCGTGGACGAGTTGAGGCATGCTCAGTACATAGCGCAATTGGGCCAGCAAGCGTTCTTTGCCATCCTCTTGTAACAACGGGAGATGCGTTGCGAGACGGGTAGAAACGGTGGACTTGGCCGCTGCAAATGGGGGACGGACGCTTTCGGGTACGCCCGTCAAGTCTGCCATTTGCACAGAATATAAGAAAAGGTTTTTTGTTACCAGCTCGGACCGCGAAAGGGATGGGTTGACAAAATAATTTGTCCACTGGGATATAGAAAATGGGTTCCGGTAATAGATATAGTTTTGTGCATAAGAGAAAGCGCCTACCAGGAGAAAAGCCAGGCAGCTAAGCAGTGACCAGGTAAAGAGCTTATTCCAAACTTTATTTCGTTCGAAGATGAGCAGTGCTATGAGAATTAATAAGAGGCCCGGCAGCGCCAGGATCACAGTCGATTTAGTCCCAAGCGCCAATCCGAGCGCTAAGCCGGAGAGCAAAAGATCATGCTTCGCGCCTGCTTTAAATCCGGTGTATAAGAAATAGACTGCACTGGTAAAAAAAGCCGCGCTCACCAGATCATTCATTGTGGTGAGCGATTGTAGGAATACTTCTGGAAAGGTAGCCCATATTAAGGAAAGCATTAAACTTTGCCGTGGATTAGCGCCTAACATTCCAGACATGCCATAAATCGCTGCCATAATCACGGGTACGCACAACCATTGAATGAAACCGCTCAGTAGGTCGCTACCCCAGAATAGCGCCATCCACAGCAAGCCGATTTCGGCATTTGGCGGGAATGTGGTTTGGCGTGGATTGGGGGTCGGCCATGGAGACAAAGTACTGTGTTGCAGCCAATAGCCAATGCGCGACAAATGATAGGTCATACTATCGTAGTTGTTTTGCGGCGTAGCCAGGATTAAAAAGACCCCGATTGCGTAAGCGATAAAAACGATCCCACCAAGGATTAATAGTTCGGGATAATGACAAAAATCGAATAGGCTTTTCCAACGCAGGTTTTTCCCACGAAAAGCGTATAGAAAATCGGGCTTACCTGCTGATAGCCAGGCAATTCCAGCAATGCAGGCCAGGATAAAATTGACGAAAACGACGAAACCAGGTGTGATCCGGTGAAAGACGCTGGCGATCTCTGTTGCCAGAACGATTGCAGTATAGGCCAGTAGAAAGAAGGCCAGGAAAAAGGAAATCCTGGATTTTAACCGCAATATCGCGGTTATGAAAAAAGCGAGTGCAATAACTAAAGAAAGGGCCAGTGGAAATAGCAGCATGAATTAATAATTTAAAATCGAGAATTTCTGAAAATTATAACGAAAATTTTCTGAGAATTGGACGCAATAATTTATCCCGAATTTGTGGGAATAAGAATAAATTAAAAAAGACATCCGGCCCGATCAGAAAAGCATGGAGAGCATAATAAGTCGATTGAAAATATTGGCTTTGTCGGTTATGCTCTATTGCCCGGTAAATTAAGTCACGGGCGCGGCGGATGCGTAGATTTCTATTTGATATCGATTTTGAATTATTCTCAACAGAGAAACTCGCTTGATCTAAAGCCGTCCCGGCCTGCAATGGATCCGAATCAAGCTGATCTGCAATAAAATCCAGGCTATCCAAGATCACTTTGGAGAATTGCTCCCACGTGAAATAGGCGGCCTGGCGGCGACCATTGATGATCAATTCCTCGCGCAAGGCGTGGTTCGTTAAGACTTGATGGATGGCTTGGGCGAGATTTGCAGGGTCGTCTGGATCAATGTAACAAGCTGCATTTCCGGCCACTTCTGGCAGGCTGGTCGCGTTGCTGCAAATAACAGGACAACCAGACTGCATCGCTTCTAGTACCGGCATACCAAATCCTTCAAATAGTGATGGAAGGACCAGTGCTGTGGCCCCTTTGTACAAGGCTGGGATCTCGGGGCGAGGACAGTAGCCAAGGAATCTGAACTGCTCCTGGATGCCCAGTGACTCGCTTAACTTCACTAGATCTTGGTGCGCTTCCTTTGGCGCACCTGAACAAACCAAATCTATGGAGATGCGCCTGGTCTGTTTGAGGATAGCCAATGCTTGAAAGATCAAGCGATGGTTTTTATGCGGCCAAGTATGCGCCGGATAAAATAGATACTTACCGGGGTTCAACCCATATTTATTCCATATTTGTTCTGACTCAATGCTGGCCTGATTGAAAATCGGTTCGGCAGCCGGATAAGCTACAATGACCCTATCTGGCGATATTTTGAAACGATCGAGCAGAGCCTGGCGGGAGAATTGTGAAATCGTGATGATCCGACAGGCATTGGCTATGGTATTCTGGATATCTCGCCGGCGATTTTCCAGTTCATGTGGATCGAAAAACTCGGGAAAAACCTCATGCTGGAGATCTGGTATAAGCGCCAGGTTCTTCAACGTCAATAGATCAGGATGGATCGACCCCTGCAGGGAAAGGGCTATGCTGGCTGATGAGCGACGATGGTTGATCCAGGTTTGCCCATTACGCGTTTCGAACTGCCGGGCTCGTTTTGTGTTTATGCGCCAATTTACTTCATCCACGTACGAAATTGGGCCATCGCTAATCTGGAGATGGAAATTTGGCCGGTCTTGCAGATCGAAATCATACCGGGCAGCCGATGGGAGCAGTAGGGTGAATCCATGCCTCGTTTCGGTCCGGAGAAGTGTCTCGACGAATGTGCGCGCAAGAATCTCGATCCCACCGGTGTAACCCGGTATCATCCAGCGCAAATCGATCAATATATGAGCCATATCACTCTGAACTGCTCACGGAATTGCAGCATCTGCCTCTGTGAATAGATTTGTACTTTTGACCAAATACGTAGAATAAAAACCGTTTTGATCTTTTGGGGAATTGTTGAATTCAAAAGTGACCGTTTGTCCAGCAAAAACGTCGATATCAATCCGGGCAGCCTGGCCGGCAACAAGCTGCAAGATGGACAGGATTTTACGATCAACCCGTATCGTAAGCTGAGAATCTGTAATCGGCGTTCCGTCCATAAAGAACTTCTGGCCTGGTTGTTTGCGCTTAATATATACCTGAAAGACAGGCCCCAGCGTGTTATTCGGGTACATGCCAAATACCGGTTTGGTAGAAGATACCAGTATTTTTTTTGCGCGTCTCGATCGAACCACTGGGCGTAAGAAATCGAGATTATCTGCCAAATAACGGCGCAGCGAAGAAGTGAAGCGCGATGTGAACGCGCCAGG
>JAYRNN010000259.1:0-7703 GCA_041912175.1 Anaerolineales bacterium | reverse complement strand
TTCGATCAAGTCTTTAATGATATCTGTTGTCCCATAGACAGCCCTACCCACGCGGCAGGTCAGCCCAACGATGTGGCCGCGCCGGTTGCGGATGGCGGATATGCGGTGCAAGGTGCGCTCGAGGCCAGCCCGATTATCCGTATCGAACTCGCCGATACGCTTGACCGTGAAATCGATGTCGGCATGGGTGATTTCAGCCTGGCTGAGCAGCACTTCCCGTTCCACATAGCGCGCCGTAGGCAGGCGGCCTAAATCGAGGATGACTTCTAACAAGTCATCGCTGGCGTTAAAGTTTTTGACTGCCTGCGCGATGGCAGGCGGCAGCACGTCCATCAGGGCGTGCAAATCATCGGTTATCTTTCGTTTTTCCATAAATCTTTCTTAAATCTTGCGAATCGATGCAGTAACTTCTGTATGACCACCCTCTAAAGCCGGGACGGCCAAGGGGCGGACGGCCTTCTGTTGATTGGTCAGATGCTTGACCATGACCGCCTGGCGCGGCCCCTCTTCTGCGCCCAACTCTTCGATCGCCGGCTCCAGCCAGGACTGGTATGAACGCACGCAAATATAGACCGGGCGTGAGCCACGGTTGGTCATGGTTTGTAATAAATCAATAAAACGATCGGTCACGTCCTGCGCATCAGGATGGAAAAAGGGCTGCACCCAAATTCCACGGTGCCCATAACGCAACTCAACATAGGCCAACAAGTCTTCACCCTGTTGAAAAACCATGCCATGTGGCCGTTGGTTCATGCTGAAGGGTTCAATTTGTTGAACCAAACCTGGGACCAGGTTATTATACAACAAGCGGATAGCCAGGGCATCTTGCCGGCTGGCCTGTCGCCAGGATTGCTTTCGTTCCCGGTTTGCCACCTGTCGGGTAAGCTGCCAGATACGTTGGCGAGTATAGGTAGCAAAACTGGCTCGCCGCAGGAGCTCGTAAGTCGGCGTATGCTCGTCTACATCTGCCAGCAAGCGAAAGGCGCCTCGCCCACCTGAGATGGCAATCAGGTACTCCAACAATTCTGACAGCGCAGCCGAGTTGAAAGCCTCGTTTGGAGAGACAAACGTGAGATGGGCAAAGGGCGAACCTAGCATATGGATGATCTGACCAATGGCGGTTGGCTCATCCCTGCCAACCGCTTGACTGACGGCGGTAAACACCCCCATGCCCGGCGCCAGGTAAGAGAACAGGGCGCCAGGGACCAACAAAGCGCCGCGCGTTAAAACCAGGGCGCTATCCAAGAAAACAGTTTGGTTGCGATAGCGATGTAAAGTGGCCAGGTCGCGCCAATCAAACGGACGGACTGTCATAGCCTCTGCGAGGTGATGCTTGGATGTTGTTGTTTGAAACCGTTATCCAATCAATCCTTCTCATTCGCCAGTTGCAAGAAATAGCGATGAAAACGGTCATCTGAGGTCAGCTCCGGATGGAAGGAAGTGGCCAGGAAATGACCTTGCTGAGCGGCTACGATGCGGCCATCCGGCAGACTGGCAAGCGCCTGCACCCCAGCTTCTACCGAGTCGATCAGCGGGGCACGGATAAATATCGCATGATAGGGCTCGATTCGTGAATCCACCTGCTGTAACACTGGTATTTCCAAATCTACTTCAAAACTGGCCACCTGACGGCCGAACGCATTTCGCTCGACGGTGATATCCATCAACCCCAACAATGGCTGATGACGGCGAGCATCCTTGGATAGGAAGATCGCTCCAGCGCAAGTTCCCCAGATCGCCTTCTGCTCTCCAAACCGGCGTAGCGGCTCGATTAAGCCATACGCCACCGCCAGTTTACCGATCGTTGTCGACTCGCCGCCAGGGATGATCAATCCATCCAGATCATCCAGTTGATCTGGCAAACGCACTTCCACAGCGCGCACTCCGACCTTTTGCAAGATAACCAGGTGTTCCTCAAAATCACCCTGCAGGGCGAGTACACCGATCTTCTTCATTTGCATCCTGGTTTCATGGGCTGCAGACCGTTGGCGACAACAGCCCGGCAATCGCTACTACCAGCCTCGCCCAGCAATCAACTCGGTATCAGGGATGGATGACACCTGGCGGCCGACCATCGGCTCGCCCAGGTTTCGGCTGACTTCTGCCAGGATGTAGGGATCTCGGAAATGCGTGACGGCCTTGACGATTGCCGCGGCGCGCTTGGCAGGGTCGCCGGACTTGAAGATGCCCGAACCGACAAAGACTCCATCCACGCCAAGCTGCATCATCAAGGCAGCGTCGGCGGGGGTCGCCACGCCGCCAGCGGCAAAGTTGACCACCGGCAAGCGGCCCAGGCTGCGCGTTTCCATAACCAGCTCGAGCGGCGCGCCGAGTTCCTTTGAAAAGGCCATGGCCTCATCCACCGGCAGGTTCTGCAGGCGGCGGATCTCGCCCAAGACGGAGCGCGCATGGCGCACTGCTTCGACCACATCGCCTGTGCCCGCCTCGCCTTTCGTGCGGATCATGGCCGCGCCTTCGCCAATGCGGCGCAGCGCCTCGCCCAGGTTGCGGCAACCGCACACAAACGGGACTTTGAAATCGTGCTTCCAGATGTGATTGGCCTCATCTGCGGGTGTGAGCACTTCAGATTCATCGATATAATCGACGCCGATCGCTTCCAGGATTTGCGCTTCAACGAAATGGCCGATGCGGCACTTGGCCATCACTGGGATCGAAACTGCATCCATGATCTGTAAAATGAGCTCGGGATCGCTCATGCGCGCCACACCGCCGTGGGCGCGGATGTCCGCCGGGACGCGTTCCAGCGCCATAACGGCCACTGCGCCGGCCTCTTCAGCGATGCGGGCATGCTCGGCAGTGACCACATCCATGATCACGCCGCCCTTTAACATTTGCGCCAGGCCCTTCTTAACAGTAAAAGTTGCTACTTGCTGTTCCATAATAATTTGACCTCCATAGTCTTAATCAGACTTTTTGATCATTCTACCATGCGCAAGGGGGAGTGACAATGTCTGGAACAGGCATCGTCCGATCGACGTCACGATATGATCTGCGTACAAGTAGCCGCTTGCTTGTGCACAGATCATATCGTTCCATTCAAAACCTTTGTGCTACAATGATCAGCACACAAATTGGTATTCCGGTAAATCAGGAGAAAATACAATGTCGATTGCGCTCAACCAACTCGGACAGGTGATGCTGCTCGTCGATGACGTCGACGCAGCCGAACAGTTTTACACTTCAACTCTCGGCTTGCGCAAGCTCTACCGTTTCGGCGATCTACTATTCCTGGACTGCGCCGGGCTCCGCCTGCTGGTGGAAAAATCCTCCGCCCAGCCGTTCGTACCTTCGGCTTCGATCCTGTATTTCCGGGTGGCGGATATCAGCCTGGCCTACCGGGAGTTCCAAAACCGGGGTGTAGCGTTCATCGACCAGCCGCACCTGATCGCGCCGATGGAAGACCACGACTTGTGGATGGTATTTTTCAATGACCAGGCCGGGAACACGCTGGCCCTGATGCAGGAAGCGCCTAAGGGCTACCAGCCGGTCATAGGATAGAGAAGGAGGTGCAATCATGGCGATCACTTCAATGACAAAAGAAGAACGGGAGGCCTTTCTGGCAATGCCCTGGGTCGCAGTGGTCAGCATACCCGAGGCAGGCCGTGGACCACTGACCGTGCCGGTCTGGTATCTTTATGAACCTGGCAACGATGTGCGCATCTGGACCGGCAGCAGGACCCATAAGGCCAACCTGCTAAAAACCGCGCCGCGGATCAGTGTGTGCGTACAAGACCCAAAGTCGCCATACCGGTATGTCAGCGTGGAGGGACCGGTTCGCATCGCAGCGGTTGATTACGAGCGAGATGTACGCCCAATGGCTTATCGTTATTTAGGAAAAGAAATGGGGGAGCGATATCTGGAAAGTATCGGCGGCAGAGCAGGAGTTGTAGAAGATATCCTGGTAAGTTTCCACCCGGAGCGCTGTCTGACGGTCGATTACTCTAAGGAAAGTCTGCTGCCGGAGTAAAAATGATCCGAGCCGACGGCCTAGATGTTGCGTGAACCACAACCCGTCCTGGTAGTCGAGCTGTTCCCCGAGATTCTCGAGGAATTACTTAGTCTGCTGGCAAGGTTAGCGCCGGACGAATGGAACAGGCCGACGATCTGCCCAGGCTGGTCGGTAAAGGATGTCGCCCTACATCTGCTCGGGATTGAAATCGGCAATCTATCGCGCCGGCGCGATGGACATATCGTTCCAGCCGTCCCGGCGCAAAACTGGGGCGAGTTAGTGGCAGTGCTAAAAGATTGGAATGAAGGCTGGGTGGAGAGCGCGCGCCGGATGAGCGCGAAACTGCTGATCGATCTATTGGATTACACCGGCCGCCAATGGTGTGAATACACACATACCCTGGATCCGTACGCGTTGGGCAGCGCGGTCTCCTGGGCAGGCCCGCTGCCAGCGCCCGTTTGGCTGGACTTAGCGCGCGAGTATACCGAACGCTGGCATCACCAGCAGCACATACGCGACGCAGTAGGCCTGCTCGGATTGAAGCAGCCACGCTACCTGGCGCCCGTCCTGGCGGCCTTCACCTGGGCTCTGCCGCGCACGTTTGAAGGGATCTCTGCGCCGGATGGAACCACAGTTAGCCTGGCCATCACCGGGGCGGCTGGCGGGCAATGGACGATCAGATTCGAAAACCAGGCCTGGAAATTGTTTGCCGGCGCGCCAGACCAACCCATTGCCAGGGCAGCGTTGGACGAAGAGATAGCCTGGCGGCTGTTTACGCGAGGGATCAGCCCAGCGCAGGCATTAGCGCAGGTAGAACGAACCGGAGATCAGAAACTTGCCAGTCAAGTTTTGGAGATGGTCTCGATCATCGCCTGAGGGAGAATGTTATGAACAAAACCATCGTCATCTTCGGCGCGACCGGCGACCTGACCCATCGGAAATTGATCCCGGCTCTGTATAACTTGTACCGCAAAGGCCGCCTGACAGAAGGCTTTCGAATTGTCGGTTTCGCCAGCCACGACCTGGACAGAACGCAAAGATTTGCTAGAATCGTTGATAGCCGATGTGACGCTAACCCGTCATGATACGGGACTTACCGTCCAACTGCGCTGGTTTACCAACGAGGTCGAAACTACCCAATTACCGCTGCCTGTTGCGAGAGGAGGCGTCCCTACTCCGCCCATGATCGTTGAACGCATTCGCGGCTTGTATGAACAGTGCACTGACCAAGAAATCGCTGAAATATTGAACCGTGAGGGTATGAAAACGCCTCGCGGATCGGCTTTTACAGCTAAAAGTGTTGAAATGCTTCGATGGCGCAATCGTATCTCCAAATGCTCTGCTTACTCAACTTAGTTTCCTCGTGGAGAGTTTAATATGTCAGAACCTTCGGAGTGCGACCCGAGCGCCCACGAGATCCGTTGCCAGGACAGAGGGTGGCCAGACCATCTTCTGCCCTGGCAATGGATGAAAAAGCGATAAACTAGACCATTTACTGGACCATGAAACGTAGCCCAAGATTAATTGGCTAGATTTTCAAATGCTCGCCCGAAAAATCTGGGCTCTAACTCTCATTAAGAAGATTCGTGAGCCTTATTTCGACCGCACCACCTCCAGAGCTACGATCGACGGGCATATCAACAATCATTCTGGCATCAACAAGAGTTTCGCGAATGAGTATTAGATCGCCTGTCTCATCCTGACCATATTCTCTGATAAAGGCTTTATCTGGTGGAAGTGGCGGCTTAAATCCAAATTTCGGTATTGGCCATTCTTCCTTAGTAAAGGGTCGGCTGCTTTCAATTAATGGCCAACTACCATTAATAATTCCAAGATCACCAAATTGAGTCACTAATATTGCTTCTTCCGGCTTCTTCCCTCTGGTATCCTTATCATCAGGTACTGTCAAATATTTTGGGCCAAAGAAGTATCCCAAACCGCCTTTTGTTTTGTAGCTACCTCTAACTATAATTCCAATCGCATAACCACCTTTACGAAGCGGCACTGCGAACCATTGCCCCTCTTTATATCGAACGTGTTTCTGTCCCATATTACCCTCTAGCATTCCTTCCTATTTTCCACCAAGTAGGTTTTCAATAAATGTAATCGCCGCTTCGATATAACGGTCTATATTTGGGTGATTTAGCCTAATCGGCCTATTCACATTTAGTGGAGGAAGATATTCATCATACGCCACTTGTTCGAGACCACGTTGAGTGGCATAGTCATTAGTGGAATAAACGCGATTAAAATCCAAATCGAAGAAATCCGGATGGCGTCTATATTGGCCCCTTCGCACTGAGAAATTATTCGTACGTCCAACTCTTACAACTGTTCCACTATCCGGATTCGTCAAAGTATAAACGCCTCCTTGCGGCTTGTTAGATTCCCCTCCCAGCACGATCCCCAAGGCCCCCATACTGGCACCATAAGCCATGGCCTGTAAGACTTTGCTTTTATTTTTATCGTCTTGCGCATCCTCAGCATATACCTGGAACTGAGCGTTTGCAACAAAAAATCGACCTGTATCATCAAGGTTTGGATCTCCATATGGCGAATAGTTCTCGTGTGTTCTAATATAGTTTCTTAGCGCCTGATCGTTACCCTGGTCATCGTAACCATACGCTTCCATTATTCTGGCCGGTCCGAATCCTTCACATCCGTTGCCGCTTTCCGATGGGCAGGCAACCATGTGACCTGTTGGATCCGAGTAGCGGATGGGGTTATTTCGTGCATAAGCATACCGATCCCAATCGAGTACATTGTGAGGATCGGGTATAATCGAGTCTGGACTGATCCACCGGTTAAGATAAGGATCATACCATCTAGAGCCATACCAGTACAAGTTAATGTAACTTTCCAATCGCTGGCCGGTAAAGCGATACGTCGTCGGCAGCGTGCTCGTCCCCGCCGGGTAGCGCTGCTCCCCCCAGGGCTTGTAGCGCACCTCGCTGCCGGTAAGCAGGGTTCCATCCGGGTTGGCCGCCAGGCTGGTGGAGCCCAGGTGGTCGCCAAACAGCCACACCAGCCCGCTCGTACCCGTCCCACTTCCCACGCGCAGGGCGATCCGGCTGCCACCGGCCGTGTAATACTTCTTCATCGTGCCCGCGCTGCCGGTCCACTCGAAGTAGTCCCCGACGTAGGTGGTGGCCGTCCCGTTCACGGCGCCCTTCACCTGCTGGCCGTCCCCATCGTAGACGAAGCTGGCGCTCACCCCTCCCCCGCTCACCCCCGTCAGGTGGTTCTCGTGGTCGTCTCCCAGGGTATAGGTCACACCCCCCACGATGCGCTGGACCATGTTCCCGTTGCAATCGTACGCATACGTGTTGCCCCCCGCAGCCGACACCGCGTGCGGCAGCGTGCGGGTGGGCGTCCCCTGGCAGCCCACAACCCCAGCCTGGTAGGTGTAGCTCACCCCCGCCTTGCTGCTCAGGTTGCCCGTGAGGGGGTCATAGCTGTAGGTCTCCAAGGGGTAATTCCCAGCCGTCCCCCCGCTGGCCTGGGCGTCGATCAGCCTGTCCAGCGCGTCGTAGTGGAAGCTCTGCGCCTGCGGGCTGCTGGCCTTGTAGTCGTAGACGTTCAGCAGGTTCCCCAGCGCATCGTAGGCCGGCGTACCCGTCCCGCTGTAATAGCGCAGGTCTTGCAGCGAGCTCGGGTTGGCCGGCGTCCCGCTCTGCACGCGCTTCAGCCGTCCCTGCCCGTTGGCGACGCTCCAGCCGAAGTACTCGTAATC
>JAYRNN010000258.1:0-4315 GCA_041912175.1 Anaerolineales bacterium | reverse complement strand
GGCGCCAGGCAACCATCTCCCCTTTAATAGCCTGGGCACGTTTTAGTAGATCGTCAGATACAAGATTGGTTACCATTCGGTTGGTGTGCGAGTATTAATCACCAGCGCTGCAATGACGCCAGGCACCCAACCAATCAAGGTAAGAATAGATGTAATCAGAATCGATCCGCAACCTTTGTCGAGTACCGCCAAAGGTGGAAAGATGATGCATAGAATAACGCGCCAACAACTCATAATGTTCCTCCAATTTTCTATCTATTTCTCAGAGATACCATAAAGCATCTTTATGATTTTATCATCAATAGTATTACGCAGGCGGGTTTAAATAGTTTCAAGAAATCCAAGTTATAATTATGATAAATTCGTTCATTCTACTTTTTGCCTCAAAGAAAGATACATCATTAAATAAAATAGGGAAAGTTTTGCTTAAGATTGGTGAAAACCATTGTTGTAAAGGGGAATGATCTCGAAAGGAGTTATTCATGAAGGGTTGCACTTTATTCGTGATTGTTATCTTAACCTTGATCGCAGGATTGGCGTTAGGGCTTTTCGTAGGCTGGATGGTTTGGCCTGTCCAATGGGTAGACGCTTCAGCAGAAAATCTCAGGTCTGATCTGCAAGTAGAGTGGATCAATATGGCAATAGATTCCTATTCGGTCAATCAGAATGCCCAGTTAGCAGCCCAGCGTTTTAGTGCTCTTGGTGATGCTGGGCCGAAAGCTTTAGCAACGGTTCTGGCCAATCCAGAATGGGTATCGCAAGAAGCCGCCATCGCGTATAAGGATGCGTTGGTAAGCCAGTCGGGCGCAGATATTCCAGTCGATACGACCTCTGATGCGACCGCACCCACGATCGTTTCAAAAATCCTCAAACCGCCTCTATTTGGATATATCGCGGTGGCATTATTCCTGGCTCTTCTGGCGATCGTGTTGCTCATTATCCTTGTGATCCGTTTATTTGGATCCAGTAATCCGAAATCTGAGCTCACACCGGCTGTCTCTTCACAAGATGTCCCGGTAGTTAGCGAACCTAGCGCAGATATTGCTACCCCGATTGAAGATATGCAAGCAGCCTCAGTAGAGCCGGATACGATTGAGGCGCAATCGAGGGAAGAATATGTGACGCCTCTAGCTGCTGAGACAGTTGTTATGGATGCTGCAGCCGCTGAGCCTGGAGAAACGATGGATGAGAAAGAATCAAGCGGCAGGGTAGGTTTGGGTGCGGTTGCTGCCGGCGCGGCTGTGGTAGCTGGGGTTGCCGCCGCCAGAGAGTCAGGCGTTGATGAAAATGAACTTGCACAAACTTCCGAAAGCGGATTACCTGAAACAAGCTCTTCACCGGCTGAGATCATTCCGGTTGGAGAAACACCTGAAGCAGCAGCAGGTATAGGCGCTCTCGCTGCTGGAGCTGTTCTTGTCGGAGGTATGGCATCGGTTGGGATGTCAGACCGGAAAACAGAAGAGTCTGTAGATGTGACTGCAGAGGCTATCGAAGACGAAGCTACCACGGAAGCGCAACAAGAGGGATCATCGCTAGGCGAGACTGACGAGGTTGTCCGGGCAGTGGAAGAAGTCGCCGGCGAACCTGCGCCTTTTGGAGGCGTTGTGGATACTCTGCAAGGCGCTCTCGAACAAGATGGTGTTCAGGAGCCTGGATTAAGCGGCGTTGTTTCGGCTGGGGCGGCGGTGGCTGGCATCGAATGGGCCTTAGAACAAGAACCTGAGCCTGAAATCCAAATTGCTACCGATGATACTACTGAGGCGATGGAGCGATCATCTGAATCCGTCGTTGAAGAAGATGCAACGCCAGTACTGCCGGATGAATGGGTGGCCGAAGCAGCAGAAGAACCCGCAGATTTCTTTGGAAAATATAATCGTAAAGTTATCGATATCGAGGGAATTGGTGAATCGTATGCGAACACCCTTGCAGAGAATGGCATCACGACCACGCATGCGCTCCTCCAACAATGTGCTACAGCAAAAGGTAGAGATGAATTAGCCCAGAAGACAGGAATTTCTCCTAAACTGATTCTCGAATGGGCTAATCATGCAGACATGATGCGCATCCAAGGGATTGGTCCACAATGGTCGGATCTGCTCGAGATGGCCGGTGTAAATACTGTGCGCGAGATGGCCATCCGTAACCCTGCAAATCTTTATCAGAAGTTGGTTGATGTCAACGCCGAGAAGAAACTGGTGCGTCAATTACCTTCACTGGCTCAAATAGAGGATTGGATTGAGCAAGCTAAGGACTTGCCGCGCATATTGACGTATTAGCGGTTATTGCTCCACCAAGGACCCGGCGCTTGAATATTATGCTGCCGGGTCCTTTGTGGAGCAGTTTATTTGTAATTCCATCCGAAGCTCTTATTCACAAAATCTGAGGATGCGATTATCTTTAGTTCATAGCGTGCGATGGCATTATTTTGGCTCTCTCTTGGTCGGGTCCAGTAGCCAGGTTTCGGAAATGCCGTACCGCTTTGTCGTGAGTCAACGCTTACACAATAAAAACCCGTGGGTAGGTTTTTGAAGAGATAATAACCGTTCAGATTGGTTTTTATATATTTGGGAGGGCGTTTTTCGGCGCATTTTCCCTTGGCTAACCCTACTTTTATTCCTGCCAACCTGCGTTCTCCCTTGTTTATGTTAACCAACCCATTGCCTCGGGCTAAACTTGTACCTGCCGCGCAATCAAACTTACAAAAATCCTGCCAGACAGTCCCGCTAATCGACCCGCTCGGAACAGCCGCGCTAACGGGGGTGTGCTGCCCAAAGACTACTAAACCTGACAGTCCTAATGCAATTGCGAGGATGAACAAATACCAAAATTTTCGAACTTTCATCTCAGCCTCCTTCTCAGGATCACAATTGACCATTCATGCGTTTAAAAACCAGACAAGCGTTCTGGCCCCCTAAGCCAAATGAATTTGACAAAGCAACTTCAACCTTGCGTTGAATAGCCAGGTTTGGGACATAAGATAAGTCACAATCTTGGTCAGGATTTTCGTAATTAATCGTAGGGGGTATCAATCCATGGTTGATCGCCAAGATGCATGCGATAGCCTCAAGCCCCCCGGAGGCTCCCATGGCATGCCCGAGCATCGATTTCGTCGAACTGATTGCCATATTGTATGCCTGCTCTCCGAAAACGCGCTTTATCGCGAGAGTCTCAGTCTTATCATTAAGAGGTGTTGACGTGCCGTGGGCATTAATGTAATCGATTTCGTCGGGAAGTACATTTGCATTCTGTAGAGCCCAACGCATCGCTCGGATGGGGCCTAATCCATCGGGTTGAAGAGCGATCATATCGTAACCATCCGAAGATGAAGCCTGTCCGGCTACCTCGGCATAGATATGGGCACCGCGAGCCAACGCGTGTTCTATATCTTCCAGGATCAAGACTGCAGAGCCTTCTGCTAAAACAAAACCTTCCCGATCTGCGTCGAACGGGCGGGATGCCTTCTCTGGATTGCCGTTGTAATTATTTGGTAGGGCACGCATCGCGCTGAAAGCAGCTACCACTAATTCCATGACGATCGCCTCGCTGCCGCCCGCGATCACGATATCTGCCGCGCCACGCCGGATCCATTCTACGCCTTCCCCGATGGCCTGGGTGCTGGCAGCACAGGCTGTTGTACTGGTGTTATTTGGCCCTAGGCACTGATATTCTTGTGCGATCTGAAAAGCTGGCATGTTAGGTAACCCGCTCGGTAAGTGATGAGGCGTCAACCCACGATAACCCTTTTCGCGATAAATGCGGTCCGCCTGCGTCAGATGATCAAGACCACCAACCGCGGTTCCAAGAGAGACGCCGACTCGCTCGGGATCGGCAATGGGTATATTTAATCCCGCGTCTGCCAATGCTTGCTGGCTAGCAGCCAGCGCCAGTTGCGTGCAACGAGAGATACGGCGGGCAGTTTTACGTTCCATATAAAGCAAGGGGTCAAATTCAGGGATCTCACCTGCAATTTGGCATGGCATATGACTGGCATCGAAAAGGCTTATTTTCCGAATGCCTGATTTTCCGTGAATCAAGCTCTCCCAATAGGACTGGATTGATAAACCAATACAAGATATTACCCCTAATCCGGTGACTACTACTCGTCGACGTTCCAATTTGCCTCCACACTGAGTATTCCACTGGCTTTGATTCAGGGATTTTACGGTTTTCCTGCAGTGAAATACAAATTATTAATTGTAGAAATTTAAATATGATTGAATCTGTCTATATTATAGGATACTCGATTTTCTGAAATAGTCAATCTCGTTTATAGCACAAGGAATAGATCGGGACTTTCCAATTAAAACATGGAAAG
>JAYRNN010000257.1:0-5036 GCA_041912175.1 Anaerolineales bacterium | reverse complement strand
GCCCAGAAGATCGCCAAAATTGTGCGCGGTCCCTCGGGTGGTTTTACCACTGTTCGTTCGATCGGGCTGACCTTCTCGGAGCGCAAGCAAGTCTGCGTCTCAATGAATATGTTTGATTACGAAAAAACGCCCATCTACCGCACGCATGAGCTCGTGCGCCTGGAGGCGGCGCGCTACGGGGTGAACGTGGTGGGCAGCGAGATCGTGGGCGTGGTTTCGCTGGAGAGCCTGGTGAATTCGTTGGAATACTACCTGGGCCTGGAAAACTTCGACCGGAGCCAAATTTTGGAGAACCATTTACTGGAGTTAGGCGATGCTGGACCCGGCGAAGCAGCGATGGAAGCTGGCTTTTTGGACCGCCTGGCCAGCGCGGCGCCTTCACCCGGCGGGGGCTCGGCGGCGGCTTTTTCGGGGGCGATGGCGGCGGGGCTGGTATCGATGGTCGCCCGCCTGACGGTCGGGCGCGCCAAGTATGCCGACGTTGAAGGCCAGATGCAAGCGATTGCCAGCCAGGCAGAGGTGCTGCGCTCCTGGTTCCAGGAGGCGGTTGTACGCGACGAAGAAGCGTTTGATCATTTGATGCAGGCGCGCAAGCTGCCAAGGAACAACGACGAAGAATCTGCCCTTCGGCAAATGGCAATTGCCCAGGCTACCGAAGAAGCTGCCGAAGTCCCGCTGAGCGCAGCGGGGCAGGCTGTCGAAGTGCTGCGCATGGCGCGCGAGGTTGCCGAAAATGGGAACATCAATGCAATTACAGACGCCTGTTCAGCCGCAACGCTGGCCTGGACGGCATTGAAAACCGCCGGTTTGAACGTCAAGATCAATGCAAAAGGCGCCTCCGATAGCGAGAAAGCAAAGGCCTGGTTGGCGGCCTATGCTGGCTATGAAACCGAGGCTGAAAAGTTATTTGCTGAGGTCAAAACATTTCTAGAAATGCGGGTTGATCTAAAGTATTAACCACTCAAGGCGCTGAATTTCTCGCCGGCTGCCCATTGCGGCGCAGCATGGAAGACGGGCCAGGGCAGGTTTTCTTGCTCTGGCCCGTCTATTCATCCTGGCGCTTGCTTCCCCAGGTACTGTCGCAATCAGTTGTCCGCGCTACGCAGCGCGTCAGCCGCACTGGATGTTGTGACCCAGGTCGGGCAGGGCGCGCTCCTGGAACAGCGCAAGCTGCTTGCCGATCGTCTGCTCGTTCTCGCCTTCCAGCACCTTGAGCAGCAGCGAGAGCTTGGTCACTTCGACAGCCTGGGGGTCGATGTCGACGCCGTAGATATGTTCGAGCAGGATGCGCTTGCGCTCGGCGGTGGTCAGGCGCCATCCCTCACCCCGGCCCTCCCCCGGCAGCGCGCCGCCAATGGAGCCCGTTTCGACCAGGCGCGGCCTGGCGCCTTTGGCCCATTTCCCCGGGTCGTCGGCGATATAGCCATCCCGGTACCAGTCGAGCAGGTACTGGTAGGCGCCGAGCAAGAACGAGCCGGAGCCGCACGCCGGATCCAACACCCGCAGCGGTTCGCCCTTGCCAACGCCCGCCTCGTCGGGCTTTTTGCCTTCGAGCAGCGCGCCAACGGTGTGTTTGACGATGGTTTCGACGATGTAGGTGGGGGTATAGAAGACGCCGCCGGCTTTCTTGACTTCGGGCTTGTCCTCGACGACGGCATGGCGCCCGGCGGTCAAGCGGATCACCTTGCCCAGGAACTGCTCGTAAACCTGGCCCAGGATGTCGGCCGGCAGGACGGAAAACTCGTACGGGCTGTCGGGGTAGTACAGGTGGCCGAGCATGTCTTTGAGCGGTTTATCGTCGATCACCAGGGAGGGCGTCAGCCCATCCGGGAGATCGGTCTGGCCTTTTTCGGCGTGGAAGTGGAACAGGCCGGAGTTATAGCGCTGGTCGGCGCGCTGAAAGAGCTGTACCAGGTTGGGGTAAATATTGGCGGCTTTGGTGATTTTACGCAGCGCTTCGGACGGCTCGATGCCGCGGTCTTCGGCGATGCGTAGGAAGATGATCCGGTCGATGGTCATCTGGACGGCGTAGTTGAGCTCCCTTTGGTTGAGCTGCGGGTTGCGCAGGGCGATGTTGCGCGCCAGCAGCTCGCGCCAGCGCTCGATCTCGGCCAGGAAGGCGTCGTCGACTTCGGCGGTGCCGCGCTTGCCGGTGGCGGCTTCGGCATAGCGATCGAAGGAGCCTTTCAAAACCGCCTCACGCGAGAAGATGGCCGCGATCTCGTCCCATTGATCCAGGTATTCGCGGAAAGTCAGCATCATCAAACGGCCGGTGGAGGGCTTGTCGCTGCGGTCTGGTTTGGAGCGGCAGTCGAAGACGGCGAACTCTTCGAAGTCGGTCAGGATCGAGAGCGGCAGCTTGGCCGACCAGGCGTAGCGGCGCAGTTGGAAGGTCGGGCTGATCTCGTCCTTGATATTGACCGAGGGCTTCTTGGCTTCGACGAAGAACTTGCGCATCCCGCCGACGCGAAAGCAGTAGTCCGGGGCGCGGTTGGCGTCGCTGACTTTGATCGCGTCCTCGTGGACGACGTCTTTATAGGCTTCGGCGTAGCCCTGTTTGTTGAACACGTCCCAGCCGAGCGCTTCGAAGAAGGGATCGAGGAATTCACGCCGCAGTTGGGTCTCGTTGTAATGACCGGAACGGTAGGCGGGGAGGTTGTCTTCGAAACGTTGGACGAGCTGGCGGATGATGTCGGGAGCGGGCATGGCGCCTCGTAGGGGAAAATATTGACTTCTGGCCTGGTATTCTACCTTGTCTTCCTATTATAAGATTGAATTTGGGAAATTTAGAGCCCAGGTAACCCTACCTCGTAGAGATGGAAGGTCGAGGAGCCATTATTTACGAGAATTTAACCTTTCAAGGGTTTTTTGGAAGGATAAAATAGGATTAAACAGGTTGTATTGATGAAAAGAAGTTCGGAGGTCTGAAATGCCAGAGCTGAACACGCTAACAGCAACGATCGAACGCAAATGGCTGGCGCACATCCTGGACGGCTCAAAGAAAATCGAATATCGCACGGCGGGCAAGTATTGGATGACCAGGCTCGACAGGGTCGGGCTGCCGCCGTTCAAACTTCGTTTGATCAATGGCATGCGCCCCGATGCGCCTGAAGCCACCATCCTGGTTGAGCAGGTTGACATCGATCTCCTAAACGGGGAGATCCGCCTGCACCTGGGCGAGGTTCTTGAGACACTGCGCTGGAATCCAGATTGGCGCGCCAAATATCCACCATTAGAACCCGAACCTTCATTTGATCCCGCTGACCTGGTCAACAAATCGTTTGCCGATTCTAAAATCAGACTTGAGGTTCCTTTGGATGTACTGAAAGCCCTGCAGCCGGGGAAGCCGCTCACTTTTGCGCTGCCCCTGACCAACGATACCTATGCACAATTTGCAGCGGCGCCGGAGGGTGACCTGGCCGTCTGGCTGGAGGCGAATTCTGAGTTGCGGAAAGCGGGGTTGATCAGCGCATTTGATCGGTATAGTGAGGATATTGTGGATTACACGATCGTTGCTTTCATGGCCTAGGGCAGCTTTGCCGGCCGGGGCGGCGAACCACCTCCCGCGGGGTAAAACCCGCATCACCATCCGCCCAATTTCCAAATTTCAAATTTCGTTCGTGTCGTTCGTCCCTTTCGTGTATTTCGTGTTCTGCTTCTTCCCCTTTGGCGTCGTCCTTCGTTGCAGAAATCCGTGGTAAAAATCCGTTGTCAGCGTCCCTTTGCCCGCAAACGAAAAATTATGTATACATCCTGTGCAACCCAAGAAACAGGAGGCTCCCCGACCATGCGCCACAACCGAGAAGAAGTCATCCACCGTACCATCCAGGAATTTGACAAATTAGACCATCTCGTCGCCAACCTCACCGGCGAAGAATGGAATCGCCTGGTGCACCGCCCCGAATCCAAAGACCCCTGGACAATCAAAGACGTCCTCGCCCACATCACCCATTGGAAAGCCGGCGTTGCCCGTACTGCCAGGAGACAGCCTGTACCCGTTCCAGAGTAAAGCGCTCAACTCGGACTGGCGCCCTGCGCCTTTCCCGGGCGCGTCGCCCTGATCGACGTTTCAAACTGGGGCAGCAGATTGGTTGGCGTTACAGGTAGCCTTCGAACCGCAGCTTAAGCAGACCTAGTCGCTCTTCGCTGCAGAACGTCGGGCGACGCTCGCAACGATCATTTCCTCTACCATTTTCAACAATGCTAAAATCTGGTATCTTTGTGCGTGGGTAAGCCATCTAAAATCAAAGGAGGACCCTTTATGCACAATCTCATCCCCAAACCGGTTTCAATCGAGGTAGGCGCTGGGACTTTCACAATCGCCCCCGGCGCAAAGATCTATCTCTCCCCCGCCACGCCCGCGCTGCACGCCATCGCGGCGTACCTGGCGGACAAAATCAAGCACACCGCCGGGCTGGAATTGGAAGTCCTGCCAACCGGCGCAGAGCCTCCCGCGGGCAACCTGCTGCTCAGCACGCAGGAAGGCGACCCGGCGCTCGGCGATGAAGGCTATACACTGACCATCGCCCCCGCCCAGGTCACGCTACGCGCCCACCGGCCGGCAGGCGTGTTCTACGGCGTTCAGACCCTTTTGCAAATGCTGCCCCCTGCCCCCACCTCTGCCAGCGCCGCGCTGCCCGCCGGTACGATCCGCGACCTCCCGCGCTTTGCATGGCGCGGCGCCATGCTCGACGTGGCGCGCCATTTTTTCGGCGTCGCCGAGGTCAAGCGCTTCATTGATCTGATGGCGCTGTATAAGATGAACCGCCTGCACCTGCACCTCAGCGACGACCAGGGCTGGCGGGTCATGATCGAGACCTGGCCGGAGCTGGCCCGGCGTGGCGGCCACACATCGGTCGGCGGCGGCCCGGGCGGCGCTTACACCCAGCAGGAATACGCTGACCTTGATGGCTATGCGCAGAGCCGCTTCGTCACCCTCGTCCCCGAGATCGACATGCCCGGCCATACCAACGCCGCCCTGGCTTCTTACCCCGAGCTCAACCGGGACCGCCTCGCCCCCGACCTGTACACCGGCG
>JAYRNN010000256.1:0-3075 GCA_041912175.1 Anaerolineales bacterium | reverse complement strand
CCCTGCAACGCTGGGCGGCTGCCTATATCCTGGGTTTGCGTGGTAATTTAAGGGCGATTCCAGTGTTAGATGAAATCTTGGATCCAACTTTTGCTGGAGACATCCCAATCCCGCCCGAGCAACACCAACGCTGGCAACGACGCGCAATCCACGCCCTGGCAACATTAAATGATATCACCTGCGGCCCACCCCTCATCAAGGCCCTGGCAAACCCCAACCATGACGTCCATATCTCAGCCAGCCAGGCGATTAATGAGCTCGGGCGGAATGCGGTTCCAGCGTTACTGAATGCCTTACACCATCCCGATTCTCACGTGCGCTGGCATGCAGCCCGAGCCTTGGGGCAAATTGGTGATCTGCGCGCCTTGGATATCTTAGCCGAAGGCCTGTTCGATGAAAATATGGAGGTGCGCTGGGCGACCGCGCGTGTGCTGGCGAACCTGGATGTGCCTGCCATTCCGGCCATTTTACAGGTGCTGTGCATGCACGAGTTGACCGAACCGTTGCGCCAATCCTCTTATCACGCCTTGAATAGCATGCCGGGTTCGCGTCAACCGGAGATCCGTGCTTATTTGGAGCCACTTCTCGATGTATTGCGCCGCCAAAATGCGATCTCGATGATTTCAATCGAAGCGCCTGTCATCGCCCAGCGATTGCTTTCAGAGTGGAAAAACGTAGCCCCGCTGTATGCCTCGCCATCTACAAAGCGTGAGGAGCGCCATTTGGAAATTTAATCAAGCCACGTAGTTTGATTTCCAAGATCCAACAAGGGGAGGTTTTGAAAAACAAAATGAAGATCACAATCACCTGGAATTTTTTCCTCATCCCAGTTTTGGGTCTGATCATTCTCGCCTTGGCAGCTTGTGGCGGCGGCGCTCCGGCCGCTACTTCCGCCCCGGCGGAAGCGCCAGCGGCTGCGGCGCCCGCCCTCGCCCCCGCAGAAGTCTTCGCAACCCCTTTAATCATCATATCCACCCCGGCCTCCCTAAAAAATACACCGCTTCCGCAGCCCAGGCAGGCCATAACCTCCATAAACCTGGGCCAAATTCAGCAGCTTGCTCGTTGGGATGTGTCTCAGGCCAGCGAAGCGAACAACTTGCCAACCAGCCTGGCTTTCACCATGGACGGCGCCTTATTGGCGATTGGTAAACAGGATGGCTCCGTAGAGCTAATGCGTATGTTGGATGGCCGCCCTGAGTACATTCTTGGCGGTCAAGGCGTTCCAGTCGCCCGCCTGGCGGTGTCACCCATCGCCAATACACTGGCTGCAGGACTCCAGAATGGGGATGTTCAACTCTGGTCGATTGAAGATGGGAGCCTGCTCGGCGCATTTGTGGGATTGACATCAGAGATCACCGGTCTGTCATTTAGCCCAGATGGCGGCTATTTGGTTGCAGGTGGGCGAGACGGCGTAGGAATCGTCTGGTCTGTCGGCGATGGGTCGATCGTGCAGCGAATCCAGAAAGATTTCGCCACATCTTTATGCCTGAGCTTCAGTCCTTTTACTACGAGCAGCCAGCCGCCCTATTTGCTGGGTCTAGCTTGGGAGAACGGAGAAATCTCATTCCTCCAACCTCCTGATTGGAGTTCAGTGGGTGATTATATGACCGGGGTACAAATCGTGGAGTTTGCCTTCTCACCCGCGTTCCCACCCAGGTTAGCGGTAGCCAGTCGCACAGGGAACCTCACCATCTGGGGTATAGACGGGACCATGGAAAGCGGCCTTCAGCCGACGAGTCAAGAAATCAACTGCCTGGCCATCTCCCCCTATGATGATATAGCCGCTACAGCGTCCTTGAATGGGGTCGAGCTGTCGGATCTACAATCTCTGCAAGCCTGGCAACTATATGGGGCGCACACACATTCGGTCTTGTCGCTGGCTTTCTCTCCGGATGGACGCTATCTCGCAAGCACCGGATTGGATGGGATGGTCCTGATCTGGGGAGTGATCCCTTGATAGATAAAATAGGAAGCCGCCCCGTCCCGTATTATAATTGTGATAATTACCTCAACCGAGAATAAAAATAGAGTGAAGACAAGCAATTCGATCGTCAGATGATGCCCTGAAGGAAAAGTTATTCGCTGGTTTAAATCAAATTCAAACAGGAGATGAATCATGAAAGTATTGCGCCGCATTCTTGGAATTTTAGTCATGATTGCCGGCATCCTGGGCCTTGTGCTCAGTATCGCTGGACTGGTAGGCGTGTGGGTGGCTAAGCCCACCATTGCGCAGGGGGTAAGCAACACCATCGCGACCTTAAACACGAGCATCGATACCAGCAAGCAAGTCATGATCGTCACTGAAGAGGCGCTGGGCGCCACGGTTAACAGTGTCAGCGCTTTACAGACCATGTTGGAAGCCACAGCGACTTCGGTACAGGATACCCAGCCGCTGCTCAATCAAATTACCATCCTGATGGGAGAGCAATTGCCGGGCACGATTGAATCTGCCGCCGCCTCCCTCAAAGCCGCCCGACAAGCCGCGGATGTGCTCGACGGCGCGATCCGCTCGTTCGATACTTTCAAGGCCGTCTTGTCTGCCGTTCCGTTTATCGGTTCATCGATCCCACAGAATACTCAGCCTTACAACCCTGAAGTATCGCTCGCAGAATCCTTGGGCGATGTGGCCACTCAGTTAGAAAATTTGCCGGCCATGTTCACCGATATGTCTAAAAACCTGGATACGGCCGACGATAACCTGGTCACCATAAAGACCAGCCTGTCCACCATGGCGACTAACGTCAGCAGTATTTCCAGTAGCCTGGCTCAATATAAGAGTATGGTCGCCCAATCCCAATCATCAATGGACAATATTAAAGGCATTTTGACCAACGTTCAGAATAATCTGGATAACATTTTAAACACCGCTGCGGCGGTTATAACGCTCTTTTTCCTTTGGCTGCTTGCAGCACAAGTCGTCATCCTCAGCCAGGGCTGGGAGCTTTACCAGGGCACCACAGACCGGATGGAGTGAAATTATCCTATTTTTACCAGGGCGTCCAAAGGTCTTGGACGCCCTGTATGTTAATTACATCCGTATTTTGATATGACATTCATCCCATTCGCGAAAATCTT
>JAYRNN010000255.1:0-2244 GCA_041912175.1 Anaerolineales bacterium | reverse complement strand
GATTACCCCAACCCAGCACGGGCAGTAGACGTTTCTCTTCAGGGCGATAGTTCAGATGCAAATTTCGACCCAAAACCAGTAGCAGATAGAAGATGGTTAGCGACGCCAATGCAAGCCATGAGCGGGCTGCCGAGATCTGCCATTCTAGAAGCAGCAAGATGTAGCCTGAAGCCAGGAAAAACAGGGACAGCAGACCAAAAAGAATCCAGCTTTTACGCAAGCGGACAAGTGGATCGATTGACAGACGGGTAGGCTCGTTCATAATTGGGCTAGATTTTACCATTCGAATATCACTACTTAGATAAATATACGTATAATATTTATCAATGGATTGCTAAATATTCGATTAAATCATTGCGGAGCCGCCGAATAAACTAGGCAGCTCCGTATTGTGATCGAGAAACCTTTACAAATCTCTCTGCTTAAAGCGCCGCAGGGCCAGGATTAACGCGGTGATGAGATAGGTCACTGCGTAAAGGATCATCAGCGTACTTGGATATGTCGAGGAAGCAAATGGAGAAAATCCCAAGGAGGCAACTAAGGGGGATTGGACCTCGTGGGCTACCCGTTTCCATAAAGCCTCGCTGGGCAAGAGCAAGCTGGTGAGTATTCCAATATTGGCAGCAGCCTGGGCTGAATTTTTTGGAAGGAAGGAACCAATCTGCTCGATCCACCCGCCAATAAAAGCGATGCCGAACAGGCCAAAGACCATCACTCCATTGGCCAGGGTAGAGAGATACGTGCCGCCCAGGATTGACACGCTGAGCAATACCAGGGCATTCAACCACATCAGGCCAAACGCTTGCAGCGGGTGGGGGGCGACATAACCAGTACGGAAATAGATATAAGCCATCACACCGCCAACCATCAACAACAAATAAAGGCTGATCATGCCGGCAAACCCCAGCCATTTGCCCATCAGGATTTCCCAGCGATGCACCGGCTTGGACACTAATGTCTGGATGGTACCAGAGTTTATTTCGCCTGACAGCGTGTCTACGGATGTCAGGACTGTCATCATCACCGTCAGAAAATTTACCACATACAGTCCTGCCATCAGCAGGAAATTGCGAATTTCATTTAGTTCAAGCAGGTTCCCCTGAAATGAGCTCTCCAGGTTGCGCATAATGTAATGGAAGCCGATCCCAAACACCATTAGAAAAACGACACCCAGAACCAACGCAGCCAATAATATCTTACGCCGGGCGGCTTCAAAAAAGGTCAAACGGGCGATCACGGTGGTAGTGGAAGACCAGAGCGCGGTCATAATCCGCCATCCGTTCCAACGATTTGGATGAAAAGATCCTCCAAAGAAACTTGATTGGGCCGAAGAGAATAAACCTCCACACCCTGCTCGACGAGATAGCGGTTGATCTGCGGAAGATCGATTTCGCTCGCAATGGTCAAGGAGAGGTGTTCGCCATCCTGGCGTACGTTCGTACTCCAACGACTCAAACCCTGTCGAACCGGCGGGGTGAGATTACGGGCTCGGATTTCCACGCTCAGCTCCCCTTCCGCCAGGCTCTTCAACGAGCTAATGCGCAAAACCTGGCCATGTTTAATAAAAGCCACCCGGTCGCAGGTAATTTCAATTTCGCTGAGCAGATGCGAGTTCAAAAAAACAGTCGTCCCCTGGCTGCGCAGGTCGCGGATGATATCTCTCACCAGGCGTCGCCCCACGGGATCGAGGCCAGAGGTCGGCTCATCCAGGATGACCAGGCCAGGCCGGTTGAGCAACGCCTGGGCCAGGCCGATACGCTGCAGCATACCTTTCGAGAACTCGCGCAGTTTTTTACCGGCATGCTCCTCCAGGCCGACCAGCTCCAGCAATTCTGCGATTCGTTTGCGGGCCTCTGAATGGGGCATGTAATAAAGGTCAGCATGCAGGGTAAGAAATTCTTGGGCGGTCAACCAATCATGAAAGCGGAAGTGTTCGGGCAGGAACCCGACCCCCCGGCGTACACCCGGCTCGGTTAACGGCCGTCCGAACAGCCTGCCTTCGCCGGAAGTGGGTGAGATCAAATTCAAGAGCATCTTGATCGAAGTGGTTTTACCTGCGCCATTTGGCCCCAGGAAACCAAAAACCTCCCCCTGTTCGACGGTCAGCGTTAGATCTTTAACCGCGATTTTTGAGCCAAAAGCTTTGCACAATGCTCGGGTTTCGATCGCAGGCGCGGTGATATCCATCTTTCCCAAGTATACATCATTCTAGACAAGCAGATGGAGCGCGAGGACCTCGCGCTC
>JAYRNN010000254.1:0-1787 GCA_041912175.1 Anaerolineales bacterium | reverse complement strand
TTCAAGAGCACCCCGCCGGCGTCCGATTTATGCGAGATCGCCCCGGCGACCAGCTTGACGGCGACGGGATAGCCAAGCCGCTCAGCCGCCTGGGCTGCCTGTTCAGCGGTCTGGACCACCGCGCTGACTGGGACCGGTATGCCGTAAGCTGCTAATACGTCCAGCGCTTCGGGAAGGAGCAGATCGCGCTGGTTTGCCACGGCCTTGGCCAGCAGCGCTGCCACCGCAGAGCGGTCAACCGAAAATAGCGGCGCATCCGCCTGGGCATGCATCTCCTGGGAGCGGTGGTAATATTCATAGCTCATCTCCAGGGCGCGCACGGTCTCGACGACCTGGGTGAAGATCGGGAAGTTATAGTTCTGCTTGAGGTAGGTTATTTCCTGGGAGGCCGTCGAGAGATAATAAGCCACCGGTTTATCGTATTGGAGCCCGTAGGCCATCAAGCGCTCCAGCAAGGCCCGGCTGGCCAGGTTTTCGGCTTCGGAAAGGGCGGTATGCAGAAAGACCACCCCATCGACGCCTTCAAGCTGGAGGGTCTGCTCGACAATCTGGGCATACACGTCCAGGTTGAACAGATCGCCCAGGTCGAGCGGGTTGGTCAGGCGGATCACCGAGGCGCGGAAGTGTTTTTCGATCTCACGCAAAAAGCTCTCGGGGAAATGAGCCAGCTCGAAACCAGAGAGCTCGCAGGCATCCGCGGCCAGGACGGCGTGCCCGCCGGAGCGCGAGATAATGGCCAGGTTCCGGCCGCGCATCGGCGGCAGGCGCAGAATTTTGAGACCGCCGGCCAGCGAGGTGGCGTCGCGCACGCGCAGGATGTCCGCCTGGTGAAAGGCGGCATCGACGACCTTGTCGTCGCTGGTCAGCGAAGCGGTGTGCGACAGGGCGATTTTCTGTCCCAGGCGGCCGATGTTGGACTTGAAGACCAGGATGGGCTTTTCCGAGCGGCGCGCCACTTCCATCAGCCGGCGGCCATGATGAATGCTTTCCAGGTAGACGAAGATGATCGCGGTGCCTTCGTCTTCGATCAAATATTCGAGCATGTCTTCGGCGCTGACATCGAGCATATTGCCGACGGAGACAAACTTGTTCAGCCCCAGGCCCTCATTCGCCATCAGGTTGAGGGCGCTCATCCCTACCCCGCCGCTCTGGGTGACGATGGAAACATCGCCGGTCTTGACGAACTTCTTCAGGCGCGGGAAGGGGACACAGAAGCCGTTTTCCATGCTGATGATGCCGATGCAGTTTGGGCCGGTGAAGTGGATATTGTGGCGCTCGGCCACCCGGCAGATTTCTTCTTCCAGGCGCAGGCCTTCTTCGGCGTATTCGCGAAAGCCGGCTGTCTCGATGATTGCCCAACGAATGCCTTTTTGCCCGCATTCTTCCAGGACGCCTGGGACCGTTTTAGCCGGGGTCAGGATCACCGCCAGGTCGACCGGGTCGGGGATATCCAGGATGGAGGGGTAGATGCGGCGGGTTTCGATCACCCCACCGCGCGGTCCGACGGCATAAACAATGCCGCTGAAACCGTACTCGACCAGGTTGGCAACGATGTTGGCGCCCAGGTTGTCGGGCCGGTCGGAGACGCCGATGACGGCGACACTGCTGGGGTAGAAGAATTCGCGCATAGGGGACCTCCAGGAGGGAGCGAGAAACTCGACCTGTTAGCGTGAGACTGTGCACACCAGGCTTTTGAATTTGTTAAAGATTATACCAACAAGGCTCTGTATTTCCCCCGCCGCAGAATAATTGTCAAGCTGGCGCCGGCCGCGGCGCAGCCCCAACCA
>JAYRNN010000253.1:0-12084 GCA_041912175.1 Anaerolineales bacterium | reverse complement strand
AGGAAACTGCCTACCACGCCGACCGCATTCGCGATGGCATGCAAGAAGCCATCAATCACAGATCGGTCGACCCAGTTTGCAAAACGATCAGACAGCCAGATCACCGGACGGATAAAAATCGTCTGGTAGAGCTCATCCACGTAATACTTGTTCTTCAAGAGGGTGTGGACCGGGCCAAGCAGTTTTTGCATTGGGTCCACTTCACCCACCTGATACCCTTTATAGGTAAAGTACCCGATCGCCAACCCACCCAACGAGACAACCAGAGAAATTAGCAATGGCACGATATTGAATGGGACTATTTCGATCTCGTGCATAAGAGTCGTGCCTATCTTCTCGATGTAATTGGGCAGCATACGACCAAGCAGAGGGAATCCTTCGCTAATACCCGCCCAACCCCCACCCACCCCGAAGATAGCCAAGATGATCAATGGCAGCGTCATCGTCCAACGAGACTCATGCGCGTTTTTGGCTAAACCGGTACGCGGTTCTCCCAAAAAGGTCAGCGTGATTTGTCGCATGGTATAAAATGCGGTGATCAGAGCTGCGATCGATAAGACAACCAATACAATCCAGGATCTGCTGTAGAAAGCCTCAGCTAAAATTTCATCTTTGGACCAAAAACCAGCTGTGATCAACGGGAAACCTGATAGGGACAAACCACCGATCAGGAATGTCCAAAAGGTAACCGGCATCTTTTTCCGCAGGCCGCCCATGTTGAGCATATCTTGTGGATCTGTGTGATGATCGCCTGTATGCAATGCGCCGTGTTCCATGCCGTGAATGACGGAACCGCTGCCTAAAAACAAAAGCGCCTTGAAGAATGCATGGGTCAAAAGATGAAAAGCTGCAGCAACGTACGCGCCAATACCCAATGCGGCGATCATAAAACCTAATTGGGATATCGTCGAATATGCCAGGACGCGCTTGATATCATTCTGTGCCACCGCGATCGTCCCGGCAAACAAGGCAGTGAACGTGCCGATCACTGCCATAAACATCATCGGCGGCGTCAGTGCTTCACCATGCTCCCACCCTGCTGACAACAACGGAAACATGCGAATTACCAGATATACGCCTGCCGAGACCATGGTAGCCGCATGGATCATGGCCGAGACAGGTGTAGGGCCTTCCATCGCATCGGGCAACCAGACATGCAGAGGGAATTGGGCTGATTTACCGATCGTACCGATGAAGAGTAAAATACCAATCAGTGCAGCAGCCGACCAGCCAAACAAGCCAAATGCAGCCGGTGAATGGGCAAGCTTTTCTAGCACCGCAGGTTGGAAAATTTCACGGAAGGTAAGAGTGCCGGTTTGAGTGTACAGGTATGCAATGCCGAGGAGCATAAATACATCCCCAACACGCGTTGTCATAAAAGCCTTAATCATCGCGGCTCGAGCGCTGGGTTTCCCGTACCAAAAGCCAATTAAAAGATAGGAGCACAGCCCCATGATTTCCCAACCCATGAAAAGGGTAAGAAGATTATCGGACAGTACCAGGACGAACATCCCAAAAGCAAAGAGAGCGATGAATGCGAAGAAACGCGCATACATCGGCTCAACTGACATGACGGTATGGCTATGGCCGTGTGCGTCACTGACCGTCGCGCCATGCGGCTGCAGTCCGGGCCGGTCGTGATCTCCCTTAGGCTGGCCGAAATTATGATAACCAATGCTATAGATAAAAATCATCAGCACAGTCCAGATGACAAAGAACAAAGTGGCTGCGGAGAGGGGATCAACCAGTACGCCAATCCGAAAATAAGTGTCACCAGTGGCGAACCAATTAATCGAAGACTGGAATGGATTTACGGCCAAATGTTGTTCGCCTACCGCCCGCAAGAAAACCACCATTCCTGCTAACCAGGATAGAAACGCGGCTAAAATGGCGATCGTGTGGCTCAGCCAGTTCCTGCGATTGGCGAGCAAAATGATTAAGAAAAAGGCCAGGATGGGCGGTAAGGGGATAAACCAGATTAATGTTTCAGTATTCATAAGGGTCCTCTCACCATTTCAGCAAATCGATTTCATCCGCCACGATCGTCTTACGACGGCGAAAGAGTGAAATAAAGAGCGCCAGGCCTACTGCAACCTCCGCGGCAGCAACAGCGATCACAATCACCGCCCAAACTTGTCCGGTGATTGCATCTGGCGAACGGTAACGCCACAGTGCTACGAGGTTCACATTGACAGCATTGAGCATTAACTCGACGCCCATCAATATTGCAATTGCGTTTTTCCGGGCGAGAACGCCAAACAAACCAATGCTGAATAACGCGGCAGAAAAAATTAAATACCAGGATAGTGGAATCACTTGCACCTCCTACTTCCGGCCCCAGGCCACCAGGATTGCGCCAATCAAAGCTGCCAGGAGTAATACAGAGGCAAGCTCAAACGGCAGCACATAACCATTTGGAGCAACCAAAGCCATTCCAAGAAACCGGAGCGCGTCGTAATTCTGAGGTAATTCGGGCGCGGTCATGCTCAAGTCTGACCATTGGCTCAGCATTAAGACAATCACGGCAAACAAGGCTCCTGATACCACCAGTGCTCCAAACCAACTGGAATTCAACCCTCGCGCCGGATCAATGGCTACATTCCGGGTGAGCATAATCGCGAAAATCATTAAGATCGAGATCGCTCCGATATAAATGACCACCTGCGCAACTGCTAAAAATCCAGCAGATAGCATCACAAACATGAACGCAACCCCGCCCAGGGTCGCAATGAGCCATAAGGCTGCATGCACTAGATTACGGACAGAAACAACCATCAATGCCGAACCGAGTGTCGCTGCAGCGATCAAGATGAACAAAATTTGTTGAATTGTCATCATCACTCTCCGAATTTTGGACGAATAAATAATTCCCGATTGCCTAGAAAAAAAGCGACAGGCAATCTGTGGGCTAATCTCCGATGCTCGTGTTTTGGACGGGCGAATTCTCCGGGCGGGCAACGGGTTTAAACTCGCCCACGGTTTGGCGCTTCAATTGTCCAAAGCGCCCCGCCAGGGCCAAACTTCCCCAGCCGATGAGTACATTTACCAATAACATTCCAAGCCAGTACATCCAGTGTGGTGAATTAACAAAAAGACGATCTACAATCGCAACCGCGATGACCAACGCCAGAGAAAAAGGTGTGAGGAACTTCCAATTGAAATTCAACATTTGATCGATGCGAATACGCGGCATCGAATATTTGACCCACATAATCACATAATAGATGAAGAACGCTTTGATTAACAGGTAGATGATGCCCAAGAATGGAAGCTGGTCCACAAATGGGCCGCTCCATCCGCCCAAGAAAAGAGCAGCAAAAAGCGCCCCGATGGTCAGAGCGTGCAGCAATTCGCCGGCATAGAACAGGCCAAATTTCATGCCGCTATATTCGATATGAAAACCCGCTACAATCTCCGACTCCGCTTCGGTTAAGTCAAAGGGGGCGCGGCCGATTTCGGCAATCGACGTGATAAGAAATATGATCGCTGCCAAAGGAGCCATGAAAATGTACCAGTTCCAGAATGGCGTTTGCGCCTTGGCGATATCCTGGACACCCATCGAACGCGCCAGGATCACCGGGACCAGCAGGGAAATTACCATCGGTACTTCGTAGGAAACCATCTGAGCCACAGTGCGGAAAGCTCCTAACAAAGCATATTTATTATTCGAAGCCCAACCCGCCATAATAATGCCTAGGGTACTGATCGCACCCAGGGCAACGATATATAGCACCCCCACATTTATGTTAGAACCCACCACATAGGGTGAGAGCGGGACGACTGCCCAAAGCAGCAACACTGTCGCCAGGGCGATCACCGGGGCCAAGTTGTAAATAAACCGATCGGCGCCACTGGGGGTCATATCTTCTTTTACTAATAACTTGATAATATCTGCAATAGGTTGGATTAAGCCATAAGGTCCCAAACGGTTTGGCCCCAGGCGATCCTGGAATCGGGCAACGATTTTACGCTCAACCCAGACTAGAAAAATTGCCAAGACCAGGGCGAAGGTGCACAGCAAAACTACCCCAATCACTGCCAGGATGAGCGAAACCAGCTCAGCAGATAATCCCCATGCAGAGAATGTATTGCGCAGCCAACCAGCAATCAAAATAATGGGGTCTGTCATAACAACACTCCTATCCAAAATCGTATTTTGGAACTATGAAAGCCATTTCCATTAACAGTTAAGAAAACACATAAAAGGCTGAGGGATATTTCCTTCAGCCTTCTTCGAAATTGATCTACCTAAATTTATACCCATTCCAGTGCGCCTTTGCGCCAGGCATAGACCAGACCTGCAATCAGAATGGCGATAAACAGGACCCCTTCCAGAACCGCGAACAGCGGTAAAAAGTCAAACGCTGCCGCCCAAGGAAATAAGAATACTGTTTCGACATCGAAGATCAGAAATGCCAACGCAAACAGGTAATACTGGACTTTGAATTGTACCCAACTATCTCCCACGGTTTCGATGCCGCATTCATATGTCTGCTGCTTGATTGGATTGGGCTTGCGAGGGGCGATAAGTCGGGGGATTAAAAGAGCAATGAGTGGAAAAACCGGGGCGAGAATTAAAAACACGCCAATAAATAACCACTGGTTGGCCTGCATAGAAGCTCCTCTGCTAGATTTAGTGTCGTGTATTAACGAAACGCTATCATTAAAACATTAATAATGACTGATAAATTTTACCATAAGATAAAATCACTTTGAACTTAAGTTCACAATATA
This sequence comes from Anaerolineales bacterium, assembly GCA_041912175.1. GTDB lineage: Bacteria > Chloroflexota > Anaerolineae > Anaerolineales > UBA4823 > CAZAGA01. The sequence continues at coordinate 7,350 of JAYRNN010000253.1, read as the reverse complement.
CATACAGTTAATTCAGGAAGGATTTTGTTAGCCATGAAAGCAGCGGCGCATCTTAGCCTGCAAGCGCTTCTTGACATCGTTGGCTCGATTGCAGGTTTAGGACATTTTCATATATTCAGATACGATTCTTTGGTAAACTGAACCTTGAACGATTTATCGGTGTAAGATTATAGAGGTGTTCGATGAGCTTGGGCAGCTTGCATGCAAAAGGAGATACAAAAGTTCAAATCCGCTGGTGGGATATCACAGCCGCGATTCTGCTATTGGTTGCCATTTTTACCGCAGCTTCTCGGCTAGAAGCAACAGGTTGGACAAATAGTCTTTCAATCATCCCATATATCGTTCTTTTCGGCGTGATTTTTGGCCTGGCTTTAGGGCAAAGTCGTTTTAGACCCTGGCTTGTTTCGTTATTCGGCCTGGGCTACGGCCTCTTCATAATCGGTTGGCAACTTGGCTCAACAATCAATAGCGGCCTCCCATGGGTTGATCGCCTGGCAAAGATCTCGAGCCGGACGAGCATCGTGATTTTGCAGATCGCTAACCGGCAGATAGTCACCGATTCGATCTTTTTTATCATTTTGATGGCGAGCCTCTTTTGGGTACTCAGCCTATCAGCGGGTTACGTCTTAACTCGTTACGGGAATGCCTGGTGGGCAATTCTCCCAACCGGGATCGTCATCCTCATAATCCATTCTTTTGACCCGCTAATTTCCAGGCGCGCGCTATACTTGGCAGTTTATATATTCTTTAGTTTGCTGCTTATCGCCCGGATGACATTCTTACAGAATCAGGTTCGTTGGAAAGAAAATCGCGCCATGCTACCGCCTCATTTAGGGCTAGATTTTATCCGTTTCGCCCTCACTGCGGTCACGATCATGGTCCTGGTAGCCTGGACGGTCCCCGCCTTAGCTAAATCTGTTCCGGCTGTGGTCGAAGCAACGCAGCCGATCCGTGCTTCTTGGGCAAACCTTCGAAATCGCTGGGAAACTGCTTTTTCGTCGCTCCGCTCGAATGTGGGCGTCTACACTGATCGATATGGAGATAATATCACCCTGGGCCGCGGGAGTATTCTCAATGATACACCGGTTTTCATCGTGACGCCTCCAGATACTGCTCCGAGCAACGTACGTTATTATTGGCGCGCACTGACCTATGATGATTATTCGGATGGCCAATGGATAAACACGATCTTTACAAAATATAGTTTTAACCCTGACGGCGAACCGCTTGTATTACCGGAATACCAGGGACGGTTGGCAGATACTTTTCAATTTACACCAGCCACCTATGTATCCACTCTATTTTCACCCCCACAGCCTTTCTGGGTCAGTGTGGATGCCGACGCCCTCCTGGCGCAGAACCCCGATGAGACAGTCGACATTGCTGGATTTCGCGCCAACAAAACTTTACGGCCTCAACAATCCTATCAAATCCAATCCTCGGTCAGCAATGCAACCATCCATCAGCTACGCCATTCCGATCAAGCCTATCCCGATTGGGTCAAAGAACGATATTTAAATCTTCCAGAAACCATCACGCCTCGAACACGCCAACTCGCCGAGCAGATCACCGCCGGAATCGACAATCCATACGATAAAGTCATCGCCATCACCAATTATTTGCGCAATAATATAGTTTACCAGGACACTATACCGGCTGTACCACGTGGACAAGAACCAATTGACTGGTTCCTGTTCGACCTGCGCAAGGGATTTTGTAATTATTATGCCACCGCTGAAGTTGTTTTACTCCGTTCCATCGGTATCCCAGCGCGCTGGGCGATAGGCTATGCGCAAGGCGAGCGCCAGACAGATGGTCATTACCTGGTCCGCCAGTTAGATGCGCATTCTTGGCCAGAAGTGTATTTTTCGGGTTTCGGATGGATAGAATTTGAACCTACCGTTTCACAGCCAGATATCCAACGATTATCAGGCGAGCCAAATTCAACGGCTAACAATCAAAATTCCGAAGAAGATATTAATCGGCTTCGGCACAATCAACTTGAAGAGCTCGCAGACCAGCGCCAGGCGTTTTCAAACTCTACCCCACTCCCTACTCGATCGATTTGGGTGGTTATTCTGCCGTGGATGATCGCTGGCCTCCTGACAACCATCATTGCGTTCGTTATCTGGAAAAATAGAGCACGTTTTTCACTACCGCCGGTCCCGGTGATATTAGAAACCACCTTACGCCGGATGGGGATTAGACCCCCTCGAGGGCTCCGCTTGTGGGCTGAGCGCGCTTCGCTCCCCCCTTTGACGAAATCTTATCAGGAGATCAATCGGGCGCTTACACGGCTAGGCGAAAAATCTTTGCCCACCCGCACTCCAACTGAACGGGCTAGCAAACTTGGCGAAATCCTTCCTCCTGCTGAAACGCCATCTTATTCTCTATTGCATGAATACCAATTGGCTACTTTCAGCGAGCAGACGCCAAATATTGATATTGCCAGGCAAGCCGGCGCCGAAATCCGCAATCTTTCCTATAAGGCATTCCTAAATAAACTGATCGGACGACGCTAGGGTTCCATTCTAACCTTTTCAGCAACCGAGCGATATTGGCTCGCAAAAAGGGCTGGGGCGCCGCCGGTGTGCCAGAATAGGATCGTTTCGCGGGAGGTGAAAATCCCCTTGCGGATCAAGTCGATCATACCGGCCGCTGCTCGCCCGGTGTAAACCGGATCGAGTAATATGCCCTCCAAACGTGCGAAGAGGCGGATGGCTTCTTTTTCTGGTTCACCCATGACGCCATAGCCGCCCCCCAAATAATCTGCATTAACCCGAATTTCTTCTGCCTTAAGTTTTACCCTATCTCCAAGCAAGTCAGCGGTCTGGTTTGCCAAATCACATACGCGTTGTTGAAGGATCTCCTGCTGTTCATCAACGCTGATACCCAGGATCTTGGTTGGGTATTCAAAGATGCGCGCCCCCAAGGCCAGGCCGGCCTGAGTACCGCCTGAAGATGAAGGGAATACAATCCAATCTGGTGGTTGGTCTATCTGGCCCTTTACCCCGGTCTGCCCAGCCAATTCTTGGATCGCATACGCATACCCTGCCGCGCCGGTGGGATTCGAGCCGCCATACGGAATTAAATATGGCCGCTGGCCCTGGTCCCAGGCCGACTGAAAAGTAGACTGAAGCGTCTGGTCACGCACGGCGCGCTTCGTCCAGACTATTTCAGCCCCAAAGAGGTGATCTAACAGTAAATTGCCGGATATCGATGTCGGCATTTTTCCGGATAACACCAGGATGCAATTAAAACCCTGACGAGCTGCCGCGGCGGCTGTCTGACGACAATGGTTCGATTGAACCGCCCCCGCTGTAATCAAGGTGCGGGCGCCATTCGCCTGCGCCTCGGCGAGAAGAAATTCTAGCTTGCGGGTCTTATTCCCACCAAAAGCCAGACCGGTTTGATCGTCTCGCTTAATAAATATGCGTGGTCCGCTGAGATAGGCTGATAAGCGTGGTAATGGCTCAACCGCAGTAGGCAGGTGAGCAAAACGCAAACGGGGAATAGGTTTCATTAAATCGTCCTCCTTGATTTTTTAAATTCCAAGCTGCTGGCGTGTCCGGCTTTGGCCACGCGTCCGCATCAGGTTTAATATTCTAGGCAATGTTTGCGTATACAAGCGATAAACATTCGGCTTTACTGGCAAATCCCAGGCGCCAATATGACGGATGACCTGACCTCCTAACCCATCCTTAAACCGATAGACCCCCCATAGCGGATCATTCTCGTCGAGGGTATTCGGCGCCCCCCACAAATCGTAAACCAAACACGCCCTCGTTTTGGCTCGACGGATCGCTTCCCATTGCAGTAAATAATTCGGCATTTTATCACGATGCACCTGGCGAGACATGCCGCTCATATACCAGGCTTTTCGGGCAAAATAAAATAAGATCAGAGCTGCAACCGCTTCTCCTTCGACTTCAGCGATTAAAGGTTCCGCCAGGCCTGCCTGAAAAAATGTACTCCAGAGAATTTCATAATAACTTTGATCGCGGATCACAAAACCATCTCGCACCGAGGTCTCTGCATACATATGATAGAGCAATGGAATATCTCGCGCTGAACCCGCGCGTATAAGAACGCCCTTTCGTTCCGCCAGGCGCAAGTTATAACGCGTCTTTTGCTTCATATTTGCCAACAACTGTTCATCTGATAGAGATAAGTCTAGAGTTGCAGTATTTTGAAATTGGATCTGTTCATCGGATTGCCGCCAACCCATCCGACTCATCTTGGAAACCACCGCTTGGCCGGTCGGGTCTTCACAAGCATTGATTTGTCCAGCTAAACCTCTCCCTAGACTGACGTCTGGGTCAATCTTAATAAATATTGCTTGTTTCCGTTGGGCAAGGGAAGCCAAGCCGAGCAAAACGCGCTGCAGCAACTCTTGATTCTCCCAATCCAAGAGCGGCCCTTTGGGAACATACAAGACGCGCCAAGACAAACCGGCAAATTTTACCGTTCGTTGCAGGATCAGCGCGGCTGCAGTGCAATTATTTACTGAGGTTGGTGCCCCTTTTTCGAGTTGTTCCGGAATATGGGCAGTATTTTGTTCGGTCCAGATATAGTAACTCGGCTGCCAGCCAAATCGCGATTTAACATCTCCCCATTCCATCGATTGCAGGACATGTGGATCGGGCAGAGTGGCAATTAATGCATTCCAGGAACGATTCTGCATATATTCTCACAAGACAATTTGGCTTTTTCGGTTGAGCGCCAAGCGATAGATCTTATAGAGGAAAGGGTGATAAACACGTTGGAAAGGTCCGGCCGAACGGCGGATTTCACCGCCAAAGCCGCGCTTGAAGCGATAGACCCCCCACAATCCATCCGAGCGGGTGGTAAAGTTACTTTCTAAGTTGATTTCATCGGCATCGGGAACTCCCCATAGATCGTATTGTGTACAGCCGCGCCGCATTGCCCAGCGCATAGCTTCCCACTGGATCAGATATGCCGGCATGAGTTCACGATGCGCATCGGATGAGGCCCCATAAAAATACCAGGCGCGCGATCCATGTGCAAAGACCATCAAGCCGGCCAATGGTTCGCCATCATACTCCGCCAACAGGATTTCACACTCCCCACGCGGATAAAATATTTGGTGCGCGGCTTGATAGTATGCAATGGTGTGGACGCCAAAGTTGTCTCGCGCAGCGGTGGTCTGCATCAGCCGATAAAATGCGTCCAGGTCTTGGGATGGATAGACACGGACGCCTTTCTTTTGAGCCAAGCGGATGTTATAACGCGTCTTTTGCCTCATGCGCGCTAAAATTTCTTCTTCTCCACCTCTGAGATCCACCAATATCGTACGCGGCGGTTGGATAGATTGCAGACCAAGTTGAAAACCCGGTAGAATATGGTACTCATCCCCTTCCCAACTGTCCGGCTCCAGGATAACCAGGATGGTATTAAACCGACGGCAAGTTGTATCAACCTCAGTTAAAAACCCCTGCCAGGCATTACCATCGAGGAGTTCCCATGAGTGTAAGCCGGGCGGTCCTTTCGGGATATAAGCAATACACCACCCAAGCGGTAGCGTCCTGAACAAAATCTGCGCTCCAAAACGGCATCCACCGGATTGTCTGCCCAACACATGTTGTACCTCCCAACCAAACGATTTTTTTAGCTGACCCCAGGCGCTTGTCTGCAGCAGGTGGGCTTCGGGTTGGGAATTGAGGTAATCATCCCATTCAAAATACGGATTTTCCAGCATCATCGATTGGTACAGTCCACGGATTTCCGCCAAGAAAGAAAAATAATAACCTCTGTCCGAGTTCAAACTACCGAAGTTAAATCGGGGGGAGGGGTGCTGCGCATGGCTGCGCCAGGGATAAAGTCGTCCAGGATTGCTAAAATCTCGTCGACTTCCCCCTCGCGTGCAAGATGAATCAGATCATCAACAGTTTGCTGTAATGATGAACCGGTAAGACGGCATTCTTCGGCGAGTAAAACAATATCTGGATGAGAGGTAGGCTCATATGTCGCTGTTCGATCCCATAATTCTTCACTTAACTTCTCTCCAGGTCGGATGCCAGTGAAGACGATCTCAATATCCTTGTCCGGCTCTAAACCCGAAAGACGGATCAGATCCTCGGCCAAATCCAAGATTCGCACTTGATTACCCATATTCAATACATAGACCTCCCCTCCATGTCCCATTGCAAAGGCCTGCAGTACCAGATGAACTGCTTCAGGGATAGTCATAAAATAACGTTCCATGTCTGGATGGGTAATTGTGACGGGGCCGCCCGCTGCGATTTGGCGTTTAAATATAGGCACAACACTCCCCCGGCTGCCTAACACATTTCCGAACCGCACCACAGAAAATGGACGGCCGGATCGTAGCCCGGCATCCAATACCAACAATTCTGCCATGCGTTTAGCGGCGCCATAAACGCTCGTTGGCCGGATGGCTTTATCCGTCGAGATCATAACCATGCGTTCGACATCATAGTTCAAGGCGACTTCGACGATGTTTCGTGTGCCCATCACATTGTTCGTGATCGCCTCTTCCACGTTGGCCTCCATCAAGGGGACATGTTTGTGCGCTGCAGCGTGGAAAACGACTTCGGGACGCAGATTGTCAAATAATACGTCCAGTCTGTCCGCGTCACGAATGTCTGTGATCACTGGATGGAGTGGGATAGAAGGGAAATTCTCTTCGAGCTCGAGCAAACTCTCAAATATACTGTTTTCCCCATGGCCAAGTAAGATCAGCTCTGTAGGCCCCCAGCGCGCCACCTGGCGGCAAAGTTCACGACCGATTGAACCACCGGCGCCGGTGACCATCACCCGTTTACCACCCAGGCTTGCTCCAACCGCGCGGTCATCGATGGTGGCAGGTTCACGACGCAGTAAGTCTGTAATTTCCACTTCACGCAATCGATTGACGCTTACTTTTCCTCCAAGTAGTTCGAACAATCCTGGCATCGTACGAAAAGGCATATTGCGTGATCGACAGACGTCAGCGACTTTACGGATTACATGACCGGGCGCGCTTGGAATGGCGATTACGACTTCTTCGATTCGACGCATAACCAGGACACGGGGCAGATCGCTTAGTGCGCCGACTACCGGGATGCCATGGATCTGCTGACGCAGCTTATTGGGATCATCATCCAAAAAACACACTGGTTTGAGCGGCAGATGAGGGTTTTTTTGCATCTCCCGCACCACCAACGCTCCTGCATCGCCAGCGCCGACCACCAGTACACGCCTTGAACGGTCATCACCGTTCGAAACCCCCGGTTGGATTTCTGCCAAAATCCGCATCGAGAATCTCAATCCACCGATCAGAACCAGTGAAAGTAACCAATCGATCGGGACAATACTGCGTGGGACGCT
>JAYRNN010000252.1:0-2488 GCA_041912175.1 Anaerolineales bacterium | reverse complement strand
TATTTTTTATTGGTTGGCAGCAATGAGGAACGCAGGTCATCGTCTGCTGCGTGTAAAGAAATGGCCAGGTTTACTTGGCTCTGTTCGGTTGCGAAGCGCCGAATCGCTGGCGCAAGTCCCACAGTCGAAATCGTAAACCGGCGCGATCCAAAGTTATAACCAACCGGGTCATTCAACCGGTCGATCGCTTGCAAAGTGGCATCATAATTGTGAAACGGCTCGCCCATCCCCATAACAACCACATTGGTCACCTTTTCGCCTTCACCTTTTAGCAGCCGGGCGTAATAAAGAACTTGTTCGACGATTTCACCACTCGACAAGTTACGTTGGAAACCCATCTGGCCCGTAGCGCAGAATACGCACCCCATGGCGCAGCCTGCCTGTGTCGAGATGCAAAGGCTTTTGCGTTTCTCATACCTCATCAGGACTGCCTCGATCCCCCTACGATCGAGAAGGGTGAAGAGGGTTTTTCGGGTCTCGCCATCCTTCGACTGTAATACGATTGAGGGCGTCAGATTGCTGAACTGATAATGGTCGGCTAATTTTTTACGCAGGGAGACGGACAGGTTTGTAAATTTTTCTGGAATATCCCAAAGATTTTGATAAATGCCCTGCCAGATCTGTGTTGCGCGATACTTAGGTTCGCCCCAACTCAGGAGGGTATTTTCCAATCCAGGCAGATCCTGGTCATAGATCAGCGGTTTATCGCTCATTTCAAACCCAAAAGGCGACTCAGCTCCTCGGCAATACAGTCTAAAGCTGGTTTCCAGGCTTCACCTTGCTCAAGAGTGGAAATTCCTGAAAGCACCAACCCGGTCCTGCAGTTAATCCTTTGCGCACCGACGATATCGGTCTCCAGCCGGTCGCCGACGACCAGGACCTGTTCGGGCAAAAGCTGCATGCGGGCCAGAGCCAGGCGGTACATCGCCGGTTCAGGCTTCCCGATCACCAGGGGATGCACATCGGTTGCAGCCTCTATGGAGGCTACGATCGCTCCAGCGCCAGGCGCTTGCCCTTCCGGAGTCGGTAAAGTTTTGTCGGTATTTGTGGCGATAAAAGGCGTTCCGGCGCGAACCAGAAGGCTGGCTTTTTTGAGCTTCTGGTAGGTAATACCGCGATCTAACCCTACCACAACTGCCAGTGGTTCGACGCCCGATGGAGGCAGATCAGGCTGATCATCGTTATAAAATCCTTTTTCGGCTAACTCGTTGGCCAGCCCATCCTCGCCGACCACAAATACAGGCCCTCCTTGCGGAAATCGTTGGTGAAGATAGTGGGCAGTTGCTTGAGGCGAGTTGACGATCTGCTCAGCATTTAAAGTCACACCAAAACCAGCTAATTTTTGTAGATATTGGTCGGTCGAGAGGGTGGCATTGTTGGTAGCCAGGGTCACTTTAAGGCCACGCCGGCGGATTTCAGCAAATATTGAAGGCAAATTTCCAATCGGTGTGTGATCACGCCATAAGACGCCATCCATATCCAAAATCAAGCCATATACATCATCCAGTATGTTACATTTCCTTTTTCTTTTCAACTGCCTACCTTCGGAAATGAAATAGTACGTTTATTTGAAATCGCAACCGCCTGGGTTGACGGTTGCGATTTCAAATCATGCGAATTTATTTCCCGTTTCGCTTTGCAGGCGTCAGGACTTTCAGGTCTGGGATGGTCATCACGTGATCCACCAGGCCGTATTCAACTGCTCCTTGAGCATCGAGATAATAGTCACGATTGGTATCGTGCTCGATGGTTTCAATCGTTTGCCCTGTGTGGCGGGCCAAAACGTCGTTGAGCTGATCTTTCAGGCGTAAAATCTCACGCGCCTGGATCTCAATGTCCGATGCCTGACCCTGGGCTCCACCCAATGGCTGATGCATATGGATCGTGGCATTCGGCAGCGCATATCGTTGTCCTTTAGTTCCCGCCGTTAGCAAGACGGTGCCAAAGGAGGCTGTCATTCCAACTGCCAGGGTACTGATTGGATTTGGGATCATCTGCATTGTGTCATAGATAGCCAAGCCAGCGTAAACCTGGCCGCCTGGCGAGTTGATATACATTTGGATTGGCGCTTCGGGATCCTCGCTGCTCAAGAACAATAATTGTGCTACGATCACATTGGCGACCTGATCATTGATCGGGGTGCCTAAAAACACAATCCGATTGCGCAGGAGGAGCGAGTATATATCATACGCTCGCTCACCACGCGCGGTGGTCTCGATCACCATCGGAATTAAGGATTCGGGGATATTCATATTTGTTTCTCCTAAAACTTATGCATCACCTACGGTTGTTTCAGATGGTGCAACCCGAATGTCTTGATTGCTTTCTTCTGACTCAACCGTCTGAATAGTTTCATCTACTACTTCTTCAACACGAACTTCATCTTTTGTTTCAATTTCACCAACCAGTGCAGCTTCAACGGCTGGTTCTACCGTTTCCTCTGGATGATAGCTCCCACTCACAATACCCCGCAGGCGTTCCAGCGATT
>JAYRNN010000251.1:0-6624 GCA_041912175.1 Anaerolineales bacterium | reverse complement strand
TCCACCCTGGGCTCAAGCGGTCCAGCAGCAGGGCGTGGGCCATGCCGGTGAATTATTTTTGCCTGGTGAGCGCCATCAGGACCACGTCATCACTGAAAGGGGCGTCGCCGGTAAACCGTGCTACATCTGCCAGGACGGCTTCCACGATCTGTCGGGCGGACGCGCCGGCCATGGTACGGGCAGATTGAAGCAAGCGCGGCTCTCCGTAGAATTCTCCGCCCGGGTTCTGGGCATCCAGGATGCCATCTGTGTACAAAAGCATGAAATCGCCCGGGATAAACTTGACCATTTTTTGCTGCCAGGTAGCCTCTTTCATGACGCCCAGCGCCATGCCGGTGCGCCCCAGATGATCCACACTTTTGCCTTTTTGAGCGCTGAGCAGCAGCGGCGGCATGTGTCCGGCGTTGACGTAGCGGAAGCGGCCGGTGTTTGGCTCTAAAACACCCAGGAAAGCGGTCACGAAGCTGCTCCCGCCGCTGTCGCTCAGGATCCGTTCGTTGACCAGGCTGATCGTCAGGGCGGGCAGGGTGGAGTGCCGGGGGGCAAAGGTGCGGAAGAGCGTGCTCGTCATGGCCATAAACAGCGCCGCCCCCAGGCCTTTATCCGAGACATCGCCGATTACGATGCCGTATTTGCCGTTGTCGAGCGGCAGAAAGTCGAAGAAATCGCCGGAGGTCTCGCGCGCGGGCAGCAGTCTCACGGCCACGTCCCAGCCAGGAATGACCGGCGGTTCAGCAGGCAGCAGGCTGGATTGGATGCGCGCTGCTTCGACGAGCTCGGTGGTGCGCCGGGTGACAGCCGATGTTTGCGCCGGCGGGGCCGGACGCGCCGCAACGGCAGGCGGCAAGGATTCGGGGTGACCAGCAGTACGCCGTCTGCCCTCCACTACATGCAAGATCGTCCCGGCCAGGTCGGCGGGGGCAGCGTTCAAGGGCAGGTAACCGGCTGCGCCAGCCTCCAGGGCCTTCCGCAGTGTCTCTTCGGGTTCTGATGCGGAGAGGACTAGCGCCGCGGCCTGCGGCCAGTGCCGGTTCAACCAGCTGATCAGATCGATCCCATCCAGGTCGAGGATGGCCAGGTTGACCAGCACTACGTCCGGTCCGGTGAGCTCGCAAAGCTGGATAGCTTCTTGACGGTTGGCGGCCTGCCCGATCAACTGCAGGGCTGAAGAGGCGGATAAGGCGGCCTTGAGATTGCCAAGGGCGGCCGGTTGGTTATCCACGAGAATCATGCGGACAGTCTTTTGGAGATTGTTGCTTGATTGGCCTTCCATATTCACCCGTGATTGTACCCTAAAAGCTTCGCGTTTGTGGTGTGTGAGGGGAGAGTTTTCGATAAGGTATAATTTCGTTATGAGTTTTCGCAGTTATCTGCAACGCCTGAGCGAGCGCGGCGCTCTAATCGAGGTCGATGCGACAATTTCCAGGCAATATGAGATGGCCGGCGTCTTGAAGCAGCTAGAGCCACGGCCGGTGTTGTTCAGGCAAGTGCGCGAGTCGGAGTTTCCGGCGGCAGGCAACCTGTTTTGTAGCAAGTCCGCCTTCGCGGAATACTTTGGCGTGGCGGTCAAAGACCTGATCCCTCTCTTGACCGGGGCTATCGAACGCCGCTCAGCGCCTGAAATTGTTGCCTCTGCCCCCTGCCAGGAGGTGATCGAGCGAAGCCCAGACCTGGACCGGCTGCCGATCTTATTCCACTGCGCTGGCGATGGCGGGAATTACATCAGCGCGGGGGTTTTTGTTGCTCGCCACCCGCGTTTTGGCCAAAACCTGGATTTCCATCGCTGCATGCAGTTCTCAAAGACTGAAATGGCGGTGCGTGTGGTGCGCTCGCGCCATTTCGACGCCTTCCTGGACGATTTGGGCCAGATGGATGTGGCAGTTTGTATCGGCAACGCGGCCAACGTGTTGGCCGCCGCGGCCACCTCGGTCGAACTGGGTGTAAATGAGCTGGAGATCGCCAACGCCCTGGAACCGCTGCAGGTGGTTAAAGCCAAGAGTGTGAATGTCTACGTCCCGGCTGAGGCGGAATTTGTCCTGGAAGGTACGGTCTACCTTGACCGGCGGCACGCCGAAGGACCCTTTGTCGATCTGACCGAGACCCGGGATATCATCCGCCAGCAGCCGGTGTTCGTGGTCAAGACCATCACTCACCGCAAAGACGCTATCTGGCAGGCGCTGCTTCCTGGGCGGTTGGAGCATAAACTGTTGATGGGCATGCCGCGTGAGCCTACCATTTATAAGAAGGTTAATGAGGTCGTGCGCTGCCTGGATGTTAACGTGGACCCGGGCGGCTGCTCCTGGCTGCACGCCGTGGTGCAAATCGACAAGCAGCACGATGACGACGGCAAAAAAGCCATCCAGGCAGCTTTCGCCGGCCACCGCTCGTGCAAACACGTGTTTGTGGTGGACAAAGATATTGACATTTATAATCCACATGAGGTGGAATGGGCTATGGCCACCCGATTCCAGGGCGATACCGACCTGGTGATCAAGGATAAGGAGCAGGGTTCCAGCCTGGATCCGAGCGCTGAAGGCGACGCCCACCTGACCACCAAGCTTGGTTTCGACCTGACCAAACCCCTCGAAGCGCAGGGCAAAACCTTTGAAAAGACGCCTTTTCCGGAAGTAGATTTAAGTCGTTTTTTGAATCTGAAGGCTGCCTCACAGCCTTCAGATTCAAAAAAATAGAGATCGCGCAATGGAACTGACCGCTGAGCAACAAACCATGTTAGATGGCCGATATGGCCACGCGACCCAAAAGGCGATGCAGATTTTGGTTGCCTTGGGCACGATCTATAATGCACAGCGGATGATCCCGGTCAGCTCGGTTCAAATTGCCGGGGTCAGCTTCGATAACCTGGGCGTGGCAGGCTTGCAGTTCCTGACCGAGATGGCGCAGGGCGGCGGAAAGGCGCGCGTCTTGACCACGCTCAACCCGGCCGGCATGGACCTCGAGAATTGGTCTGCCCTGGGTATCAGCCCAGAGTTTGCCCGCGACCAACAGCGCGTTATCGAGGCCTTTGCCAGCATGGGGGTAGTCACAACATGTACCTGCACACCTTACCTGGCCGGTAATTTGCCGCATTATGGGGAGCATATCGCCTGGGCTGAGAGCAGCGCAGTGTGCTATGCCAATTCGGTAATCGGGGCGCGCACCAATCGCGAAGGCGGGCCGAGCGCCCTGGCAGCCGCCTTGACCGGCTGCACCCCAGCCTATGGGATGCATTTGGAAGGTGAAAGACTCCCGACAATCACTTTTTCCGTGGATGCTGATATTCTGATGCAGCCGGATCAGCATGATCCACACCGAACCCACGTTTTTGGCGCGTTGGGCAAGTGGATCGGCGAAAAGCTCGAAAGTTTACCCGGGCGGCGTGTGCCATTCATCCGCGGCATTCCAGGCGCATCGTTGGAAGCGTTGAAGTCTTTCTGCGCCAGCCTGGCCACCTATGGCGGCGTAGCGCTTTTCCATATGCAGGATGTTACCCCAGAAGCAGCACAATACGCACCGCCTGCGGACACGATCGAAATCACCCAGGCTGAGATCGAGGCAGCGACCGGCTCATTGAATGATCGCGCCGGTACAAATGTCGATTTCGTCAGCCTCGGCTGCCCACATCTGTCGATCCGGGAAATTGCTCGTATCGCTGAGCTGTTAGCGGGCAAGCAGGTGCGCAAAGAATTCTGGATCACCACGGCGCGCCCGACCAAGCAGATCGCCGACCAGATGGGTTACACGCAAATCATCGAAGCCAGCGGCGCCAAGTTTGCCGTCGATACCTGCTGTGTTGTCGCGCCGATCAAGGGCCGCTTCACTGCCATGGCAACGGACAGCGCCAAGGCCTGCTACTATGCCTATGCCAAGAATAAGTTCAAGACGGTTTTTATGCCTTTTGACCAGGTGGTCTTGGAAGCGTTATAAGGGAGGTATGTGGTGAAGCTGGAAGGTCGGAAAATAGCGGGTGGGAACGCACGGGGTGAAGCTCTGGTTGCCGCAATGGGCGTCTCGTTCTTTGGCGGGGTGGATCCGGAAACCGGCGTCGTCGTCGAGCGCGGCCACGATCTGTACGGGCAATCCATTGCCGGACGCGTGCTGGTTTTCCCAACCGGTAAGGGCTCGACGGTTGGCTCTTATACCCTATACCGGCTGAAGCAGGCAGGCAACGCGCCGGCGGCAATCGTCAACTCAGATTGCGAGACGATCATTGCGGTTGGTTGTATTATCGCTGAGATTCCCTGCATCGATCACATTCCAATCGATCAGATCCAAACCGGCCAGTGTGTCTCGGTGGACGCGGATGAAGGTATTTTGGAGGTTTTTAACGTTGGCCCGACGTAAGGCAGGGTAAAATTTATTAAACGGCTAATGTGGCGAGTAAGATTCACCGCAATACTCTACATAAAATAAAAAAAGGTTTAGGAGCAAAATATGACAATCATTCTGGATGGCTCGGGGTTGACAATCGAAAAAATCGTACGCATTGCGCGGTTCGGCGAGCTCGTCGAACTGGCGCCGGCGGCATTGGAACGGATAAAAGTGTGCCGGGAGATGTTGGAAGAAAAGATTCAGGCGCGCGAGATTATGTATGGCACCAACACCGGCATCGGTGAATTCTCCGAGATTATCCTGACTGATGAACAGGTTCAACAATTCCAACGCTATCTCATCTACAACCATGCTGCTGGCATCGGCGACCCGGCGCCTGAGGAACATGTGCGCGGGGCGATGGCCGGTCGGATCAATGTTCATGCGCATGGCAATTCTGGCTGCCGCCCAGAAATCACCCTGACCCTGGTCGAGATGTTGAATAAAGGGCTCACCCCGGTCGTCTGCCAGAAAGGATCGGTAGGCGCGTGTGGGGACCTGGCTCCCATGGCGCAGCTCGCCCTGCTGTTAATGGGCGAGGGTGAGGCGTTTTATCAGGGCGAACGCCTTCCTGGTCATGTGGCCATGGCCCGCGCAGGCATCGCCATACCTGATCTGCAGGCGCGCGATGGCCTGGCAGCTATTAATGGCTCCAATCTGTTGACGGCGATGAGCGCCCTGCAGCTTTATGACATGAACCGCTGGCTCAAGCAGGCCGAAATCGCCTGCGCAATGAGCCTGGAAGCGCTGCTCGCCAATATGAAACCCTACGACGTTCGCTTACATGAACTGCGAGGTTTCTCGGGGGCGATCCGCAGCGCGCAAGCGATTAAAAAAGTCATCGAGGGCAGCGATCTGGTGACGGGTAAGATTAAAACAAAAGTCCAGGATGCCTACTCGATGCGTTCCACACCCCAGGTGATCGGGGCGGCTCACGACGCCGTAGCTTATGCTCGCAGTCAGGTGGAGACGGAGCTGAATGGGGTGGGCGACAACCCGATCTTTTTGCCAGAATATCGCCTGACCCTAACGGGGGCGAACTTCCAGGGTTCGCCGGTGTCTCTGCCCATGGATATGGCCGGAGCAGCAATCACCATGGTGTGCGTGCTTTCCGAGCGCCGCCTTAACCGCTTGACTAACCCCGCGCTCAGCGTTGGTCTGCCGGCATTTTTGACCAAAGGCGCGGGGATGTTCTCTGGTATGATGCTCAGCCAGTACACCGCCGATATGTTGATTGTTGAGCAGCGCATCCTGTCCGCGCCGGCCAGCATCCAATCGATCCCGGCTGCAGCCGACCAGGAAGATTTTGTCTCGATGGGGATGAACACTGCGCTTAAGAATGGCCAAATTCTGGATAATGCCTATGGCGTATTAGGCATCGAATTTATGGCCGCAGCCCAGGCGTTGGATTTCCGTGAATTCACCCCGGGCAAGGGTACCCAGATTGCGAAAGGCGTCATTCGCAACCAGGTGGCTTTCCTGGACGAAGACCGCCCCCTCTTCCCGGATCATAACGCAATGAAGGCTCTGGTGAAGTCTGGGGAAATTCTGGAAAAAGTCGAGCAAGAAATCGGCAGTCTTGGGTAATAAAGAGGACTGTCCGAAAAGTCCTGGCATAAAAAACGGGTTGTCCAAGCGCTCTTTTTGGACAGCCCGTTTTTAAGCGCTCGAAATGTATCTACGGCCCGATCGTGATCAACTCTTTGATGCGATCAAACGTAGCTGGTCCGATACCGCTGACATCCATAATCGCTTCCAGGTCTAGGAATGGGCCGTTTGCCTGGCGGTAGTCGATAATTCTCTGGGCGATGACCGGTCCAATGCCCGGTAAGGTATCTAATTCTTCCATAGCGGCAGTGTTGATATTGACTTTCCCTGCTTGCACTGTGGGTTGTGCCGGCTGAATCGCCTGCGGCTGCGTGAAACGCGTCCCGCCAGTCAAAGCTTGTGATAAAGGCGGCCCGGTCGGCGCCAGGGTGGGGATCGATAGCTGCTCGCCGTCTTTCAGACCGGCTGCCAGGTTCAGCGCAGCCGCATTGGCTTCGGGCAGCAGCCCTCCGGCGGCCTGCACGGCGTCATCGACCCGGCTGTCTGGCGGTAGGGCATATACCCCCGCCCGGACTACGCTGCCTGATACGTACACCTGGATAGGGGCTGGCGTGGGGGGCGGCGAGAGATAAATGGCCTGGCCGCGCGGGCGCCCGGCGGCCAGAAATACCAACCCGGCCCCTAACAGGCCGCCGATCAGCCCAAATG
>JAYRNN010000250.1:0-6638 GCA_041912175.1 Anaerolineales bacterium | reverse complement strand
GAAAACCGCCCCACCTTTCACCAGATTGGGCTTATATTGTACATTTTTAGCCCAGGATCGTAATATAATCAGGTACGTTGGTAGTTTCTCAAGAATTAAAGAACAAAGAATGGAGAAAGGAAAATGAATACGCTTACCAATCAATCCCTCGTAAAGCATTGGCCGGTCAGGATGCTTAGCATCTTGCTGGTGATTGCGATAATGGTTACGCTGCTGCCGACGGCAGTCTCTGCTGCATCATTAGCAAAGACGAATTGCGATGCGACTTACCAGGTAAAACGGGGGGATACGCTGACTAAGATTAGCGAGAAGTTTGGCGTCGCGGCGAACCAAATCGTTTATGCCAACAGTTGGTCAGAACCGTATACAATCTATGTCGGTCAGAATATCTGTCTGCCTGAAAAGACTGTCAGTGGACTGTCAAAGTTGGCCAGCAAGTACGCTGATGCCGTAGCGGCTTATTTTACCGCCGGCCGATCGGGGGGGAAAATCCTTATCTATACCTACAATTATCCAAAAACCGTCGTCCTGGTCAAAGTGGATAATGCCAGCGATTCGGCAAAGAATTTCTATAACCTCGGCGCGATTAACATTGCCCAGGTCGGCAATGGGAAGACCACTACCTTTAAACTGCCTTCCGCGCTGGCAAACGCCAGTAAACTGTATATTTGCCTGAAAGATCGGACTACTAGCTACCTGCAATGCGCTTATCCTCGCTCGGGATCATAGCATCGTAGGATGATACCCTGACGCAGAGATGAGTGCGGCGCCGCCGCACTCATCTCTGCGTTAAGTAAAGATGCATGGGGAAATAATCGGTTAATTTTGGTATTCTATGAGCGGACCCGGCGAGTCATTCCTTGCCGAGCATCGGGAGATAAACTTTTTTCGCGTCCAGGCTGGTCGTCACAACAACGGGCGTGGTCAGGCTGCTCTCATTTCCCATCGCGTCGATTGCTGAAAGGCGGATTTCCCAGTTGCCAGAGAACGGCGGCAGCAGCTCGTATGAATTCCTGCGCCCTACATTGATCGTCTGGCTGTCCCCTGCGGCGTTCGGCCGATAATAAATCCGGTATTCCCACAGATCGGGTTCGCTGTTCTCATTCCAGCGGATCGAAATCTGCAGGCCTGTGGCGCTCCCTGCAGATAGCCCGCTTGGCGCCGCCGGTGGATTATACGCGATCGCGCCCTGGGCGGCCACAAACCCCCCATCGGTACCGACCTGGGTCATGCAATCAGCGCCTCCGCCAAACAGCACCCCGATGACGCCTGCATCGACCAGATCGCGCGGGTGGGCAAAAACATAGGCTGCCCTGTTATCCTGATAATGATCGCACGTGTTATCCAACGCCATATTGCCAACCGGCATCTGCCACAGGAGCAGCCGCTTATGCGCCGCGCTGGAGAGCGCGTTCTCCCATAAAATAGCGCGTGTCGGCCGCGGAGTATTGAAATCGGTATCATCCCACCAGGGTCGCAGCCCCGAGCCGGCGTCTCGGTCGCTCCACTCCACCACCAGCAGATCCGACTGCGCGCCGCCCATGGCATCAATAAAGGCCGCGCTATCCTGGCCCATTTGCATGGCTTCCGTGTAGGTCACAGATTGCGGATCAGAGTTGGTGGCCCACATGCTTGTCCCGGGCGCCGCCAGGATGTTCGAACCCGTGGCGTGGAGCAGATCTACCATGTAACGTCCAAACCCTGCCAGGTTGTTGGCATACCCGCTCTTATTCAAGGCCACCGGGTAGGAGGATGGGTCATTTGGCTGCACCCCGGGTGGGCGGTTGCTCGTGTTGCTTAGCTGCTGCATGGCGCCATAGAAATCAGGCTCCAGGTGGAAGATGACCGGCTTCGATCCTTGCGCCTCTTGGGCGGCCCTGGTCAACGAATCCAGGTAATTCTGAACGGTTGAGGCATCTTGCAGCTTTTGGGCATAGCACTCACCACCTTCGCCGCAGTTGGGTGGAACGGCGAGCATCATATATACCGTGACCACCGGGATATAATTTTTATCCCAGGCTTGCTGGACAAAACGTGAGACGAAACTTCCCCCCCATGTTTCCCAACCATAGGTAATGTATTGGTAAACATAATTCCATGGAACGCCGCTATTGACCTGCCAGTCCTGGCCGGGCGTTTCACTCCAGGCATTCGAACCCCAGCCAAGGCGCTGTGGCAAAACCGCCGGAATGGTTCCGCCGGGCAGCGCCAAAACATTGAGCGCCCCCAACGAAAGATTGGATTGGTGTCCAGCCTGGTCCAATGCGCTGACCAACAGGCGCCGGTCGCCTGAAGGTGTCCCGCTTGCGACAGTCAACACGGTCCCATAAAGGCCATCATGGGCAAGCCCGTCATTGCTGCGGCCATCATCGAGGAGGGCGATATTGCCGCCTCCGATGCTGCTGGCATCTACAGTCACCGAGGCGATATCAGCGCTGCCTTGCGGGTCACTGGCGCGCACGCGCACGACCAGGGTTGTGGAACCATCCGCAGGCACAGAGCGAGGGGCCCAACCGGGTTCAGATAATTGAGGCGCATTCGGATCCGTCGGGGTGATCAGGGCTATATCATCCAAATATAACGTGGGCTGGCTGCCGCCGCTCGAATCTTGCCAGGTGATCCCGGTTACGGTAGTATTGGTAGGATTGAGTGCGCTCAAAGCGACCTGTACCTCGGCCCAGGCGTTGGCTGGGGGAGGTGAAACGGCTACAAGAGGGCCATTTTGTGCGTTCCCGTTGACCTCCAGGTTCATAAACACATTCATTTTCTGCCCTCCCCTCCCGCCGCCGTGGATGTAGAAACGCAGGTAGGTCATGCCAAGTGTGTCCACTTCCGCTTTGTGCAGGTAGAGACCGCCCCAGGCATTGAACGTGACCGCGATGCTGTGGCTTCCGCTATGCACCGGCGAGGCGGCAGCCAGGTTTACTTGTGTCCAGGACCAGTCCTCCCAGCTTGCAGCCAGGGCGTCATCATAAATGACGTTTGTGGCTGCCTGGGCGGGGACTGGATAGGAATAGCCTGCGATTAAGGCGAGCAGGTAAATAAACATAACCAGTAAGGATTTAATTTTTGTTGTCTTCATGCCTTTATTGTACCCGATCGCCGATAAAATGCAATAAAAATAACAAAAACGATATTTTCATCAAGATGTTATGGATGTCGGGCCCTGTGAATCAGCGCGGCGGCGCCTTCTCGTTCATGGCCTCCGCCGTGCTTTTAGGAGCAAGCTGTTCAATTGGCAAACAAATCAACGGGTTACCTTGATCCGCTGCGTTCCAGGCTGCCTCTTCCGGTTGCCCAAAGGACGCGCGCCTGGCTGCTCCTGGTTAAGTCATAAACAACCACCCCAGAATCTGCGGTGAGCAGGATCACTTCCAAATCAGGATCAGCGTCGATATTAGCCAGGGTAGGCGCGGCCAGCGCCCCATTCCAATTTTCGCTCATTGCTTGGGGTAAAGCGGTCTCATAAATAACGTTCCCCAGGTAATCCAAGATATGCAGTTTGCCTGTTTGCTGGCTGCCCTTCTGTGTCCATGAGGCAAAGATCACCTCTGCCTTTCCATTATTGTCCAGGTCCACAACCGCGGGCTCCGATGCAAAGCGGATAAAACCTTCCGCGGGGTTCGTTACTTGATAGGGCCATTGCCCGTGTTCGCTTTTATCCAGCCAGAACACATGCAGCCTGCCATCGTAGGAAGGGTAGAGGATCTCTTTGAAGCCATCTCCATCGAGATCAACGACAGCCGGGTTGGGCACGGCCGTCTCGATGGTGTTGTAATCCTCACTCAATGGGGCGGCTGCAGAATCGGGGGAGGGGATCACCGTCCAATCAAACCCGGAGCCGCTCCAGCGGCTGCGATCGGCATTGAAAATGAAGGGCATCTGGTAGAGGCTTGTGTAAGGATCAGTACCGCAGTTGTACACATTACCCACCACGATAATCTCCCGCGTGCCATTCCCATCTAGATCAGTCAAAACGGGCGCTGAATCGGCAAAGTTCGGGCGATGTTCGTTGCCGCAGTCAGCGTAGCCGCGCAAGTCGACTGCCTGGTCAACATGCACGCCAACCTGGCTCCATACTTTTTCCCCTACTGGGTTGAAATTGTTAAACATGGCGTTCGTGGGAAGCTGGTTCCCATTACGATCGAGGGCAGTGATATAGTGGGTGTCCGTGGGCCCAATGATTTCCTTGTAGCCATCCCCGTTGAGGTCGGCTGCAGCCGCGTTCTGGTTGTACATCCCCCAGCCGTAACCTACTTCGCCGTCATGGCGCGCCGGCCAACCTGGGCGGATAGATCCGTCCGGTTCGTAAACGCTGAGCTGTTTCGTCGCCCCGCCGCTGGCGCGCCCTACAATGATTTCGAGCTGCCCATCATTTTCCAGGTCTGCGACGGCCAGGGTGCGGATTTCACCGCCGTTAAAAGGATTGCGCGTCCAGATTAACCCGCCGGAGCTGTTATAAACGGAAAGTTGATCGCTGCTGCGGCCAACGATAATTTCCAATGAGCCGTTGCCGGTCAAGTCTGCGACGGCAACGCCAGGCCAAACGCGATTGCCATTCTCAACGCGCCATTGCAGTGCGCCCGTGACGCCATCTAGCGCCGTCAAATCATACATCCCGGCGATGACTTCGAGCTGTGGGTCGCCATCGATATTGGCGACTGCCGGAGATGAATACCAACCGGTTTCGCACCAGGTGTCAAAGCATCCACCATACTGCCACTTGAGCACCGCCGCTGGTTGGCTCTTCGCCACCAGGGGCAGATAAATACGCGTTGTTTCAGAAGGGGAGACCTGGCGTGCGGAGGCCTTAAGCCTGGTCGGTAAGATTGCGCCGCCGGCTAACAGAAGGAGGATGCATGTGATCAGGATAAAACAAGTACGGCGTTGGGTCATAGCTTTCATTTGGGATCAGGGGTTGTTCAGTAAATTGGCGGAGGTAACGTCGCTCCCAATTTACTGAATACTTATCTTTTATTCGCCGGTGGGCACCCAGATATTTTTAACCTGCGTGGCCTCGTGCAGGAACTCACGCCCCGCCCCTTGTGTCGTGTCTATCCAATCGCGTTCGAGCCCGTAATTGACCCAGGTGCGCTTCATATTCGCCGCCGATTCGGTTTCGACATGGTAACTGCCCTCGGCGCTGGCGAAATACCATATCCCATCCACATCCTCGTGTTGGATCAGGGTTTGCATCAAGTGGTCGCGGTCCCCGGTGACGATGTTGACTACCCCTCCGGGTACATCTGATGTATCCAGCACCTGGTAAAAATCGGTCGCGCTGAGTGGGAATTTCTCGCTGGGAACCATGACGACCGTGTTGCCGCGTGCGATCGCCGGGGCCATCAATGAGACAAAAGCCAGGAGCGGGTATTCATCCGGGCAGGCAATGCCAATTACCCCGATGGGTTCGTTGACGCCTACGGTGATGCCATGCAGCGTGGTCTCTTGCACCGTGCCGCCATATTTATCAGCCCAGGCGGCGTAGGTAAAAAGTCGCTCGACCGATAATTCAACTTCGGCCTGGGCGGCTTTGTGTGTACAGCCGGTCATCTCCACCAGGCGCTGTGCGAATTCATCCCGGCGCGCGTCCAGGTTTTCGCCGATAAAGTAAAGTATCTGTGAGCGGTTATAACCATGCCGCATCGCCCAACCTGGCTTGGCCTTGTGGGCGGCATGGGCTGCCTCGACGGCATCGCGGACATCTTTGCGGTTGCCATCGCCCACCTGCCCAACCATTTCGCCTTTCTTATTCAATACTGCGCAGGTATAGTTTCCATCCGGGCGCACTTGCTTGCCGCCGATGTACATTTTTGGCGTCCGATCCACGCTCGGCAATTTATTGCCATTGGTCGAGACTTTGCCGGGCATGGTTGGATGGGGTGGGGTGTGCGCTCCCCAGGTTGATTTTTCTGATCCGCCTTCGGGCATTTTGAATGCTGGGCGTGGGCGCGCCTGCCAGGCCGGCCGCAGGTATTCAAATAAACCCTCCTGCCCGCCCTCGCGCCCGAAGCCGCTCTCGCGATAGCCGCCAAAGCCGGAGGCCGCGTCGAACAGGTTGGTAGAATTAACCCACACCGAGCCCGCCTTGAGCTTACTGGCCACGTCCAAAGCCAGGTTGATGTTGTCGCTCCAAACGCTGGCTGCCAGGCCATAGCGGGTCTGGTTGGCCAGCTCGATCGCCTCTGCCGGCGAACGGAACGTCAGCGAGACCAGTACGGGTCCAAAGATCTCTTCTTGTACGGTTTCGGCGGCCGGATCCAGGTCGGTGATCAAGGTGGGTGGATAGAAACAGCCCTTGGTAGGCATCTCGATATCCGGTTGGAACAGGCTGCCGCCTTCTGCGACGCCTTTCTTGACCCAGCCATCCACGGTATCCCATTGAGTCTGGTCCACGATTGCGCCGATATCAATGCACTTGTCCAGCGGGTTGCCCACGCGTAGATGTCCCATGCGCTCTTTTAGCTTTTCAATAAACCGTTCGGCCACGTTTTCTTGCACCAACAGGCGTGATCCGGCGCAGCATACCTGGCCCTGGTTAAACCAGATCGCATCCACCACGCCTTCGATGGCGCTGTCCAGATCGGCGTCTTCAAACACGATGAACGGCGATTTACCGCCCAGCTCGAGCGAAAGCT
>JAYRNN010000249.1:0-3522 GCA_041912175.1 Anaerolineales bacterium | reverse complement strand
GCGCGCTGCAGAAGGCTCCAATACCTCCACCAGTTCGGCCCGGGCGTGGCCGCGTTTTTCTTCTACCAAGCGCAGGCGCACTGTCTCGCCTGGCATGGCCAGAGGCACGAAAACCGCTCGCCCATCCGGTAGGCGACCCATGCAGTCGCCGCCATACACGGCGCTAGTCAATTTCACGATCATTTCGGAATCTGCCACCAGGCAATTTTACCAGCCGATTTCTAAACTGAAGCGTTTTACCCTTGATAATCCTTGTTTAGTACCCGTCTCCTTAGGGTTTGTTAAGTCGCATGGATGGAAGCTATAATTGAGCCCATGCAGAAAGCCTTTCATCGTCGGGTTTGGATTCTGATCCTGTTTGCGCTGGCGGCCTGCCAGGCGCTGCCCCAGGCCGCGGCGCCATTTACCCCTGCGCTGCCGGTCCCCACGGCGGCGGCAGCGCATTCAACGCCCCAAATCTTGTCCCCAAGCCCGACGGTTTTACCTCCCCTGCCGCCCACGGCGTCGTTTTCCCCGCTGCTGCCATCCGAGACGCAAAGCCCCTCCCAGACGCCCGCCCCAGGGGCGGCTCTTCAGGCGCGCTGGCACCCGGATGGGCCGCTGTACGTGGGCGACCAGCTCAGCCTGGAGGTGATCGCCCCGGCGGAGATGGATCTGGCCGGGAAGAACTTGCAAGTGAGCCTGGAGCTGCCAGCGGGACTACAAACCCTGGGAAATGCTGTCTTCGGGCCTTTCGGCCTGGGAGAACGCCAGCAGGCTACCTTATGGTGGTTTTGGGATACCGCCGGCCTGCAGCCCGGCCTACACCACCTGGAATTCTCCGTCCTTCCGGATGGGCCGACCTGGCAGCAGGAAGTTCGCTTGCTCCCGGCCGCAGAGATGCCTGCTTCCGAAGCCGGGGCGCGTTGGGCAACTACCGAAAGTCAGTGTTGCCGCTTATATTACATTCGTGGAACGGCCGCCGAGCGGGATATCGCCCAGTTGATGGCGATGGCCGATGAGCAAACACAGGATGTCAGCCAAAAATTGGGCATCCAGCCGGATGAGAAAATCCCGGTCGTGCTTCTGCCTTGCGTCTTAGGCCATGGCGGCTTTACGGCCGGAGAGATCGCCATCTCTTACCTGGACCGGAATTACGCAGGCAGCGGCTCGGCCTTGGTGTTGCATCACGAACTGGTACATTGGCTGGATGGCAAGCTGGGAGGCGATCTGCGCCCGTCCCTGTTGGTCGAAGGACTGGCGGTCTACCTGACGGGCGGACATTTTAAAACAGAGCCCCTGATGGGGCGCGCGGCGGCATTGCTGCCCGCGCCCCCCGGTTGTATCCCGGTTTCCCAAAGCGCGCAGGCGAACCCAATCGATGGGCAATCCGCCTCGGACGCGCCGCCCTGCAGTTTGGATCGTTTTATACCTTTGACCCAGCTTGCGGACAATTTCTACCCTTCTCAGCATGAGATTGGCTACCTGGAAGCCGGCGCGCTGATCGAATACATGGTCAATACCTGGGGCTGGGCGGCGTTCACGGAATTCTACCGGGATATCCATCCGCAGAACCAACCCACCGGCCTCCCGGATGGTACACCCACTGTTCTGCAGTCAACCCCCGCTGCCCCTCAAGCGCAGGTCGCTGGCGCCCAGGCGTCGGCCATCGATGCCGCATTGCAAAAGCATTTTCAGATCAGATTAGAGGATTTGGAGCAGGCTTTCATCGCTGCCCTGCGCCAGGAACCGCTCAGCAGCGCCGCGATCGAAGATGTCCAGTTGAGCGTGGATTACTTCGATGCGCTCAGGCGCTACCAGCAAACCCTGGATCCCTCGGCTTACTTTCTGTATGCCTGGTTGGCCGATAGTATCGAAATGCGCCAGAAAGGCATCGTGGCCGATTATCTGCGCCACCCCGCCAGCCCCGCTAACCTGGCTTTGGAGATGATGTTTGTCCAGGCCGATGCCGCCTTGCGCAGCGCTGATCCCGCCCAAACCAGACAGCTTATCACGGCCATCAATGCGGTCTTGGATCGCATTGTGGCCGGCGACCCACAAGCTTTTCTAGCCGATGGACGCGCCTTGGATTACTACACCCTGGCGCTGGCAGTGCAGGCGGCCGGGTACCAGCCGCAGCGCGCTGAGATCAATCAAAACAAAGCCCGGGTGTGGGCGAGCGCCTCCGGGCCAGAGTTAATCGAGCTGCAATTACAACGCAGCCCACGCGGCTGGCAAATCCTTCAAACGGCGAGTGCTCAAAGGATGATCGGAAAGCTAGTGTTTATAAAGAAAGAAGGCGTTGCTACGCCTTCTTTCTTTATAAACACGTTTTGTGAAACCATGGATTAAGGGCAGGCATATAAAAAGCTGAATAGCGAATTGAAGGGGGGCAAACAGTATAAGTTTAGCGTGTCGAAAGCGAAGGCGGCCCCGACACACACGCAGACGAATACGAACAAGCAACCGATCCCTAGCCAGATCCAGGCGCGCGAGGCTTTCCGAGGCTGCTCCACGGGCTCATATTGCTCGGCCATCTCGACCGGGCTGGACGGAATCTGGCCAGAATAGGAGGCCGGGGGCGGGGAATACGCCCTGGGAGAGGAGGCAGGCTGAGAAAGTGGGGGATAAACCGGGGCAGGTTGAGCAGGAGGCTGCATGGGCGGCTGCTGTTGGGCAGCGGGCGGCGCATAGGATGCGTTATAAGGAGCGGAGGGTTCCTGATAGGGGGGCAGGTTGAGCGGTGTAACCACGGTGGCGTTCGAGTCGAACTGGATCGCCTCAAAAGACAGGCTGACCTTTTCGCCAAACGAGATCAGCTCGCCGGGCCGCAGCAGGTGCGGGCCAAGCAGCCGTTGCCCGTTCACGAAGGTGCCGTTGGTCGACCCCATATCATCCAGGACAAATCCGCCTGTCTGGGCTGTCAGTCGGGCGTGTCGGCGCGAGACTTCGACATCATTGATCACAATTTCATTCGAAAAATCGCGCCCAATAGTGATCACGGGTTGGTTGAGTTCGAAGGCTTTCTCGGGCGTCGGCCCGCTACGCATGATCAGTTGATAATTGATTGATGTCATACGATTTCCTTGTGATTTTTATTCAACAAAGCCTGAATATCGATCGGGCGAGTAAAGCGTCGCTGGTAAATATGCTCTGCCACCGTTCTGGCATTAGTCAGCCAGACTACCCGATCGGCATGGTCGGCCTGGTGATCTTGAAGTTTCTCGTATAATTTTAACATGTTCTAAGTCACCTAACTACCTGGTAGTTTACTGCCAGAGGCTGGTTCCTGAGACCAGTCATACATTTTTCACCTCCGTGTATGATTAGAGTATAACCGAGTGAGTTGTTTTGGAAAAACAAACTTTCCCGAATACCTAATCCAACCGCTATCCTGCTGTTAAAAAGTCGGATGGCTGATAAATGATTTTGTAGCCAAAGACGTTTATAAAAGCATCTATCACTGCCTGGAGTATCGCTCGATCTTCGGGCAGCGCGTCGAGCAAGTCGGCCAGGCTGGCGGGCGGCGCATCCTGCAACCCG
>JAYRNN010000248.1:0-20478 GCA_041912175.1 Anaerolineales bacterium | reverse complement strand
CTCGAGCATATCCGGGCGCATCGGTTGCTTGGCCTTGGCGCATAGACGCCGTACCCGGCCAGGCGTGTCGTCGCCGGAAAGCGTGGTGAGATCGATGCAAGTGACGGCGCGCAATAACCAGGCAGCCTGCCATTCTTTCTTAACCGTCCGTCGAGCCGTGAGTGTGGCCGTGCGCCGTTCAACCGCGCTGCGGTTGATGCGAGCGCCCATTACCCAATCCAGGTCCAACGGCGTTCCAGGGTTTTCTATTTTTTGGGGGGACATCTTACAATCCTTTGAAACAGGCGGAAATGAACAATTTGTAGGACTATTGTACCAATTTTTCCACTTTCTAGCTGGCAAAGCAAACTTCTTTGGTTGTATAATATCCACCCGTGGTAGCGCTGTCTTTGATTGCAGACGATATCCAGACTGCTGTTTAAGCTTTAGATGACCCTGCGTCATATAGAATTTGGATCGGTTAGCACTGGGCCTGCGCCCACTCGCGTCTGCACCTCTAGGTAGTTTTCAACCCTGGAATTGCAGATGAAATGACCCAATCAACAAAAATCTTCCAAACTTCACAACGCAGCCGCCAGTCTTTTACCTGGGGAGATCTGGTCGCGCTTGGAGCCATCGTCGGTTTGGTTTATCTCGGCGCCCGGCTGGCGTTTGACACGCCGGAGGTGATCACCGGGCCGGATATTTCTCTGGCGCCATCCGCCCTGCCCTGGTATACCCTGTTTTCAGTGGGGCGTATGACGGTAGCATATGTTTTGTCGCTCGTCTTCTCGTTGCTGTATGGGCGCGCTGCGGCCTACAACCCGCGCGCCGAGAAGCTGCTGATGCCTTTGCTGGACGTACTGCAGAGTGTGCCAATCCTGTCCTTTTTGCCGGTCGTGCTGCTCGGCCTGAGCGCGGTAATGCCGCAAAAGGTCGCCGTCGAGCTGGCATCCATCATCCTCATCTTTACCAGCCAGGCCTGGAACCTGACTTTTGCCTGGTACCAGTCGTTGACCACCATTCCGAAGGAGCTACGCGAGGCCAGTTCGATATTTCGACTGAACACCTGGATGAAGTTTAAGAACCTCGAGATGCCCTTCGGGATGATCGGACTGGTATGGAACAGTATGATGTCCTGGGCAGGCGGCTGGTTTTTCCTGATGGCGGCCGAAATTTTCACCGTGGGTTCGCGCGACTTCCGGCTGCCTGGGCTGGGCGCTTACCTGCGCGAGGCGGCCATTCAAAACAATTTCCATGCCATTGCCTGGGGTGTCAGCGTCCTGATTTTGACGGTGGTGCTGCTCGATCAACTCGTCTGGCGGCCGTTGATTGCCTGGTCGGAACGCTTCAAGGTGGGAATGGTTCAGAACGACGAGCCGCTCACTTCCTGGTTTTATAATCTCGTAAGGAACGCACGCCTGACGCATTGGGTAGGAGAGCATCTATCAGGCCCGCTGGGGGAAAGGCTCGATCAGGCCATTCTGAGACGTTTTCCGATGCATCGGGGACCAAAAAGCGAGCGGTCTGCCCGCCGTTGGCTTGGGATTATTTTGGGCATATTGTTCTTCGCTGTCCTGGCTTATGGCTTGTTCCGCGCTGGCCAGATGCTGCTGGTCGTGCCTCCTGATCAATGGGTTGAGATCCTCGTGAGCGTGTTGGCCACCTTGCTGCGCGTCAGCCTGGCGCTGCTGATCGCCCTGGCCTGGACGGCGCCGGTCGGGGTCGCCATAGGGACGAACCGGCGCCTGGCGGTGATTTTTCAACCTGTGGTACAGGTAGTCGCTTCGGTGCCAGCCACAGCGCTCTTCCCGATTATCCTGATGCTGGTGTTGGGCTTGCCCGGCGGTCTCAACCTCGCCGCTGTGTTGCTGATGTTGATGGGCACCCAGTTTTATCTGCTGTTCAACATCATCGCCGGGGCGAGCGCCATCCCTCAGGATTTGAAATATACGACACTGTTGTTACAGCTAAAGGGCTGGCAGCGCTGGCGCACCCTGGTGCTTCCAGCTATCTTTCCCTATTTGATCACCGGCGCTATTACTGCCAGCGGTGGGGCCTGGAACGCCAGCATCGTGGCCGAGTATCAGACTTTTGGCGGTCAGACCTTGACCGTCACGGGGATTGGCTCGCTGATTGCCGGCGCCACAGCCTCCGGAGATTATCCACTGCTGTTAGCAGCCACGCTAGCGATGATCTTGGCTGTCATCCTGGTCAATCGCTTACTTTGGCGCCCCTTGTATCTGTTAGCTGAAGAAAAATATCGCATGGAGTGACAAATGGGCAATACGTTATTGATCCTGGAAAATATAAGCCAATCCTACGGCTTTGGGGAGCGCCGGTTCACGGCGGTGGAAGATGTTAACCTGGTTTTGAGCGAAGGGGAATTCGTGGCGCTGCTAGGGCCTTCTGGCTGCGGCAAGAGTACCCTGCTGCGGATCATCGCTGGCTTGCAAAAGGCTTCTCAAGGCAAAGTGCTCTATCGCGGCCAGCCGCTGCTCGGTGTTAACCCCCATGCATCGATCGTTTTTCAAACCTTTGCCCTGTTTCCATGGTTGAGCGTGATGGAGAATGTAGCCCTGGCCCTCAAGGTCAGGGGTATTGGCGAAACCGAGCGCGCCCAGCGCGCCGAAGATTTGCTCGATCGTGTGGGCCTAGACGGTTTTGAATCCGCTTATCCACGTGAACTGTCCGGGGGGATGCGCCAGAAGGTTGGATTTGCACGCGCCATGGCGGTCGAGCCGGAGCTGCTTTGCCTGGATGAGCCTTTCTCTGCTCTGGACGTGTTAAGCGCCGAATCGCTTCGCGGGGAGCTAATGGAGCTGTGGACGGAGGGCAAAATCCCTACCAGGGCCATCTTGATGGTCAGCCATAACATCGAAGAAGCGGTTTTTATGGCCGACCGGATCGTGATCATGGATAAGGAACCCGGGCGAGTGGTTGCCGAGTATCAAATCGGTTTGCCCCACCCTCGCCAGCGCAAGTCGAATGAGTTCCAGGCCCTGGTCGACCAGGTGTACGCAGCCCTGGCCGGCCAAACACGGTCTGAGAACGAAGAATTAGGCTCTGCCCCAGGCGAGAGCGGGCGTACCCGGCAACTGCCCGAGATCACCATCAGCGACCTGGCCGGTTTATTGGAACACCTGGCCGAATCTGAGCGGCCTAAAACCGATATTTATGTCCTAGAAGATGAGCTGGGTGTCGATAGCGACCAACTGTTGAGCCTGATCGAAACGGCCGAATTACTGCGGTTCGCTACGATTGGCAAAGGCGACATCGAGCTGACGCCCTTGGGCCAGACCTTTGGCGAGGCCAGCATCCTGGCGCGCAAAGAAATCTTTGCCGCGCGCGCCCGCCGCTTGCCATTGATACGCTGGTTGTTGAATATGCTGCGCGCAGCCGAAAAGCACCAGTTGAAAAGGGAAGTCATCCAAACTGCCCTGAGCCTCGAGTTCCTGCCAGAAGTGGCAGAACGGCAGATCGAGACCCTTATCGAATGGGGGCGCTATGCCGAGCTGCTATCGTACGACGACGATTCTGAAACGATTTCGCTTTAATAGAACTTTCTAAGCAAAGTCAGCGCCCAGGTCGAATGATCGACCAGCCGGCTGCCCGGTTTTTGTTCTTAACTTTTTTCTGAATTTGGTATAATATAGTCAAAATTATCATATTAACCGGAGAGATGACCTGCATGCAGAAAATTACCACCTTTTTATGGTTCGATAACCAGGCTGAGGAAGCAGCAACGCTGTATACTTCCATCTTCAAAAATTCATCGATTGACAATATTAGCCGCTATGGCGAGGGCATGCCTGTACCTGCCGGAACAGCGATGACTGTCAACTTTCAGCTTGAAGGACAAGAATTCGTCGCCCTCAATGGCGGCCCAATCTACACGTTTACGCCGGCCATTTCGCTGTTTGTAAACTGCGAAACACAGGCTGAAGTAGACATGTTATGGGATAAGCTCGTAGAAGGCGGCGAGGAAGGTCAATGCGGCTGGTTAAAGGACAAGTTCGGCCTGTCCTGGCAGATCATCCCGGCCGGGTTAATCGGGATGCTATCCGGACCAGATGCTGAGAAATCGAGCCGGGCCACGCAGGCCATGCTGCAAATGAAGAAGATCGATCTTGCCAAGATCAAACTGGCCTATGACCAGGGATAACGCCCCAAGCAGGCGATCGTTAACCGATGGACATCAACGCGTTACTTCCAAAACTGGCCAGGCCGGCTCAAAGGGCCATCATCAGCACGGGGGTGACAACCCTCGAACAACTTTCAAGGATGACTGAGGCAGAAATATCCAATTTGCACGGCATTGGCAAAAATGCGCTGAAAGTCATCATTTCAAAGCTGGAAGAAAACGGATTATCTTTGGCAGAATCGAGCTAAAGCTAATTTTATTTGTGTCCCGGCCAGGGGATTTTGATCCAGCGGGAATAGCCGTGCTTCTCGACGAAATATAACCGCCCGTGTGAAGCTTCGGAGCACCCAGGCTCGTCGATGATCTTAGTCTGCGTTTCATAAACGCCGATCGGGGTAAAGGTGAGTTTGCCGCCCACACATATCCAGGCTTCGATCAGGTAAGGCGCCTCGGCGGTTTCGTCGCCTGCCCGGTAATGGACGGATTTCCAGTATACGGTCACTTCGTCGCCAGCCCGGCTGGCCAGGACCCACTGCGGGGGCGCGTAGTACGGGCTTTGGGGGAGAGGGATATACGTGGGGGCGACGCTCATCACGTCGCCTTTGATATCCATCAGCGAGGCTTTGACCCAGCATGGATTGTTCCCCCCAATAGCCCGCACCAGGATCCATGTGCCTGCATCAGTGCGGCCGATCACTTCCAGGTTGCTTCCCGCCACGAGCCCATATTTATATAAATACGGCGCGCCGGGACCATAGCGGCAGTTGGATCGCGCCAGCACCTGGCCCCGCAGAATGGTGTAGTTGGGGATGGGTGTAGTAGTAGCTGGTACGGTTGGTGTGTGGGTGGATGTCGGTGAAAAATTCGACGTGAAGGTTGGCGTTAGAGAGGATTCTGGGGTAGGTGATCGCGTAAAGGTCGCCATGACAGCCGTTGGCGTATCCGCCGCAGTTTGCATGGTTGGCGGCGAATTTATTTTTTCATCACATGCTGTGCTGGTCAGCAAAAGCACAAGCCAGACCAGGTTGAGTGCCCGCCTGGATAAACTCGCTTTCCAAAGTACCTTCATAACTTAATTGTACCCGGGAGTTTTTTGTATTTCCCGATTTCAAGATAAGCATCGATATTGCTCGAAGACTGAACCATTGGATTACCTTCCTTAATACGTAAAATCTAAATGTGATCCAATAATTCCAGGAGCTCTTTGTTTTCGGGTATATCAGACATCGCGTCGCCATAGTGGACAAAGCGCGCCGCCCCCGCTTTGTCTACAATCACCTGCGCGGGCATGCGACCCAGCTTGAACAGGCTGACCTGTTGTCCATAAAGCTTCAGCACCCTGGCCTTTGGGTCGGGCAGTCCGATGAATGGTAGATCATGCTCGCGCCAAAAGGCTTTGAAGGACTTGGCATTTTCCGGACCTACCACGATGATTTGCGTCCCCCGTTTCTTAAATTCCGCGTAATCCTGGCGCAACTGCTCCATATGCCGCCGGCAGAACGGTCAAGTAAAGCCGCGATTAAATACCAACAGGATGTTGGCTTGCCCCTTGAAATCGGAAAGCCTGATGGTCTCTCCCTGGAAATTTTCCAGGGAGAAATCAGGCGCCGGAGTGTTCAAAACAACTTTGGACATAAGACCCCTTAATCTTCATTGATCATGCAGCTCACGCTGCGCATCGTTTTGCATCTTCCACTTTCCCTTGGTTACCTCTACCTGAACATCGGATTTTAGAGCGGCGATCGCCTCTGACATGGGCGTCGAAGGAGTGTTTGCCCAGGCTGCAAAACCTGCCATTGCAACGGCGAACGCCAGGACGATGATCAGCAAAAGACGTCTGAGCGTGCGCTTTCATCATCCTGGTTTGCGATCTAACAAATCTCTCAACGCCGCCTCGACCTCGGAAAAGCGGAATTGAAAACCCAAATCGGATAAACGCTTTGCTGAGACACGCTGCCCATCGAGCACCACGGTGCTCATCTCGCCAAAAGCAAGCCGGATGATGAAGGATGGGACAGGAAAAAACGCCGGCCGATGCATCACTTTCCCGATCGTCTGTGCGAACTGCCGGTTCGTGGCTGGCTTTGCTGAGATATTGAACACGCCACGCGCTTGCGAGGTATCGATCAAAAATCGCAAGGCGCGCACTTCATCTTCCACGTGTACCCAAGACAACCATTGCTGGCCGGATCCTAACGGGCCGCCCGCGTAAAATTTGAAAGGCAGTAACATGCGCGGTAGAGCGCCAGCTTTCGAGCTAAGTACAACACCTGTGCGGACCACAACTCTGCGTACCCCCAGATCTTCAATCGGCTGTGTGCTTGCCTCCCAGGCCTGGCATACGCCGGCCAGAAAATCTTTGGCCGGTGGATCATCCTCGCTGAACAATTCGGTTTCGCTTGGACCGTAGTAACCAACTGCCGAGGATTGGATCAGCATTCTTGGCTTATCGTTCGCTTGTTGGATAGCCTCTACGATGGCGGCTCCAGCATTGACCCGGCTTTCCAGAATCATTCGTTTACGCCTGGTAGTCCAACGACCGGCAGACAGATTCTCCCCGGCCAGGTTGACGATCGCGTCTGCCCCATCGGCAAATTTCCCCCAGCCCTGCGCTGAACGCCCATCCCATTTTTGAAGGAGGATGCCAGGCGCCAGGCCCTCGACCGGCTGCTCCTTGCGGCTGAGCAGGATCACCTCGTAGCCGTCTCTGGCCATATTTCCGGCCAGTGCGCTGCCAATCAGACCAGTTCCACCGCTAATAATGATTCTCATTGCTGCTCCTTCTGGTGCACACAATTCAATTACATAGCATAATTTCATCCCCCAACAATGGCAAAACCTCGCTTAAAGTAGCCTGGGCGGTAGTACCTCCGGCCGCCCGGGTTGAAAGCGCGCCGCAGATTGCCGCCATACGCAATGTCTTCCGCATCGGCCAACCCTGCAGGTAGCCATAGATGAATCCCGCGTCGAAGCTATCGCCGGCGCCTACCGTATCGACCACGTCGATCGGTAACGAAGAGACTTCGATCATTTCACCTTCCCGCACGCCCAACGCGCCACGCGCCCCGAGCTTGACTGCCAACAAACCTGTTCGCTCAGACAGGCATTTAGCTGCAACCTCAACGGTCTCTGCACCAGTCAGTGAGCAGGCTTCAGCTTCGTTGGGCAAAAATACATCCGTCACAGCCAATAACTCCGTAAAGCCGCGCCAGCTTTCAGAAGGGTCGTAGTTCGTGTCGAGGGAGGTGGTCAAGCCGAGAGAATGGGCGCGTTCGAACAGGCCTGGTAAATCCGGTTGCAGCGCGGTCTGCAGAAAATACGAGGCGACGTGCAAATGCCGTGCCTGGCGCAGTAAGTCATCTCGAATCTCTTCGGCTTTTAACTCGGGAATCAGCCCGAGGTGTGTCAGGATTGCCCGGTCCAGGCCGCGGTTTAAAATCACGCACATGCCGGTCGCCTGGCCGGGGAATACAATCACATTGCTAATATCTATGCCCCGTTTTTGCATTTCTGCCAGCATGAAACGACCGAAGAGATCATCGCCGCATTTGCCAATAAAGGCTACTTTTAGCCCCAGCCTCGCCGCCCCGCAGGCAAAAATCACCGAAGATGATCCGATCGTCAGCACTGCCGAATCCACCAGCTTTTCAACCTGTCCAAAAGCCGGCTCTACATCGCCGGCCAGGATCAGGTCAGGGTTGATTTCACCGGCCACCAGGATATCAAACATGGGCGCCATGCGTTAATTCGCGAGCTGAGAGTTCGATGACGGGGGTAACGGAAGCCGCGCTGACATACTTAAAAGTTAAACAATTTTGCTGCATTGTCGTGATAAAACTTTCTGAGCACCTCATCCGGCAGGTGCAGCCCACACACGTACCACCGCCCCTGTGATGGCGTCTCGCTGGCGTTGTAATTGAAATACTCATCATCCGTTTCAAAAAACCTGTAGCTTAGCCGGTAGCCCTCCAGGTGGACGCCTTCATCCAATCCGTACAGGATACGGTCAGCGTACTTCAAGAAGAAGCGCCGGGCGCTGTAGGGCTGGCGACCGAGCTCACCTAGGCGGCCGGAGATGTCAACAAAATAGTTGGGGCATTCATCGATCATTTGCCCAACAAATTCCAGGTTCTCGGCATAACAGCCGACATGCGCGCCGATGAAGTTCGTGGCGGGATGGCGTTTTACCAGATTCTTTAGCCCATGGATGATCTCGAGAAAGGGCGGGTAGGGCGGGCTGGTAAAGGCCCATTCGGGGTGCGCCCCGAGTTCCTCCCAGCGTTCGTTGGTCTCGTCGATCGGGTCGAAAAAAGCTACCGGGTCAGCGACGTGGATCAATACCGGCATCTCCAGCTCTCCGGCGGCTTGCCAGATCGGGTCAAGCCGTTCATCATCCACGCCAACCACCACCTGATGCTGGTCGCGGACGATTAAACCAAACGGCTTCCAGATTTTTAATCCAAATGCGCCGCGCGCGTGCTGTGCGCATAGGCGTTCTACCGCATACGCCGGAAAAGCCTCGCCAAGCTCCGGCCACTTGCTCCAATCGACGCCGCCAAAAACACGGAACCGGTCAGCGGCGGGCGCTACATGATCCAGGTGCTGGTCCAGGATGTCTTCACCCCACCCGCCGTCCAGATCAACATATCCCACCACCCCGGCCGTGTCCAGCGTTGACAGCATCTCATCCAGTGGGCGGTTGATCCAACCGCCCCCAAACAGCTCGCCCAGGTGGTTGTGTGCGTCGATCACCGGGAAACGCGGCTTATCCACCAGGGTGGTCTTCGTGACCAGCTTTGAAACAGGGCGAAAATCTTTGAGCAACATAAAGTATCTGATTTAATTGTAACCGCAATAGCTGATCCCGATAACCCCGCGGCTGAGTACTTTTGCCTCATGTTTGGTTATATGCCTGCTATGTTACAATTTAAACAGAAATTAGGTACTGGCGAGGAGTTTCAATGAAAAATTTAACCCGTCAAGAATTTCTGCAACTGGCTTCGCTTGGCCTGGGGGCGCTGGCGCTCGAACCGCTGCTCTCCGCCTGCGCCAAGGCAACTTCCGCACCGACCGCGGAAAAAGACTTGCCGGCTGTAACCCTGGCTGATCCTACCGTCTCCCAAACCCCCACTCAAAAGCTAATGCAAGCCAACCCGACTGCGCCGCAGGCTTCATCCGAACCCTCCCCTGAAGCGTCCCCAACCGGCCAGCCAACCAACGCCGCCTACCTGGCCGTGGCGCGCGGCGGCAATGACCCCGAAGTCCTGTTGCGCCGTGCTCTGGCCGCCCTCGGCGGGATGGAGAAGTTCGTTCCGAAGGGCGCCCGGGTGCTGGTCAAGCCCAACATATGCGTCGCTTACCATACCTATGAATATGCTGCCACCACCAACCCATGGGTTGTAGCAGCCCTGGTGCGGCTGGCTTTAGAAGCTGGCGCGAAAAGCGTCCAGGTGTTGGATTATCCCTTTGGCGGCAGCGCGGAGGAGGCTTACAACCGCAGCGGCATCCAGGAGCAGGTATTGGCGGCCGGCGGAGAAATGGCGCCTATGCCTAGTTTTAAATTCGTAAAGGTTGATCTGCCTCAGGCGCGTGATTTGACGCAAACCAAAGCCTTTAAAGACGCCCTGGAAGCGGATGTGCTGATCGACGCGCCGATCGCCAAACATCACAGCCTGGCGCGCCTGACTCTGGGCATGAAGAATCTGATGGGCCTGGTACAGGACCGCGGCGCCATCCATCAAAACTTGGGCCAGCGTGTCGCCGACCTGGCCAGCCTGTTTCAACCCGACCTGACGGTGGTGGACGCCGTGCGGATTTTGATGGACAATGGGCCGACCGGCGGCGATTTAAACGATGTAAAAAAGTTGGATACTGTCATCGCCAGCGCGGATATCGTCGCCGCCGACAGCTATGCCACTGGCTTGTTTGGCCTCCGGCCGGACGATATCGCCTATATTTCGGCTGCCGCCGCCATGGGCCTCGGCCGCTCCGATTTGTCCAACCTCAAAATTGAAGAAATCACCGTCGGTTAATCAATTAAAAACGAAATCCAGGCAGGTCAGCCCGACCGGCGCCTGGATTACCGCCCGCAAGGTCGTCCAATACACGGCGTTGGCGGCTTTCCTGGTCTTGTTCGTTGCAGCCCGGGGAAGCGCTTGGCCGGCCGGTCTTTTGAACTTCGCCATGCGCCTGGATCCGCTGCTGATGCTGGCAAATCTCTTGGCCAGCCAGGTCTTCTTAGCCAGCTCCGCCCTGGCTTTGATCGTCATCCTGCTCACGCTGGTCTTTGGCCGCGCTTGGTGCGGCTGGCTGTGCCCGCTGGGCAGCGTGTTGGATTTGTTTTCCCTCAAAACCTGGCGCAATCAACGCATCCGCGCCGGAGGCGCCATACCCGCTGAAGGTTTGCGCGGCGTCAAGTACGCCTTGCTATTCGCCATCCTGACCGCCGCCTTGCTTGGCAACCTGACTCTGTTGTTCCTGGATCCGTTAACGCTCTTATTTCGCAGCCTGACCGTGAGTTTGTGGCCGGCGCTTGATCAGATTATCACTGCCCTCGAGACGCTGCTCTACCGGGTCCCCTTTCTAGCTGGGCCGGTCACGACCTTCGACGCCTTTGTGCGGCCGCGGATCTTGCCGGCTGAGGTAGTTCATTACCAAGGCATAGGCCTGTTTGCGCTGCTTTTCCTGGGTGTAATCCTGCTCAACCTGTGGGCGCCGCGCTTTTGGTGCCGCTACCTTTGCCCGTTGGGCGGCCTGCTCGGGTTGTTTAGCAAGTTGGCCCTCTTCCGCCGCCGGGTGAGCCCAGAATGTACAGGCTGCACCCTGTGTACCAGCGTCTGTCCTACCGGCACGATTAATCCGCAGAAAGGCTATGCCAGTGATCCCAGCGAATGCACGATGTGCCTGGATTGCCTGGAGACCTGCCCGCGCGGCCGGATCGCTTTCACCCCGCGTCTCTCCTCGGCCGCCTGGAACAGCTACGACCCCGACCGCCGCGCCGCCTTGACCTCGATCGGCGCGGCCGTGATGGGTGTGGCGTTGCTGCGCGCCGCCAATCTCAACCAGCGTACACCCCCGCACCTGCTGCGCCCGCCCGGCGCGCTGGATGTCAATCCAGACATCGTCGATCTTACGCGCTGTGTCCGCTGTGCGCAATGCATGCGCGCCTGCCCTACCGGCGCCCTGCAGCCGGCAATCTTCGAAGCCGGCCTGGGCGGCTTCGCCACACCGCTGCTCACCCCGCGCCTGGGCTACTGTGATTACAGTTGTAACGCCTGCGGGCAGATTTGCCCGGTGCAAGCCATCCCACCGCTCAGCCTGGAAGAGAAACGTCAAACAGTGATCGGCGTGGCTGTCATCGACCAAAACCGCTGCCTGCCCTGGTCGCAAGATACCCCATGCATTGTCTGCGAAGAGATGTGTCCCTTACCGAAAAAGGCCATCGAACTGGAAGAAGTCCAGGCGGCGGGTCACGATGGCGCGCCGGTCGTCTTACAATTGCCCCATGTGCTGTCCAAGCACTGCATTGGCTGCGGGATTTGCGAATACAAATGCCCCCTCAACGGCGAGGCCGCGATACGGATTTTTGTTGTATAGTACACTCTAGTTGTCTAACGGATTGGTCGCGAACTGGCTGGTCATTATTCAACTTCGGTGGAAAGAAAAGTGTGCCGGCGTTTTAATTCGCCGGCACACTTTTGTGTCTTTTATCTCTACCTGAAATTGGAGCGCTCAATCAGGCTCAGTTCGTCTGGCTCAGTTGAGCGAAAATGGCAGATTCTCCTCATTCCACTACGAGCAGAGCCATTTCCTCTGGCTTATTTTCGTAACGGAGAACATGGTCCGAATAATCCGGGTACAAACGCTCGTAAGGTTCAGACATCAAAGGTGATGAGATGACATAGTCAGCGGTGGCCCGATCGCAGGCTACTGGTATGTTCCATACCACAGCGATACGCAGCAAAGCTTTGACATCCGGATCGTGGGGTTGCGGCGAGAGTGGGTCCCAGAAGAAGACCAGGAGATCGATATCTCCATCGGCAATGCGCGCCCCAATTTGTTGGTCGCCGCCAAGTGGGCCGCTCTGCAAGCAGGTTACCTGGGTATCCAGGATTTCGCCGAGCAGCCGGCCGGTCGTGCCGGTGGCGATCAATTCATGTTGCACCAACAGGTTGCGATTGAAGCGCGCCCATTCGAGCAGGTCTTGTTTCTTGTTATCGTGCGCCACCAGCGCGATCCGCTTATGCGTTCGCTCTTTGGTTTGAAGTTGTAATTCATCCGGATTGGCGAGCAAGGTTGGCTCTTCCGGGGCAAAGTTATTTTGTTCGTTCATTTCTTAAATCCTTTCGACAACGCCTTTTCCCCTTGCCCGAGCGTAAACGCGCACAGGCTACAAATAGGGATACACGGAGGATTTTACTTCCAGTGTTTTCGATTATGACAGGAAGGGGGGAATCAGGCGTGATAACGGTCGCAATGGCGACCAATTAAATCTTATTATACCACTATCTACTAAAGTTGTCGATGATGCGTTGTGCCGCCTGCCGGCCTGAGACCATCGCAGTTGGCATCCCTGTACCCGGACGTACGCTGGCGCCGGTGAAGTACAGGTTCTGATAAAGTGGGTGGTTGTAATCAGGGCGGAAATACCCCAACTGTGTCAAATTGTGACATAGCCCGTGGGTAGAGCCCTTTACCAGGTTGTAGCGTTTTCGCCAGGATGGCGGCGTGAAGTTCACTTCGAACTTGATGTGTTCTTCGAGATCGCCGATCCCCAGTGCCCGCAAGCGACGGAAAACGTCCTGCCTGGCCTGGTCGCGGATTGCGCCCCAATCCTGTTCCCCGTTCTCGGATATGTGCCCGACCGGCACAACTGCAATCAGGGTGTCCTCTCCGGTCGGCGCCATCGAGGGGTCGAGTCGCGTTGGCGCATGGATATACAGGCTGGGATTATCCGGCAGACTAAAGTCCTGGGTGATGCTGGCAAAATTTTCCTGGAAGTCGTCAGCCAGGAACAAGGTGTGCGGTTTGAGCTGCTCATAGGGTTTATCCACCCCCCAGAAGAAACTGATCACTGAACAGGAATAGCGCTTGCGGTCCAGCTTTTCAACCAGCCCGTCTACTGGGAGCAGGTTCTTAACTACATAAGGCAGGTCAGCGTTGGCCAGGATTGCATCCGCTTCCAGTCGTTGATCCTCTACAACAACCCCCAGAGCGCGTTTCCCGTTGACAGCAATCCGTTCTACCTCTATATCATACCGGAACTCGACGCCCGCCTCAAGCGCCAGGGATACCAGCGCTTCGACGATCTGATACATGCCGCCTTTGGGATAAAAGACCCCGTGCGCCAATTCAGTATACGGCATCATCGAGAAGGTGGCCGGGGCTTCAAAAGGGCTCAACCCCATATACACATCTTGAAAGGTGAAAGCCGCCTTCAAGCGCGGATCAGAAAAGTAGTGCGCCATGTTGGCATAATGTTTTACCAACGGTTTCACCTGGTAGAGCAGCGGCAAGTTGCTCAATTTGAAAAAATCGGTCCCCTTGCGAAAATCTGGGTAAACTAATTTCTCGATGCCCAGTTCGTAGTGGCGTTGCCCCTCTTCCAGGTAGCGCAACAGGCCTTGAAAGCTTCCAGGCTCGATTCTTTCGAGTTGCGCTTTTAAATCATCCATATCAGAAGTCAACGCCAGTTGACTGCCATCATCGAAGACCAGACGGTAAGTCGGGTCAACGCGCTGCAAATCCAGCATTTCGTGCATGCAGGTTCCCAGGGCGCGAAATTCTGCTTCGTACAAGCGTGGCATGACGAAAAGGGTCGGGCCTGTGTCGAAGCGATGCCCCTCATAGTCAAGCCGATCGCAGCGGCCGCCAGGGCGGTCGTTCTTCTCAACGACGGTCACTTGTAGTCCGTGTTTTGCCAGGTGGGTCGCAGCGGTGATTCCGCCAATACCAGCGCCAATAACAATAATGGATTTCGTTTTCATTATTTTTTTTCTCTCTACGATAATGTTTAGCGGTATGGTGCGAACAAGGAGACCAGGGTTGACCACACCATCCACAGCCCAGCATGTAGACCCTTTCGGTCCGGGTATTCCCGTCGCAATCGATATTGGTCATGCTCGAAAGTGCGCAACATCCATTCGAAGCGCGCCGTGTAGGCATAGCCTGCCAGGCGGCAGCGCAGATTCGGGACCTCAGCGAGACATTCTCGGCCGGCCCTAAAATACGCTCGCCCTAGTTGTACCCGCTCTCGCACCCATTCCTGGTAAGCGTCGCTCTCTACATCCGTCGGAGGAAGCGCGTGCGCGTGGAGATATTCAAGCGGGATATTGAAATAGCCGGCTTCAATATCTTCGTAGGCGTCTCGTAGCAAATGAGTGACATGTGCGGCAGTCACAGGTAGATAGCGAGCTTCATGACACGGTGGTGTGTCGTCGTGGCCAATAAAATAATACATGGCTTCGGTGATGCCTGTCGCCAGCATACGCGAATATTCTGTTAATTCATCCTGGGTGATCAACTGGCCGCGCCGCCGGACATCAAAACTCATCACTCCCATCATATTGCGCAGGTATGCTTGCAACCCGCTTCGTTCTTCCTTGTCGGCGTGAATCAGATCGACTAGCATGCATTCCTCAGCTTGCAGGTTGTCAGGCGTCTCGCCGCGATAGCAAGCCTCCAATAGGGACTGTTGGCGTTGGACAAAAGCGAGTTTTTCGGCCTGATCGCCTGCGATCGCGTCAACAAAATCGTCCACCCAGCGGAAGTACCCATAGGCGCGGTAGGCGTCAGCGACGAGCTTACGATCGACCAGGTAACGGATCGTAAAGTAGGTTTGTTTACTGGCCGCTTTTGTGATCGTCGCAGCCAATTCCTGGCTGTGGCCAGGTGAATTGGGTATCGCCGCCTTCATAATAATCGATTCAGCAAGGCCGCAAATTCGGGTGGATCGGATTGCTGGATGACTATTTCGGGCGTTGCATGCCAGTCCGCCAGGCGGTGGAGCGCGCAGGCCAGGTCGGCGGCCAACGCTTCGCTCATTTCGATGTCTGGCTCCAGGTGCAGCGCTTTAACTTCAAACTGGCCTTTTGCACGATGCGCCTTGGGATCTAACCGGCCGATGAGCTTGCCGCGCCGAAGGATGGGCAGGGTGAAATAGCCAAAACGGCGCTTTGCCGCAGGTGTATAACATTCGATCGTATAATCGAAATCGAAGAGCTGTCGCGCTCGCTCTCGGTCCCATACTAGAGGATCAAAAGGCGAGAGCAGCGTGGTCAAGCTGGGTTTTTGGTTATTCGAGGCGGCTTCTTCGAGCAAGCCAAGCCGGTTTGGATGGATATAGGCGGGCTCATCGAATCCATCCACTTTTACACGCAGGAGCTGGCCCTCAGCCGCCAGGGATTCGAGATATTTCGGCATGCCTTTCTTTGGTTGACGGAAGTAATCCGGAACCCAGGATGCCAGGGCAATCCCGAGGGCGTTCACAGATCGAAGGGTTTGCGTGCGGCGGAGGTCCTCGCTGGAAGGGACCGCAGCATCGTCCCAATCTGGTAGAACGCGCTCGCGCAGATCGTACACGCGCTGGAAATTTTGGCGGCGGGCGACCATGACCTCGCCCGTGAAGAGCAGTGCCTCCAGGGCGTTCTTTTCTTCCTTCCAGTTCCACCAGCCGCCGGGCGGACGCGATTTATTCTCAAATTCAGCCGAACGTACAGCCCCGTTAACTCGCAGATGTGACCGGACACGCTCGATGGTCTGTGGATTCTCCCCCGACCATTTCACCGACCATTTCACGGGTCCGGTTTTGTTATTCATCGCGTCCAGCATGAGCCGGCGATAAAGCGGGTAATCTTCAATGGGCAAGAAGCACATCGCATGCACCCAGTATTCGAATAAGGCCCCCTCAGCCTGCAGTTCGTCCAGCCACTCCTTCCGGTAATCGCCGAGACGGCTCCATAGCGCCAGGTAATGGCTGCGCGCCA
The DNA here is from genome assembly GCA_041912175.1 of Anaerolineales bacterium. Lineage (GTDB taxonomy): Bacteria > Chloroflexota > Anaerolineae > Anaerolineales > UBA4823 > CAZAGA01. Next base: position 4,371 of record JAYRNN010000248.1, on the reverse strand, counting down.
CGACGTGGATCGTATCGATCTGCAGAACGTGCAGCCGGCGTACGACTTCGAGTACATCGGCTTTTACTGCCGGCCGGTCTGGAGCGCGGTCGAGGCCCTGCGCAGCCAGCATCACCTGGCGGGTCATTCGGATCGAAATGGTTTCCGTAATCGCCTCCTAGAGCGCGATTTTCCTTCGCCCCTGTGAGGATTAAATTCCAATCGTTTATCAAGCATCTCAGCAATCTCAATCGCGACGCGCGTGGCTTCTCGTGGCGGGATCGCAGCTCACAGTGGCAGCAAGAGGTCATTAAAATCCTCGTCCATCTTTTCTGCTTCCAGGTTCTCAACCTGACGCTAGCGGTAAGGAAGAGCTTTGTTCCATTTCGCCCATTCCAGGAGGTCCTGTTTCTTGTTGTCGTGCGCCACGAGGGCGACATGCTTCTTATGCAAAATCGGCATAATGCTGTATCCCATATATACCCCTTGCTGGTCTTAGCGAATCTCGCCCAGCCGGTCCTTCAAGGTTTGCGCTGAGCTTCGAAATGCTGCCAACTCTGACTCGCTTAAAGGTAAATTGAGTACTTCCTCAACCCCTTGATGGCCAATGATCGCCGGCATACTGATCGAAATATCGTTCACCCCGTACAGCCCGGTCAAAGGACTCGAGACCGTTATCACCGTATGCTGGTCGCGCAGCACGGCCTCGACAATCGCCAGAAGCCCCAATCCGATCGCGTAATAGGTCGCTTTCTTGCGTTGGATGATCTCGTAGGCCGCGTTGCAGGTCTGGTCGAAGATCTTGTCGAGGGCGACCTGATCATAACCCTGCCCGTTTGCGCCAACGAAGTCAGGCAGCCGGACGCCCGCGATATTGGCCAGGCTCCACAACGCCAGCTCGCTATCGCCGTGCTCGCCGACGACGTAAGCGTGAACGCTGCGCGGATCGACCCCATAGTGTGTACCTAGCATATATCTCAAGCGGGCTGTATCGAGCGCGGTTCCCGAACCCAGCACACGATTCCGTTCCAGCCCCACGAGCTGCGCAGCAATCTGCGTCAAGATATCGACCGGGTTGCTGGCAACGATGATGATCGCGTCTTGATTGACGGCGGTAATTTGCGGGATGATTTTTTGAATAATTCCGGCGTTGATTTGTAATAGCTCGAGGCGCGTCTGGCCGGGGCGCTGGCCGATACCGGCGCAGATTACAATCACATCGGCGTCGCCCAGGTCTGGGTAGTCGCCGGCGATGATACGCATTGGCCGCACAAAGGGCATGCCATGGTTAAGGTCCATCGCCTCGCCCTCAGCGCGCGCCGCATCTGCGTCGATGAGCACCAGTTCATTCGCCACACCATGCTGCATCAGCGCGTAGGCAAAAGTTGTCCCAACCATTCCTGTGCCGATCAGGCCGACCTTGTTGGCGCTCCTTCGTTCGTTTTCCATATTTGTTGACTCCTATCGCTCATATCTTTCCACACACCGCTCTCAGTCGATCCGTCGCGCCCGGAATACCTGTTGCCTTCATATGTATTTAGCGCTGAAGTACGATCATAAACATTCTACTGCATTTGGTTGAAAATATGCGAGGTAGATGAGATGCTTTTTCGCGCCGGTTGCCAGGCGTTAATTACCGGGCTGACTTCTCGGCATCCACAGCGCCATCAAAAGCGTTGCAATGATGGCAAGTGTTCCACCAAACAAGAACGGAGCGGACGGCCCAAACCCTTCCCAGGCGCCTGCGCCTTGCCAAAGCACCCCCGCTATGAAAGAGGCGGGAAATGCCATAATACCAATCGTGGCGTAGTAAGTGCCGTAGGCTGTGCCTCGCAGTTGCTCTGGCACCAGGTCGGCGACCAGCGCATTCGCGGCGCCATATGCCATGCCGTAATATAAGCCATACGCCACATAAAGAAGCCAGACTTGCCAGGCTGCTTGGGCGAATGCAAATCCCAGGTAGATCGCTGCGTAGACCAGCCAGCCGCCAATGATCAACCGCCGGCGGCCGATCCGGTCAGAAAGCGAGCCGGCCGGAGTTGATACCAGTGAATATATCAGGTTGAACATTACCAGCATGATCAGGATACCGGTAACTGAGACGCCCAGATTCTGGGCGCGCAGCACCAGAAAAGCGTCTGCTGAATTGCCCAGCGTGAAGATAGCGACGATCACCAGGAAAATAATAAAAGGCTTCCCCATGCCGCGTAAAGAAAACTTTGGAGCGGAGCGCTGTCCCTTGACTGGCACATCCTTGGCTCCAATCGCCAGAGAGAGGACTGCCAGGATGGCCGGGAGCAGGCTGATCAATACGACGGTTTGGAAAGTGGATCTGGCGAGATCTAGCGCATTCTTCTGGGCCAACCAGACGACGAGCGCGGCGATGATAATCCCAATCATCGCGCCGGCCGTGTCCATCGCCCGGTGAAAGCCAAATGCCAGACCGCGCGTCTCCTTGGACACCGAATCAGCCACCAGGGCATCGCGTGGCGCAGTGCGGATGCCCTTGCCCACCCGATCGACCCAGCGTACGCCGGCGACTAATTCCCAGGTGTTCGCGAAATAGAAAAACGGTTTTGTCGCCGCTGAAAGTCCATAGCCGATGACTGCCAGCCATTTTCGCCCGCCTAGTTTATCGGAGAGCCAACCCGAAAACAATTTCAGGACACTCGCTGTCGCTTCGGCCAGCCCTTCGATTAAGCCAATAATGCTCGTTTGTACCCCCAGGACATTTGCCAGGAACAGCGGCAAGATGTTGAAAACCATCTCACTGGAAATGTCCATAAGTAAGCTGGTCATCCCCACTGCCCAGACATTGCGCGGTAGTTGTTTGATCGTTGTTCGCCCGGTTGGCGCGGCTGCTTTTTCTGCCATGGTCCCTTATTTATTCCTCCGGTTGGTTTAAAAAGTTTTATGGAACGCGAGTTTGCAACATGATATCAGCCATAGACCCTGCATGAATAAATTGCGCCAGGGTTTCCATATCCGCTGTGGTAGGGCGGTCGTGCTCCATGTAAGCCACCTGTTGCCGCACTGCGGCGTACACTCTGGCTGTCCCCTGGCCCAGGCGGGCTGGCCCATCCGGCCGCAGGTCGATGGCCTGGGCCGCCGTCATTAGCTCGATCGCCAGCACATGTCGCACGTTCTCAAGGATTTCCAGGCAGTGGCGGGCGGCATTCGCGCCCATGCTGACGTGGTCCTCCTGGTTGGCGCAGGATGGGATCGAGTCGACGCTGTCCGGGTGGGCCAGCGTTTTGTTGTCCGAGACTAGCGCCGCGGCGGTGTACTGCACCATCATCAAACCGCCTTCCAGCCCGCTGTTCGTGGAAAGCATGGCCGCCAGACCATGGTTCAACTCAGGGGTCAGCATGCGGAAGATTCGCCGCTCGGCGATATTGGCGACTTCAGCCATGCCAATACTGATGAAATCCAGCCACATTGCCGGCCCCTCGCCGTGGAAGTTGCCGCCGGAAACGGCCTTGAATCCCTCGCCATCTTCATTCGGAAGCACCAGGGGGTTATCCGTTGCCGCGTTCAGGGCGGCGGCAAAACGCTGCCGTACAAATGCCAGCGTATCCATCACTGGCCCGAGCACTTGAGGTGTGCAGCGTAAGCTGTAAGCGTCTTGTACCCGGCCGGGCATGGAATCCATCAAACGGCTGCCCTGCACGAGCGAGAGGATCGTCGCAGACACTTTTTGCTGCCCAGGCTGATTGCTTGCTGCTTGCAAGTCTGGGTCAAAGGCGGCTGATAAACCCAATAACGCCTCAAGGCTCAGCGCCGCGCCCATTTGGGCGTGACGCAGCAGGTTTTCAGCGCTGTACACTGCCAGAGCTCCGGCAGCCGCCATGAAGTCAATCCCGTTCGAGAGCGCCAGGCCTTCTTTTGCTTCCAGTGTAAGGCGTTCGATCCCTGCCCGCCGCATGGCCTCGGCGCCATCTAGCTGTTCTCCCAGGTACGTGGCATAGCCGCTATACTCGCTGTTGCTCTCTTCTAAATCGCGTGTCAGAACTGCAGCGATGTGCGCCAGAGGCGCCAGGTCGCCGCTCGCGCCAAGCGAGCCTTTTTCGGGTACCACGGGTGTTACGCCTGCATTTAGCATGTCGATCAACGTCTGGGCTACCTGCGGGCGTACGGCAGAATGGCCTTTTGCCAACATGTTCGCCCGGATCAGCATGATGCCGCGTACCACCTCTTCGGGGAGCGCTTTTCCGACGCCGCAAACGCACATCAAGATCAAGTTGCGGGAAAGCTGTCGCGCCTCCGAAGCGCTGATCTGCCGGTTGGCTAGTGAGCCGAAGCCGGTGTTAACCCCATAGATCACCTTCCCCTGGCGCTCGATCGAGTTGACCACCCAATCGTGGCTGCGCTGCATGCGAGCGCGCACGGCTT
>JAYRNN010000247.1:0-2473 GCA_041912175.1 Anaerolineales bacterium | reverse complement strand
GAGACCCTGTTCTTGGATAATCTCACCCCAACCTTTTCCGGTGTCGCGTTTGGCAAAGACCTCTGTCACCGGGATACCGCTCTTGGCGGCAATCGAATAGGCTAATTCGATCTCGCCAAAGCCGCGACCGGCGCAGAATTGTTGGATGATATCCTCAAGCCTTACGCCCAATTCCTTGGCAATCCGCTCGGCGAGAGGGTGGTCGCGTTCCTGGAACCGGGCGCACTTGATCTCCATATTCGGCCGGGTTGGCAGCGGGGTAACCGTCACGGTTTCAGTCGGCGATAAAACTTCTGTAGGTGTAAAGGTTGGCGGCAGAGTCTCAGTCGGTGAGAGCGCCTCTGAAGGCGTCACGGTCAGGATTTCCTGGTAGATTGGCCGTGAGGCTTGCAATGACTTGGCTGTCGCAACCAGGCTTCTGATCTGGTCTGGATCAGGAACCGGAACCTGTGCTTGAGCATTTGCCAGGTATGAACCACCAAAGACGGCGCCGGCCGTCAAGATGATCCAAACGAAAGCTTTGTAGAACATACTTACCTCCATTCTAGTTGGTTTAATACGCTTGAGACGGGGTAAGGTCTCCAAATATGTAACGGTTAAGACCTCGAAACGTTACATAAAATTGAAGATTAATAAATTCTTACATTTGATATTGCAATTTAAGGCTTTCGTGTTCTCTTTCTGTACAACCCGGCAGTCTGTTCGGCGACATCGGCGATGCTGGCCCGCAGGGCAAAGGGTTCCAGTACTTCGACGCCGCTGCCAAAAGGCAGCAGACGGTCGCGGGCCTCATCGATCCAACGAAAGTGCAGGGTTAAGGTTCGGCTGCCGTCCTCCCATTCTGGAGCCTGCGCAAGCTGGTCGCGTACCCTGGTCCCAAAACGGCGGATCATAGACGGCAGAGCTCTTTTCGATACGCGGACAGTGACCTGATACAGGAAGAAATTTTCCTCTTCTTCTGCGCACCAGCCTTTCCAAAATTCCCCCAGATCGAAATCCATCGGGCGATCAAACTTCTCCGCACACAATTGGGCGTCCAGCAGATCGGCCACCCGCCTGGCGCGCACACGGCCCCCATACGCAAACACCAGGCACCAGGAGCCAGCTTTTGCAGCCAGCCCATAAGGATCGACCACGCGTGCGATTTGCACATCGAACAGCGGGATATAGGTAATCGCTAGTTTTCGGTCTTCCCAGACCGCCTGCTGGATGATTTGCAAATGAGGCAGGGGCTCTTCTGTCTGGCTCCACCAGCTCGAATCAATGTAATAACGCTGGCGCACCCGTTCTTCTTCCTGACGGCGAGACTCGGGCAGCGCTGCTGTCAGCTTGAGCATGGCGGTTTTCAGCTCCTGGCTGAAGCCCAGCCTGGCATGCGGGCCGGCCATGTTAAGCATAAACAAGGCGCGCACTTCGCCTTCCGATAGCCCGGTCAAGTCGGTACGGTAGCTATCAAGAAGCTGATAACCACCGTCTGCTCCTGCTTCTGCATAAACGGGAACGCCTGCTGAACTGAGGGCAATCATGTCGCGGTAAATCGTGCGCTCGCAGACTTCCAGTTCCCTGGCAAGCTGACTGGCACTCATTCGACCACGCGTCTGGAGCAATATCAGGATAGAAAGCAGGCGATCTGCGCGCATAAACCGATTATAACCCTGACATAAGATGTCAGGGTAGGGGTGATATGATGAAATCATCAGCCGTATACAAACGCGATGAGCAGCCCACCCCACAAGTGATAAGGAGTCTATCTCATGGAAAACAGCATTGAAGTCAAGATCGTCTATCTTGAACCGATGTCCGTGGCCAGTTTTCCTGCTTATGGATCTGCGCCGGAAGAAGAAGCCATGGAGAAATTGGTAGCCTGGGCCAGGCCGCTGGGCTTACTTGACGAGCCTGAAATGCACCGTATTTTCGGCTTCGATACCACCGGCCCCTCGCCGGCCAGCGAAAATCGCGGCTATGAGCTCTGGCTCGAAGTCACGCCAGATTTCAAACCAGAAGGAGAAGTTAAGATCAAAACATTCAGCGGCGGGAGATACGCCGTATACCGTATTCCGAAGGTCGGCAACCCCTGGGAGACCATCCCGTCGTCCTGGCAGGCGTTGGTGCTGTGGCAAGAAGACAGCTCGTATAAAATGGGCAAGGCACAGTGCCTGGAACAACATATCGGGGTTGCCGACGCACGGCTGGCAGACTGCCCGATGGACCTGTATCTATCCATCGAGTAGTGTGACGAATAAATAAATCGGATTACATCATTTACAAGCCTGCCTTTTCGAATGCGGCTGCGACGATAGCCTGGGCCTCGCTGAAGATCTGCTTTAAATGATCAGCGCCCTTGAAGCTCTCGGCGTAGATCTTGTAGATATCCTCGGTGCCGGATGGCCTGGCCGCAAACCAGCCGTTTTCGGTGACCACCTTCAGCCCGCCGATCGGGGCGTCGTTGAAGGGCGCGGTGGTGAGCTTGGCG
>JAYRNN010000246.1:0-26661 GCA_041912175.1 Anaerolineales bacterium | reverse complement strand
GTTACACCTTTCCGTTGGCGTAATTCATAAAAAGCGCTGCTATATTCCTGGATGCGATCGAAGTTATTTGGGTTGATGATCGCAGGGCAGCACTCCAACCCCAAGGTTTCAATTTTTCCCTGAATTACCTCCGGACGTCCTACCAGGATGGGTATCCCAATTTTCTCTTCCGCAACCTGCGCCGCCGCCCGAATAATCTTGGTTTCTTCGCCCTCAGCGAACACGATACGTTTTTTCGGAGCGCTGGCTTTTGCCTTGTTCATAATATAGTAGCGTACCTGTTCGCCTAAGCCTTGACGAAAGGCTAACTGCTCACGATATTCATCAAGATCGATGCTCTTTCGCGACACACCCGTCTCCATGGCAGCTTTAGCTACAGCCGGCGACTCCCATAAGATCACCCGCGGATCCAGGGGTTTGGGGACGATATAGTCTGGCCCAAACTTTAAACTATCCAGGCCATAGGCACGCAGTACACTATCCGGTACATCTTCCTTTGTTAGTTGAGCTAAGGCCCGGGAAGCAGCCACTTTCATCTCTTCATTAATGGCCCTGGCTCGCACATCCAATGCGCCGCGGAAGATAAACGGGAAGCCCAAAACATTGTTAATCTGATTTGGATAATCTGAACGGCCTGTGGCTACGATCGCGTCCGGTCGCGTCTCGCGCGCCAGCTCATAGCGAATCTCCGGATCAGGATTGGCCATTGCAAAAATCAGTGGCCGCTCGGCCATTGTCTTGACCATTTCTGGGGTGAGAATATCAGCGATTGAAAGACCATAAAATACATCTGCCTGACGAACCGCGTCCGCCAAGGTGCGTGCTTCTGTCTCGGCAGCGAAGCGAGCTTTATACTTATTCATCCCTTCTGTGCGACCTTGATAAACGACGCCGCGTGTGTCTACGAGTAAAATATTCTCACGTGTAGCGCCCAATCGGACCATTAACTCGGCGCAAGAAATCGCTGAGGCGCCCGCGCCAGAAATGCAGATACGCACATCAGCAATTTCCTTGCCCACAACTTCCAGGCCGTTTACCAGTCCTGCCCCGGAGATGATTGCGGTACCGTGTTGATCATCATGAAAAACAGGGATATCTAACATCTCCTTTAGTTTTTCTTCGACGTAGAAGCATTCGGGGGCCTTGATATCTTCGAGATTAATCCCGCCAAATGTAGGCGAGATGGCAGCGGCTACCTGAATAATCACTTCGGGATCATGGCTATTGAGCTCGATATCGAAGACATCCACATCGGCAAATTTCTTAAAAAGAACTCCTTTACCCTCCATTACAGGTTTACTGGCTAAAGCGCCACGGTCTCCAAGTCCTAAAATCGCAGTACCGTTTGAAATGACTGCCACCAGATTGCCCTTGGAGGTATATTCATAGGCTAACTCAGCGTCTTTTTCAATCTCCAGGACAGGAACAGCGACCCCTGGGGTATAAGCCAGCCCAAGATCACGTTGCGTTAGCATGGGCTTGGTAGGGACGATAGCTACTTTTCCAGGTTTCCCACCCAGGCGATGGTATTCCAGAGCATCTTCACGAGTTATCTTGATCATTTTTCCCTTTCCTTCCAATTAGCGCAAGATTAAATGCTTCGGTCGGCGACTATCTCATCCAGTTGAAATTATACCCTTACTCTGTCTGCGCACTTGCCCCAACTCAGCCGCCCAGTGGGGTTTTCACATCAAGGGGGGTTAGGTATAATTTTCTTATCATGAATGTCATCCCGACCGGCTCGCTCCGATTGGATTATGCCCTGGGCATTGGGGGGATATCCCGCGGAGAAATTACAGAAATCCACGGTGATATTTCATCTGGAAAAACCACCTTATGCCAGCACCTCATCGCTGAGGCCAACAAACTCGGCGGCGCATGTGTATTCATTGACGCCGATCACTCTTTCATTCCACAATATGCACATCAGTGTGGCGTTGTTTTAGAACAGGTCTATCTGGTTGAACCTGACAGCGCCGAGCAGGCCCTGGAAACTGCATATATCCTGGCACGCTCCGGAGCCTTTACGGCGATCGTAATTGACTCCTTGACGAGGCTGGTCACACGGGCCGAATTAACTGCCCCATTGGGTGGATCGATCGAGGCGCCGATTGGGGAACTGGTTGCGAGATGGCTTCCAAGACTCATGACGGCCATCCAGAGCAAGCAGACTGCACTGATCATGACCGATCAAACCACAACAGGGATGAGCAGCGTTTATCACAACTTAGAAACTCACCTCAGTCGGATGGCTCTGCCGTTATCCGCGGCGATACGCATGAAGCTGAACCTTCGTTCTCCCCTAGACGAATATCGTTCGGAGCACCCAATCCAGGTCCAGATCGTAAAGAACAAATATTCCCCTTGTTTCAAAACGGTAGAACTTGATATAATTGTTAATAGAGGTATTAACAAAACCGACGAATTGATAGCCCTGGGAGAAGAGCTTGGCATTCTTTCCAGGCATGGAAAGCACTATTATTACCAGGCATTAGATTTGGGCGCCCGGCGCGAAGAGATTGACCAAGTCCTTCGACAAGGCCCCTGGATAGCAGCAGAAATTAATCGGGCTATCCGGATGAAATTGAATATTTGAAATCCGCGCAGATTTATTTGTTTTATTCCTTGTTTTGATGCGCGGCCACGGTAGTACAAAGCACGACTTAAACTGATCAGGATTATTTTTAACCCTTTTCAGTCGGATAATGATCACAGAAAATCGATTGTAGTGGTGTCAGGTTCAGCTCTTCCAAGATAATCGGCAAGAGCGATGGTCGTAAAAAAAAGAATCATGGAATAACGAACGACAAGACCGCCTGGAACTATCTGTGGCGCCAATAATCGGTGAAAATAAGCTGGATAGAATAATGTAGAAAGATGATACGCGATCGCGAGCTCGTTTGAAAGTTTATCGTATCTATCTTTTTCTATCTGAGTTTGAATTCTGAGATCAATTAAAGTCTGGCCGGAGCCGTGGTCTGCAAAGACAGGGCTACGGCTTTTTTTATTATAGATGGAACATATTATCACTTCTTTAAGTATTCAGAAACGCAATCCGCAACGGGTGAATATCTATCTAGACGGAGAATTTGCTTTTGGTCTGGCGCGCATCGTAGCAGCCTGGCTGACAATTGGACAAACCCTGAGCGACGAAAAGATCGCTGAGCTTCAGGCGGAAGACGGATATGAGACTGCTTACCAGCGTGCAGTGAAATACATCAATTACCGGCCGCGTTCTGAAGCAGAAGTTCGCGAGGACTTGAAAGAACGCGACACGCCCGAAGAAGTTATCCAGGCTGTCGTGGATCGATTGGAAAAACTTGGACTTGTAAACGATGCCCATTTTGCTCAAGCCTGGGTCGATAACCGCAGCGAATTCCGACCCCGCAGCCGGCGAGCACTGACTTTTGAGTTGAAACAGCGCGGGATCGACTCACAAACCATCGAACAATCGTTAGAAAAATTGAACGAGCCAGACCTGGCCTACCAGGCAGCGTGTAAACAAGCTCGCCGGCTCCATGGACTGGACTGGCAATCGTTTCGTCAGAAAATGCTCGGGTTTCTTGGTCGGCGCGGCTTTAGTTATGAAGTCAGCGCCCCTGCTGTGGCTCAAGTATGGACAACCTTACAAGATGAGATTATAGATCAATATAAAGATGAGGTAGAAAAATGAACGCAGGGTTGTGGATCATCGTAGAAATCATCTCACTACTCATCGCGCTCTCTCTTGGCGTCGCCATTGGCTATTTATACAAGCAGAATAAAGCCGAAAAAGCTCTTTTAGATCAGAAAGATCAAGCTGAAAAGCTCCTGGATGATGCTCGAGAGCAGGTGCGTATCATGGAGGTTCAGGCGCGCGATCAAGCGCTAGAAGTCCTGCAGAAATCAGAAGCAGATGTAGCAAAGCGCAGAAATGAATCTGCACGAGAAGAGGATCGGCTCCAGAAGCGACGCGAGGAACTGGATAACCGCCTCGATCGTCTGGAAAAACGCGAACAACTCCTCAACAAGCGACAAAGTACTTTAGACCGCCGAACAAATGAAATCGACAAATTGCACGCGGATCAAATGGAAGAGCTTCAACGGATTTCTCAATTGAGCACCGAAGAAGCGCGCGCCATTATCTTAGCGGATGTTGAAAAAGATTCTCGTGCAGATATGGCGCGCATCATTCGGCAGATCGAACAGGAGGCGCGCGAGGAAGGAGAAAATCGCGCTCGCAAGATCATCACCGCAGCTATTCAGCGAGTTGCATCTGACCATGTTACGGAGGTAACAACTTCAGTCGTTAACATTCCTTCAGAGGAAATGAAGGGCAGGATCATAGGACGCAACGGTCGCAACATTCATGCCTTTGAACAAGCCGCTGGCGTTGATGTGATTGTTGACGATACACCTGAGGCGGTTACCATTTCTTGTTTTGACTCGGTCCGTCGCGAAATCGCCCGCCGCGCGCTGGGTAAATTAATTCAGGATGGGCGCATCCATCCAGCTCATATCGAAAAAATCCTCAAGAATGAACAGAAGGAAGTCGAACGCGATATTATTGAGGCTGGTGAAGATGCCGTATTCGAAGCCGGTGTGGCGGGTCTCCATCCAGAAATCATCAAAACCTTGGGGCGCTTAAAATACCGCACCTCTTATGGCCAAAACCAATTGGCCCATGCAGTCGAGACGGCTCAACTGGCTGCAGTCATCGCCGCCGAGATTGGAGCCGATGTCGAGCTCTCCCGTACAGCAGCATTGCTGCATGACTTGGGCAAGGCCATTGACCACAATATGGAAGGTACCCATGCCCAGTTAGGCGCCGATCTAGCCAAGCGCTATGGCGTCAACGTTAAAGTTGTCAACGCGATCGCTTCTCACCACCACGAGGTCGATCAAGAGACCGTCGAAGCAGCCATCGTCGAAGCAGCGGATGCAATTTCTGGAGCTCGCCCTGGAGCTCGTCGTGAAAGCCTCGAACAATATATTAAGCGAGTGCGCGCGCTGGAGGAAATTGCCAACTCGCATAAAGGCGTCACCCAAAGTTATGCGTTACAAGCTGGGCGCGAAGTGCGTATCTTCGTTCGTCCGGAAGATATCGACGACCTAGAGTCCATTCGCATGGCGCGGGATATTGCCAAAACAATCGAAGACACCATGCAATATCCGGGGCAGATCAAGGTAACCGTGATTCGTGAAACCCGCGCCGTGGATTACGCCAAGTAAATGTTACAAGAACGGATTGTACATCCGTTCAATCCCTACCGTAGTCTCAGGCCCATGACCCGGATAGAGCGTTGTATCATCCGGTAATTCCAAGATTTGAGTTTTGATGCTATGGATGAGCGCTTCGTAGCTGCCTCCGGGTAAATCGGTGCGGCCAATACTGCCGCGGAAAATAACATCTCCACAAAAGGCCACTTTTTCTGCCGCGCAATAATAGATAACATGTCCCGGCGTATGGCCTGGTGTGTGGCGGGCTTCAAAGGTGTAGGCGCCTACATGTAATTGCTGGCCGTGTTTCAAACCAATCTTTGGTTTGGGACCAGCCTCGATTTTAAACCCAAACAATGGCGCTCCGCCTTGCATCTCATACAAACCCAGATCTTGCAAATGCAGCGCAACATTTGGCGGCGGACTCACGACACGATAGAGCGCGGCCGTACCCGCAATGTGATCAAAATGGGCGTGGGTGAGCCAAACCTCCGCGATCTGCCAGCCGCGCCGGTCAGCCTCATCAGCAATCAAAGCGCCATCCCAGGCAGGATCGATAACGATCGCCTGGCCTGACTCGCTATCCGCGACCAGATATGTCTGGGTTTGTACCGGACCTTGGGTAAATGGAACGATGATCAACATAACTCCTACTCATTATTATTTCGCATCCACAGTTTAAAGGGAACGAGCAGCAAGTCAATGCACAGCGCTGCACCCAACACGACCCCAACCGTCCCGATCACCTGAGCCCGATATGCATCAAGTCCAAAAAGAGTTTTCGCATGGACTTTAACGGGTTGGACGGAAAGAAGTACACGATTTTCAACGTTATTTCCTTCCAACGGTTGGGTAATCAAATGCAGCCAAATCGTTCCCGAATAATCAGCGCTCTGCCGAGGCAGGGTTTGCCAGGCAAATTCTAATGATTTGTCGGGGTCATACACCTGGCGGATAACCCCCATAGGAATAAAATCGATTCCGGGCAATTCCAAACGAGCCTCGATGATAGAACGTAAAGCATCGGGCTTGTCTTCTGAGCCGAACGGATCCGAGGCTTCCAGCCCGAGGATAATACGACTTCGGCTGCCGGCTGGTAAACTTTCTGGCCAGGCGACCTTTAATACAACCACCCCGGGAATTTGGTCGTTGGAGATTTCGACCAGTCGTTGAGCTTTCCGCGCTGGCCAAATACCCCAGATCAAAAAAATCATACCGACCGTCAACAATACGAGACCTAAACTGTGCCGTATATTTATTCGTCGCATCTTACATATTATATTGGTATTCAACGAAAAGCATGTTAAACTGGTGGCAAGCCATATGAAAAAAGTAATCGGCGAATGATTTCGCCCGTTGACAGCTTGGCCTGTTGGAATACAATCTAGATAGCAAAAGAGGAGCGCTGTCTATGAAAACCGTACGAACTCTGCTCAAACAGAAAGGTGCTCAGGTGTGGTCCACCACACCCGAGACACCCGTTTTCAACGCTTTGCAATTAATGGCAGAACATGATATTGGCGCCCTGTTGGTTGTCGAAGGCAGCAAACTAGTTGGAATCTTCTCAGATAGAGATTATGCCCGCAAGGTTATCTTGAAAGGTAAAGCCTCCCAAAATACGCGGGTCAAAGAAATAATGACCGGCGAGGTCATAACCGTACGCCCCCAACAAACCGTGGCTGAATGTATGGCAATTATGGAAAGATATCGTATTCGATATTTACCCGTGGTAGATTCTGGCAACCTGATCGGCATGGTATCCATCGGCGACATCCTGCAGGCAGTCATATCGGATCAAGCCGAAACACTAAATCAGCTCGAAAACGCCGGTTCGAAAGCCGACCTGTAATCGATATGGCATTTTTTCTACCTAAGAACGGATCACACAGACGCTGCAGACGAGAGACTCCGCATGACTGAGTCCCCCTTTCAGCCCAAACTGACGCTGCTGTCTTCTCCCGATTGGGAAGATTATGCATTATTAGATAGCGGTGGGGGAATGAAACTGGAGCGTTATGGGGCATATACCTTCATCCGCCCCGAACATCAAGCCATCTGGAAACCGGCTTTGCCAACCAGGCATTGGCAACAAGCCCACGCCGAGTTCCAGTCGACCAGCGAAGAAAGCGGCGGTCATTGGAAATTCAACAAACCGGCCGAGGCCGCCTGGCTAATGCGCTACAAAAAATTGCGATTTCAGGTCCAGGCCAACCCATCGCGGCATATGGGCGTCTTTCCCGAACAAGCCACACATTGGGATTGGATGGCTGACCAGATCATATCTGCTCGGCGTCCGGTGCGGGTTCTGAACCTGTTCGGATACACCGGCCTGGCAACTCTGGCTGTCGCACAGGCTGGCGCCCAGGTGACCCACGTCGATGCATCAAAAAAATCCATCGAATGGGCGCGCACCAATCAAAGCCTATCAAACCTAAATGGAGGGTCTATTCGTTGGTTAGTCGATGACGTAGAAAAATTTGTGCGGCGAGAGGTGCGGCGTGGCTCAAAGTATGAAGGGTTGATCCTTGATCCGCCAAAATTTGGGCGTGGTCCGGCGGGTCAGGTATGGGATTTTTTCAGATGCCTGCCAGATTTGCTCGAGAACTGTCGATTACTCTTAAGTGAACAGCCTTTGTTTATTGTCCTGACAGCATATGCGATTCGAGCTTCGGCTTTGTGCATCCACTATGCAATGGAGGAAATGACTGCGGGCCTATCAGGCGAGCTCAGCACCGGTGAACTGGTACTAGAAGAGCAGAGCACTGGCCGCTTATTATCCATGGCAATTACCTCTCGATGGTCACCCATCAACAAAGTAAATTTGATTAAAACGTAATAAAAAGCATCCTGAATTAGGAATGAAAAATGAAATTATCCCAAATATTAACTGTGAATGCCATTATTTTCCTCGCCATTGGAATTGGTTTTACACTTTACGCGCCGAATGTGCTTGCATATTTCGGCGTTTCAGATCTACCAGGAGATAACGCGCTTTTATATTGGAATATCGTCTCGTTTGCCCGTATGTTCGGCGCGATATTGCTCACCTGTGGGCTGCTACTTTGGGGCTTGAGAGGGGCCTTCTTGGAGGATAAAAAACCTATCCAGCTACGCCGAGATGTGCTCTTTTCGCTGGTGTTAGGATTCATTATCGTCTCAATTACGGCTTTAACCCAACAATCTTCTGTATGGGCGTCTAGCGCGGGTTGGATAATTACTGCAATATTTATGATCTTTACAGGCATTTATATCTTTTTCCTGGCTAAGAAGACCGTGTAGACGATTGATCTATGCATGAATATGATTTCTGTTTCGCCTGGAGTTGGCCATACGACGTTGAGTTCGCTTGTCTGCTCGAAAGCGCCTGCCGGTCGAAACAAATTTCTCTGCTCCAGGTCACACCTGAAAATATAGAAGCCATTCTGAATGCCTTAGCATGTAACGAGTTAGGCTTCCGAGCTTTTTTCGATCGCGCTTCAGATACAGATCAAAAATTTCAACCCCTGGCAGAATGGGCCTATCGGCAGGATTTAATTTACATAAATCGTTTCTGGTTAGCGCGTCGGACCTGGGACAAAGCTTTGATGCATCACCAACTCACCCGCAGTGGAATCGATGCTCCCTACACCGTAATCTTGCCTTCCTACCAGGAAAACCCCGTATTGCCAACGATGGATTTGAGCCCGCTCGGGGGTAGTTTCGCGGTGAAACCCGCTCATGGCGGAGGCGGCGCCGGCGTAGTCGTGGGTTCGCTGACCTGGGAGCAGATATTACAAATTCGCCAACAAAATCCCAACGACCAATACTTGATCCAAGGCAATGTGATCCCTATCCAGTACCTTGGCCGGCCAGCCTGGTTCCGCGTAATTTATTGCCTGGGGAATATTTATTCATGTTGGTGGGACCCCACCACACATCTCTACACGCCGATCAGCGAGCAAGAACAGAATGAATATGGATTATCAGCGCTTGCAGATATCACCCGGCGAATTGCGCAATTAAGTTACCTGGAACTTTTCTCAACAGAGATTGCCTATACCGCCGGCAATAGATTTTTAGCTGTGGATTACGTCAACGACCCGATCGATCTCCGCCTGCAGTCAAAAGCTCAACAAGGAGTGCCTGATTTTATTATTAATACGATTGCCCAAGACCTTGTTGCCTATGTGGTTGCCCAATTTGGAAAAGGTGCAATTAATGATCGAAAAGATTAAACATCTGCTTATCGGAGACCCATTACCAACCCACGAAATCACAGAGAAAAAGTTAAACAAAATCCGCGCCCTGGCCGCATTTTCACCAGACGCACTTTCTTCAATTGCCTATGCCAACCAGGAAATCTATCTTGGGTTGGTGATTGCGGGCGTCGCCGGATTATCTCTGGCCTGGCCAATTGGGTTGGCAATCACGGGAGTGTTGGCAATCGCTGCAGTTTCTTACTACCAGACCATCCATGCCTACCCTTCTGGAGGCGGCTCCTATACAGTCGCAAGCGCAAACCTGGGGACCTACCCAGGGTTAGTAGCGGCTTCAGCATTGCTGATCGATTACGTGCTGACCGCAGCAGTTAGCTTAACTGCTGGCGTAGAGGCTATCGCGTCTGCTTTTCCGTTCATTTGGAATTATCGCGTACAAGCCTCATTATTGATCTTATTAATGATTACCCTCATTAACCTACGTGGGCTTCGTGAGACTGGTACTTTCATGGCCATACCGGTCTACTTATTTCTGTTCACTTACATCCCTATGCTGGCCTTAGGCTTTATCCAGTTATTACGGAACGGGCCTTCTGTTTTGGTCTCCTTAGCTCCACCCCCTTTAGCGCCTTTAAGTATTCTACTCATCTTGCATGCATTTTCTGCTGGTTGTACGGCGTTAACCGGAATCGAATCTATCAGCAATGGCGTTCCTGCATTCAAAACACCGCAATCCAAAAATGCCGGGATTACGTTAATCGTCATGGCTTTATTGATGGGAATATTGTTTTTGGGAAGTATTGGTCTGACGCATTTTCTCGGCATCGTTGCGGGGCCTCAGGAAACAATCCTATCGGCGCTTGCCCGTCGGATACTCGGTACAGGTCCGGCTTATTATCTGATTCAAACAGTTACGCTCCTGATCCTGGCCGTGGCAGCAAACACCAGTTTTGCTGGCTTCCCGCGTGTAACAGCGATCCTGGCTGGTGACGGCTTTTTACCCCGCCAGCTCACTGGCTTAGGGGACCGCCTGGTTTTCACAAATGGCATCTTATTGCTGTCTGGCATGACCGCTGTCTTAATCATCGTCTTCTCAGGAGCCTCCCATGCATTGGTGCCTCTGTTTGCAGTAGGCGCCTTCCTCGCCTTCACCCTTTCACAGTCGGGAATGGTTCGATATTGGCTACGTGAAAAAGGGGCCAATTGGCGGCTTAAAATGTTTGCGAATGGGTTGGGTGCTTTAGCCACCGGCACAACGCTATTGGTCATCGCTTTCAGCAAGTTTTTGCAAGGCGCCTGGATCACCATCCTGTTCATACCGGTGATGGTCATCATCTTTATTAAAATTCGCCAGCATTACCAGGATGTTTCCCGGCAGCTTTCTTTACGCGGCTTGCCGCCTGGGTTGCGCCCGGCGCCGCCCCCCCGCGTCGTTATCCCAATTTCCGGAGTCCATCGCGGCATTATTGATGCCGTCGATTTTGCGCGCGGGATATCGAAGGACGTTACAGCGGTTTATGTCGAATTAGAACCTGGCAAAAGCGAACAGGTCCGGGAGCTATGGGAGCGTTGGTATCCTGACCTACCATTGGTGATCTTACCCTCCCCCTATCGCTCAATTGTTCGCCCCCTGCTCGATTATTTAGATCGCATCGATCTTGAGCATCACGATGGACAACTAGCCGCTGTCTTGCTGCCCGAATTCGTTCCCGCAAAATGGTGGCACGCCCTGCTTCACAATCAAACCTCTTGGTTATTGAAGACAGCCCTGCTTTATCGCAGACGCAACTCAGGCTATCAGCGAACGATCATCGATATCCCATATCATCTTCGGAAATAGCGCCAGTCTTGACATTCAGGCCAAACTACGCTACTATGCTTTGTGTGGAACCACTCGAATCAGGAGAGTATATAAAAATGAGTAAAAACATACCCTATCGATTGCTAACCATTATCGGCCTGACTGCGATTTTGCTGTCGACTGTGTTCGCCGCATTTCAGGTCATGCCAGCCCAGGCCAGCACGCGTACAGTCACATTAACGATCGATAACCGCTCCAGTTCTGGTATTTCGTTGAGCCTGACCGGTCCTTATCGATATTACCTGACGGTTGCAGCTGGATCGACCCAATCGTTCACTATCAACAGCGGCGAATACGACTACACCATCCGAGGCTGCGGGATGACCGTTAAAAATGAAATTGAGCTTAAACGCAATACGATCATGATTAATCCCGTATGCGGCGGTAGAATCCGCACAATCCCCGCGGATCCATCGAAGATCGATCTGAGCAATGACATCCGCGTCGTGCCCGTGACCATCACGAGCGAACTTAACTATAAAACTTTTGTGATCTTCACAGGCCCCTCGACCTATGTGTTTACACTAAAACCGGATCAAGAATTGGATGTCACGATCGGAAAAGGCGTTTACGAAGTCCGCTACTATGCCTGTGGCGTAAATATCAAACGCGAATTCCAGGCTTACAAGAACGCGACATACTACATGCGCTGTCCATAAGAAAACTCTAAATCGGGCATGGCAATTTAGATTAAAAGAGAGTATAATCATCCAATCTGAATACACAAGCGATGATCGGGACGAGTAGTTGGCGCCTGGTTCTGACAGGGAGTGAGGATCATAGAATGAGAATCCTCGCCAGACACACCCAGCGAAGACCCCCCGTGAGCTAGACCCGGAACGGCCTTTTCGCAAAGCCAAGTAAGGGAAACGGTTTGCCCCGTTATCAGCAGATAGAGTTAAACAATCGATGCAGCTTGTCGGTTGTCTAAATCTGGGTGGAACCGCGTGATTGATACTCTCGCCCCAGCAGGGCGAGAGTATTTATTTTAATTGCAAGATTTGGAGGTAGATATGCCAGAAAAACACCAAGAACGATATGAGGATAGCGACCTTTACCGCATTCGTCATTCCTCTGCGCATGTGATGGCGCAAGCAGTGCTCGAAATGTTCCCTGAGGCTAAATACACGATTGGCCCACCGGTGGAAGACGGCTTCTATTATGATTTCGAGCTACCACGCTCGTTAACCCCCGAAGACCTGGGGGTGATAGAAAAGCGCATGCGGCAAATTGTCACCGGAGGGTATGATTTTGAAAAGAAGGTGATCTCGGCTGATGAAGCACGCCTGATTTTCAAAGACCAGCCATATAAACTTGAATTGATCGAGGGACTGGAAAAAGGCGGTCTAGACGAATATGGAAATCCGTTGGCTGAGAAACCGGAAATCTCGATCTACCAGCATGCAGCTTTTGTGGATCTTTGTCGAGGGCCGCACGTGCAGAATACCAGGCAGATCAATCCTGCTGCGATAAAACTGATGAACGTAGCAGGTGCATATTGGCGCGGCGACGAGAAGAATGCCATGCTCCAACGTATTTATGGCACGGCATGGCATAATCCACAGGAATTGGAGGAATACCAGTGGCGCTTGGAGGAAGCTCGTAAACGCGACCATCGTAAGCTGGGCAAAGAACTTGGATTGTTCTTTTTCTCCGAAGATGTCGGTCCTGGTTTGCCATTATTCACGCCAAAAGGTGAAATGTTGCGCTATCTCATGGAAAATTATGTGCGCAACCTGCAGACCGATTACGGCTACCAGCATGTATGGACCGGACATTTGGTGAAAGAGGACCTTTACAAGCGTTCAGGGCACTATGACAATTACAAAGACTCAATGTTCCCGCCCATGATCGATGAGAACGTTGCTTTTCGGCTCAAACCGATGAACTGTCCCAGTCACATGACCCTCTTTCGCGAAATGGGCCGTCATTCTTATCGCGAGCTGCCGATGCGGTTCTCGGAGTTTGCCACGCTTTATCGATATGAAAAGACTGGTGAATTGACC
The DNA here is from genome assembly GCA_041912175.1 of Anaerolineales bacterium. Lineage (GTDB taxonomy): Bacteria > Chloroflexota > Anaerolineae > Anaerolineales > UBA4823 > CAZAGA01. The sequence goes on along the minus strand of JAYRNN010000246.1, from coordinate 13,399 downwards.
GGTCTGACGCGCGTGCGCTCGTTAACCCAAGATGACTGCCATATCTTCTGCACAGAAGACCAGATCGAGAGTGAGTTCGCCCTAGCGCTCAATTTGATCCGAGAGGTGCTCGAACGTTACCGCTTTACGGACTACAAAGTGCGCCTATCCCTGCGTGGTGCGGGCGGAAAATACGTTCAGGATGACGAGAAATGGTCTAAAGCTGAGGCTGCTTTACGAAAAGCCATGGACGAGAACAGCGTTGACTACTTCGAAGCCAGCGGCGAGGCCGCTTTCTACGGCCCGAAAGCCGACTTCCTGGCGCGCGATGTATTGGGGCGCGAATGGCAGCTCTCGACGATTCAGGTTGATTTTATCCAGCCGGCGCGACTGGGATTGTCTTATATCGGCGAGGATGGTCAGGAACATACCCCAGTGGTGCTGCATCGAGCTGTGACGGGCTCGACGGAGCGTTTCATGGGTGTGTTAATCGAACATTTTGCCGGCGCTTTTCCCGTTTGGCTTGCGCCTGTCCAGGCTGTGATCATACCGATTGCAGACCGCCACCTACCCTTTGCCAATGACATCGCTGAGCAGCTCAAGGCTGCCGGCCTTCGGGTGGAGGTAGACGAACGCGGCGAACGTATGAACGCCAAGATCCGCGACGCCCAGAAACAGAAGATCCCTTACATGCTGGTGTTGGGCGATAAGGAAATGGAGAATAGAGAAGTCGCTTTGCGCCTGCGATCAGGTGAAAACCCCGGGCCTATGCCGTTGGATGTCTTCCTGGAGAAAGCCAATCAAGACATCAAGGTAGGAATTTAAGCAGCCTTTGACCATCAGGGCCGGCGAGAGCGTTCTCGCCGACCCTGGTTGTCTGTGCAATGGCCAAGCCAGATACCAGAATTAACGAGCTTCTCAACAGATGTTGACGAATCGCCCTTCTTCATGGTATGATCATGCCCGTTAATCGCACGGCGATGGCTATTTAATAATAGATTATGAGGAGTAACATATCAGCGCTATAAATTACCGAGTCAACGAGACGATCCGCGTCCCGCAGGTGCGTCTAATTGGCGCCAATGGTGAGAACGTTGGCGTCGTATCTATAGAAGAAGCGCTTCGCATGTCCCAGGAAGCAGAATTGGACCTGGTCGAAGTTGCTCCCAATTCGGACCCGCCTGTCTGTCGCATCATGGATTTTGGTAAGTTCATTTATGAACGAGCCAAAAAAGAGCGCGAAGCCAAGAAAGCTCAAACAAAGATCGAGGTTAAGGAAATCCGTCTGCGCCCAAAGACGAATGAACACCATCGAGATTTGAAAGTCAGGGACGCGCGGCGTTGGTTGGCAGAAGGTATGAAGGTCAAGGTACGCATTCGCTTCCGTGGTCGTGAATTTGATTACCCGGAAATTGCACTTCAAGACCTTAAAGAGGTCGCCCAAGATCTTTCAGATATCGCTATCGTAGAACAAGCCCCTGCTTTGGAAGGGCGTACGATGTTGATGGTATTGGGGCCTGGAAAAATCGTAAAGAAAAAGTAGCCATCACGCTGCTGTCTTACTCAGAGATTGCGAGTTGCTGACATCCGCGGATGAATGCCAAATCCGCGGAATTTTGTGTGAAAGAGAGGAGTTCGATCGTGCCACGTAAGCAGACAACCAAGAAGTACAAAATCAAGACCCACAAAGCGACTGCCAAGCGCTTTCGCTTGACCGGGTCTGGGATGTTAGTACGCACCAAAGGCGGTAAAAGCCACCTCCGTCGGCGTTCTTCACCCCGCACCAAGCGCTTGTTCGACGAAATGATCCCCGTCAAAGGACGTGGGATTGTCAAGTCGGTTAACCGCTTGGCCCCCTATATGAAAAAGGCTTAACCACCCCGGCAGTTCCAAGGGATCGAAGAGGCCTCACCGCCTAACAGGCGCAGCCTCCGTTCATATCGTAGTATCAACCATTTATCGCGGCCGTTGGGTGTATGCAACAGGCAGAAAAAATATCTACCGGCGCCCAGGGGTTTGCAGGAGAGTAGAAAATGACTCGTATTAAGACGGGCCCTTACCGTCGCCAGCACCACAAAAAAGTTCTAAAGCTGACCAAAGGTCAATTCGGTTCACGCCACCGTCTGTTCCGCCGCGCCAATGAGGCGATGCTGAAAAGCCTGTGGTATTCCTACCGCGACCGGCGCGTTCGCAAGCGCGACCTTCGCAAGTTATGGATCGCCCGCATCAATGCGGCAGCACGCCAAAATGGCACCACATATAGTCGCTTGATCCATGGCATGAGGGAACACCAGATCGTTATCAACCGCAAGGTCCTCGCAGACCTGGCTGTGCGCGACCCGAAGGCCTTTAGCGCTGTGATAGCAGCCGCCAAATAACTCGCACATCGGATTCTTCACACACCCACCGGGATAGCTCGGCCCCGCAGGCTGCCGCTATCCCGGTTTTGTTTTATAATAAGAGTTCGTTGGATGAGATCGGAGGTATCATGACCCAAAATCCAGACAAAAAGATCGTTAAAGCTCCGGGGGGTGTGCTTAATGAACTCATGATTCGCATCAAGCTGGTTTTTCGTTTGATGGCCGATCCACGCGTAAACCTGCTCTACAAGACTCTACCGATTGCATCTTTGATCTACTTGATTGTCCCCACAGATCTGATGCCGTTCCTACCCATCGACGATGCTTTGGTCATCTGGCTGGCGACTTATCTGTTCGTCGAGCTGGCCCCGCCAGATGTGGTCAAGGAGCACCTGGAAGAATTACGCCAGGTCGTCCAAATTGGTTGGCAGGACGACCCAGAATCGCCTTCGTCGTCCCAATCATCTAATCAAGAAGATATTGTCGATGCGGAGTTCACAGAAATAAAAGATTAGTATTCGGTAATTTTCTGATACAGGCAACCCAATGCGGAAAATATTACTAGCCTTATTGGTATTTGGTTTATTAGCATGCAGCAATAGAATCAGCCCTACTTCCCCCACTGACTCACCGGCCGTATCCAAAGCGACCGGTACGATGCTTACTTCTATACCGGAGGTTTCTGCCACTGCCACGATTTCAGCTTCTATGTTGCTCTCGCCCACAGAAAAGCCCCAACCTTCCCCCACAATTAGCATTGCCAGCCCCGCAATCGAGATCGCGACGATTTCTCCTGAAGCTGCGAATGCCCAGGAATTTCCGGATACCAACCTGGTACTATGGCGCGTTGTTGCCAGTGGCCTGGAACGACCTGTCGATCTGGTTAGCGCAAAAGATAGCTCCGGGCGGTTGTTCATCCTTGAGCAACCTGGTGTGATCCGGATTCTTCAAGATGGCAAGCTGAAAGAAATGCCCTTCCTGGATATTCGAGAGCAGGTCGGAAGCGAAGGCAATGAGCAAGGTTTGCTCGGCCTGGCTTTTCATCCAAGTTTCAGCCAGAATGGCAATTTCTACATCAATTACACTGACAAACAAGGCGATACAGTTATTGCCCGATATTTGGTCGCCCCCTCGAATGCCGATCAGGCCGACTTTAATAGCGAAGAACGTCTTCTTTACGTTTCTCAGCCTTATCCAAACCACAACGGCGGTATGTTAGCTTTCGGACCTGATGGGATGCTTTATATTGGTCTGGGCGATGGCGGCTCAGCCGGCGATCCCAAAAATAATGCTCAATCCCTGGGAAGTTTACTTGGGAAAATCCTCCGCATCGATGTTAATCAACCCAAAAAGTATATAACGCCTTCAGACAACCAGTTTGCGAGCACACAGTTGCCGGAAATTTGGGCTTACGGTCTTCGCAATCCTTGGCGTTTTTCCTTTGACCACCAAACAGGAGATCTTTACATCGGCGATGTCGGCCAAAACAAATGGGAAGAGATCAATTTCTTGCCGGCAAATAATTCAGCCGGGGTCAATTTCGGCTGGAGATATTTCGAGGGCAATCATCCTTATAGCGATGAGACTCCTCCGCCCGATATTCAATTAACTTTTCCCATTGCAGAATATAGCCACGCTGAAGGATGTTCTGTTACTGGCGGCGTGGTTTACCGCGGCGGCAAGCTGCCAGATTGGAACGGGGTCTATCTCTATGGGGATTTCTGTAGTGGGAATGTCAGTGGATTACTTCGCAACCCCCAAGGAGAATGGCAACAAAAGCTGCTTTTCGAAAATGTCGGCCGAATTTCATCCTTTGGCGAAGATGAACAAGGCGAAGTTTATTTGGTAGACCTTTCTGGACAAATCTTCCGCCTGGAGGCGAAGTAGATAATGGTTAGCCAATTCACATGACATCCACAAAATTCTACAGGACTATAGTCTTTCTCATGCTTGTGTTCGTCCTGGCAGCCTGTAATTCGCGCCCGACATCAGGTTCTTTAACTACCTATGTTAAGGATACACCGGCGACCGCACAAATTACACCCAGCCTGGTACAAACCTCTACGGTCCCTGCCTTGCCTGCATCGCCGCCCGGCGAGCCGGCCGCTGAACAGCCGACTGCTTTTATCCCTACAGCCGAACAACCGGCGCCTACCCAAACACTTGAGATCCAACGGGCCATACGTTTTGCAGTCATCGGTGATTTTGGCGGCGGCGGCAGCGCCGAAAAAGATGTAGCAGATTTAGTCAACCGTTGGAACCCAGATTTCGTCATTACGGTCGGCGATAACAATTATCCAGACGGCGCCGCCGAGACGATCGACCAGAATATCGGTCAATTCTATCAACAATATATTTCACCGTATACAGGCCAGTATGGCCCTGGCGCAGACCAGCCGCGCTTCTTTCCAACCCTGGGCAACCATGATTGGACGACTGATCATGCTAAACCCTATCTAGATTACTTCAGCCTGCCTGGCAATGAACGCTATTACGACTTCACCTGGGGTGCGGTGCAAATTTTTGCCCTGGATAGCGATTCGCGTGAGCCAGACGGCGTTTCGCGCAAATCCATCCAGGCGCAATGGCTTCAAGAGAAGCTGGCAACTTCAGACAGTCCTTGGAAGCTGGTAGTATTTCATGCCCCACCCTATTCATCTGGCATGCAGGGTTCGGTAGATTGGATGCGCTGGCCATTCCAGGAATGGGGAGCCGATGCTGTCCTTTCTGGACATGACCATTCATACGAACGTCTGCTGATTAATGGCTTTCCCTATTTCGTTAACGGCTTAGGGGGCGGCGCAATCTACAATTTTATGGACACGCTTGAAGGAAGTCAGATGCGCTACAATGCAGATTATGGGGCCATGCTGGTAACTGCGGATGAACAACAAATTCGTTTCGAGTTCTATAATCGTAACGATGCGTTAATTGATTCTTACCAAATACAGAAGTAGAGCGAATGGATATTATTATGCCGGAGATAAAAGATTCATTGTTTGACGGAAAATATGTACGCCTGGGTCCGATCGATCACGAAAAAGATGCAGAAGTTGAGGCGAAGTGGACCCAGGATCCGGATTTTCTACGGATGCTCAATTTTCAACCCGCTCGCCCGCTCTCAGTCGCACAGCTCAAGAAGAAATACGAAGCCATTGAGAAGGAGGCAGAAGAATCGCATGACTTGTTTTATTTCACTATCAGAGCTCCAACTGATGATCGCCTGATTGGATTTGCGCGTTTGTTTTGGGTGGATTGGACGAACGGCAACGGACATATTCAGCTTGGCATCGGTGATCAAACCGATCGTAGACACGGATTCGGCGCTGACGCCCTGCAAATGCTGCTCCGTTATGCCTTCTCCGAATTGAATCTGCACCGACTGACGGCTATCATCGCGGAGTATAATTCAGCCGCTCTCAGTTTATTTACGAAGGTTGGATTTAAAGAGGAGGTACGCCGCCGGCAGGCGCTCAACCGGGATGGGCAACGTTGGGATGTGGTTCATCTGGGAATATTGCGTGAGGAATGGGAAGCATTGCACAGAGGGCAGTCATGAGCCCAAATCTTTTCAAAGGTCAGTTGGTGCGGCTGGCAACTCTCGATCCAGATCGTATGAGTACCGCCTTTGCGCGTTGGTCCCGCGATAGTGAATATCACCGGTTATTGAATTTCTATCCGGCCTATCTATGGTCCACTAAAAAATGGAAAAGCTGGCTTGAGAAGGATATCGAGAAGGAAGAACAACAGGAATTCTTCTTTGCCATTCATACTCTGGAAGAGGATCGTCTGATCGGCCTCGTTGGATTGATGGGCATCGAATGGAACCATGGCAACGCCTGGGTGGCGATTGGCCTGGGAGAACGGTCAGACTGGGGCAAAGGCTTAGGAACAGATGCAATGCGTTTAATCCTGCAGTATGCGTTTACCGAGTTAAACCTTTATCGGGTCACGCTGGGATTCTTTGAATATAACCCTCGTGCACAAAGATCTTACGAAAAAGCTGGTTTCATACTGGAAGGGCGCCAGCGTCAGGTTGTACAGCGAGAAGGAAAACGCTGGGATGTATTGATCATGGGCATTTTGAAGACAGATTGGGAGCAATCTACCAGGCTTGGAATTTAGGCTATGCAATCCGAATTATTTACCGGAAACCTGGTGCATCTGACAGCCATCGACGCAGTGGCCGCCGGGCAGGTCTACTCGAGATGGTCGCGCGATTCTGAATTCTGGCGCTTAATGGGCAGCGGCGCTTGCATGCCATTTTCGCCTAAAAAGGCAGAAGAGTGGTTTGAAAAAGATTTAGACAAGGACGATCCTTCTAATTTCTTGTTTTCAATTCGCACACTGAATGATGATCAATTGATTGGAGATGTAGGGTTGGATGGCATTCATTGGAACCATGGTGATACCTTCGTGGGAATTGGCATTGGTGAACGAGAATTTTGGAGCAAAGGCTATGGCTCCGACGCCATGCGCATTATCTTACGCTTTGCCTTTTCCGAGTTGAACCTATGGAGAATTTCGTTGAACGTATTTGAATATAACCCTCGCGCCATCCGATCTTATGAGAAGGTGGGCTTCGTCCACGAAGGTCGTATGCGCCAATACTTAAACCGGGCGGGCAGACGCTGGGATTTGATCTTCATGGGTATCACCCGGCCGGAATGGGAACGAAATTATCAGCTAAGCGTTGGCGCAGTTGTAGAGTAAATGAGTATCCGCGCAATTATTTGGGATTTGGGGGGCGTATTGGTACGCACAGACGATATCGCGAGCCGAGAACGCCTGGCCCAGCGGCTTGGAAAGACACGCCTGGAATTAGAAGACCTGGTTTTCTCAAGCGAATCAGGCCGGCGCGCCCAGCTTGGCCAACTGACAGATGCGCAGCATTGGAAAAATGTACGCATGGCTGTGGGATTAACGCCACATGCTTTTAAAGACTTCCAGAAAGAGTTCTGGGGCGGCGATTACCTGGATTCGCTATTGATAGAATACATTCGAAACCTGCGTCCGATATATCGCACAGGTTTATTAAGCAATAATTTCCCTGGTTTACGGCGCGCAATTCGAGATCGGTGGAAGATAGAAGATGCATTTGATACAGTGGTTATCTCATCTGAGGTTGGATTGCTTAAGCCAGATGTACGTATTTACGAGATGGCGATCTCTGCGTTAGACGTCTTGCCAAACCAGGCAATTTTTATCGATGATTTTAGCCATAATTTAATCGGCGCTGAGGCTGCTGGCTTGCGTACAATCCAATTCCGGAACACGGCCCAGACATTGGTTGATTTGCAAAAAATGCTAGAAAGAACAGATTATGACTATTAAAGCTGTGATTTGGGATATGGGCGGCGTTATTTTATCGATGGGCGATGAAGCCCCACGGTTTAAGCTCGCCGCTCAATATAATCTGCCCCTGGATAAGATATATTGGGCGATCTTCGATAGTCCTTCGGCCCAACAAGCAACCGTAGGTGAGCTCACGATCCACCAACATTGGCAGAGCGTTGCCGAATATCTAAATATTCCATCGGAAAATCTCTCGAGTTTTTTACGCCAGTTTTGGAGCACTGATGGAATCGATCACGAGTTAATTGATTTTATTCGTAGCCTCCGATCGCGCTACAAGATCGGGCTACTGAGCAATGCCTGGGATAATCTACGGCAATTGATTGAAAATGAATGGCAAGTATCTGATGTGTTCGAAGATATGATCATCTCTGCAGAGGTTGGTCTGGCCAAGCCGGATCCGCGAATCTACCGCCTGGCGGTGGAGCGCCTGGGTATCTTACCGCAAGAGGCGGTATTCATCGATGATATGCTAAGAAATGTCCAATCTGCTGAAACAGTAGGCTTGATTGGCATTCAATATCAGAGCCGGGCGCAAACCTTACACGATCTGGAACAAGTTTTATCCACAGATGGTCAAAACGATCACTCGCTAATTTCATAAAAGTATATCCTTGCTCGCGTTGATTTTCAAAAAGGAGGGTCGTCATGGACTTGACATCCCTAACAATTGTAGAGGCAAGTGAACTGATTCATACCGGGCAGGTTTCTCCTGTCGAATTGACCCAGGCTTATCTAGAACGCGTCGAGCGGTATGATCCGCTGCTCAATTGTTTCATTACGTTCACTCCAGAGCTCGCCTTACAACAAGCCCAAGAGATAGAGAGAACTTTGCTCCGTCGATCAGGTCGCACCAATCGATCGGCTTCTCCTCTTTTAGGCATACCAATAGCCTTGAAAGACCTTTATGAGACTCGCGGGCTGCCCACGACGGCTGGATGCACATTTTTCAAAGATTATCTACCCACCGAAGATGCCCAGGTTGTAAAAATACTTCAAAAAGATGGCGTCATTTTCCTGGGTAAACTAAACATGCATGAAATTGCTCTGGGTGTGACGAATGTCAATCCACATTTTGGTACCTGCCGAAACCCCTGGAATCCTACTCGCATAACGGGGGGTTCATCCGGCGGATCTGCGGCGGCGCTGGCAGCCGAGTTGTGTATGGGTTCTTTAGGAACAGACAGCGGTGGATCAATCCGCATCCCAGCCTCATTGTGTGGAGTGGTTGGTTTGAAACCGACCTATGGACGGGTCAGTTTGCGTGGGGTGTTGCCGCTTAGTTGGAATACTGACCATGCAGGCCCTATGGCCAGGTGCGTCCAGGATGTCGCGATAATGTTGCAACGGATCGCCGGCTATGATGCTGCGGATCCTTATTCGGTCAAGGCGTCACACGCCAATTACTTAACCCATCTTAAAGAAGGAGTGAAGGGTTGGCGCATTGCTTTTGCTGTGGGCGATTATTTTGATCAAACGGACCTGGAAGTCTTGCAGGCAGTACAATCCGCCGCGCAAGTTTATCAGGACCATGGAGCAATCATTGAACAGGTGCAATTCCCGGGGATGTTGCAGGCTGCCCAATCCAACCTCATTATGGTAACCAGCGATGCAGCAGCCTATCATGCTGAGAGGCTGGCCCATCAGCCAGAAGGTTTTGGAGATGATATCTTACGCCGCCTGCGTTCCGGCGCAGCTTATTCATCCGGCGAGTATATACAGGCCCGCCGAACACAAACACTACTGCGCCGGCAATTCGAGCGTTTCTTTGAACATTACGATGTCCTACTCATGCCAAGCACCCCAGTTAGCGCGCCGCCGATCGAAGGACCAGATGCACTGGAGCAAGCACGTTTGCTGACGCGCTATACGGCCCCCTTCAATTTGACAGGTCTACCAGCGTTGTCTCTGCCATGCGGCTATTCAACCCGGAAGATGCCGGTTGGTTTGCAGCTAGTGGCGCGCCCCTGGGCGGAAGCAAGCCTGCTGCGAGCAGCCTTTACTTATGAACAGGCGACAAACTGGCATTCCAGGAAACCTGCCCTTGAAAAAGCTTGATGCGTATTTTGTTTTCTTGTTTCTAGAAGGAGCCGGCTCTTTTCTGTTCGCCATGATTTTTGCAGCCAGTTCGATTTACCAGGTTACCAAGGCTGGTTTATCGCCGTTACAGCTCGTTCTCGTCGGTACAGTGCTAGAAGCTTCCATCTTTATTTTCGAAATTCCGACCGGCATTGTAGCAGACATCTACAGCCGCCGATTGTCGATCATTATTGGTTACTTTCTCATCGGAATGGGTACTTTCCTGGAAGGATCGATACCCATATTCTTACCGATCTTGTTAGCCCAAGTGGTATGGGGGGTTGGGTACACCTTTACCAGTGGGGCAACGCAAGCTTGGATCACAGATGAGATCGGTGAAACAGCCGCCAACCGGGCTTTTTTACGCAGCAATCAGATCAGTCAGGTTACTGCCCTGCTAGGGCTTGGCGCAGGCGCAATCTTAGGCAGCCTGCGCATAAGCCTGCCAATCCAGGTCGGCGGCGCGACAATCTCGCTGCTTGGCATCTTGCTCATATTAATCATGCCGGAGAACGGATTTCATCCAACACCACGTGAAGAACGTACATCCTGGCAAAATATGGCGCATACCTTCCGGGGTGGTTTGGGGATGGTACGAAAGAGACCGGCATTAATGGATATTCTGGTTATCGGGTTATTTTTTGGCCTCTATAGCGAGGGCTTTGATCGGCTGTGGACAAAGTTAATCCTGGATAATTATAATTTTCCCACTTTTATGAACTTCCAACCGGTAGTATGGATGAGTATCATGCGCACTGCCGGCATGCTGCTTTCAGTAGCGGCCAGCGAAATCGCTCTCAGGCGCGTTAACATTTCCAGTCATACAGCAACCGCGCGCGCCATGATGTCGGTTACGGCTTTTTTGATTCTTGGTTTATTGTGCTTTGCCCTCGTCCCGGTAATTTTCTGGGCAGTTGTCGCCTATCTTGTCATTTATGTTGCGCGCAACGTCAGCGGGCCACTTTACACCGCGTGGGTCAATCAAAGCCTTGATTCTCAGGTACGGGCGACGGTGCTTTCAATGAGCAGCCAGGTCGATGCGATTGGCCAGGTCGCCGGCGGTCCGATCGTTGGCCTGATCGGGAATATCTTCTCGGTGCGGGCCGCGATCACCGTTTCGGCTATCACCCTCACGCCGACCCTCCCGTTATTTGCTCGAACCAGCCGGAAAGATGTATCAGCGGCAGTCCCAGACATATTACAAGACGATCTATAATTATTAAATAGGATTTCTGTTTTTATGCCCGAGCGCCTTTTGCCCAAAGGATATACCCTAAGGTCTGCCAATTTTCAAGATGCGCCTGCCATTAATACCTTGATCCGCGCCTATGAAACTCATATGGAGGGTGAGGCGCATCATAGTGAAATTGAACTGTTGCAGGAATGGCAGCGGCCGGAATTTCATCTCGATTCAGACGCCTGGGTTGTACTCTCGCCGCCTCCCAGTGCAAATGAAGAGCCCATCATTGTCGGCTACCAAGAAATTTGGAACCGATTCGGTCATGCTGTACTCAGCGGTGACGGTTATGTTCACCCGCAATATAATAACCTCGGCATTGGAACAACAATGCTACGATTACTGGAAGAACGCGCCCGCCAACATATCCCCTTCGCCCTCCCTCAATGGCGGGTGGCGCTCCGCAATGGGGTGGATGGCTTGGACCCTGTCGCAAGCGAACTACATGTAAATGAAGGGTATATAGCCATTCGCTATTTCTGGCACATGGAAATTAAGCTAAAGAGTTTACCCAGCGCGGCAGAATGGCCGGCCGGTATTAACCAACAGCCATATAACCCGAACGCAGATGTAAAACCTGTGTTTGATGCTTTCGAGGAGGCTTTCCGCGATCATTGGGGCTATACTCCATGGGATTTCGAGCTCTGGCAACGGCGTATGCTCTCTGATGAAAGCTTTGATCCAACCTTATGGTTCCTGGCAATAGATGGAAATGAAATTGCTGGAGGCACTATTTGCCGTACTCTTGACAATCGGGTTGGTTGGATCAGCCAGCTAGCGGTCAGGTCAGCCTGGCGGCGTAAAGGGTTGGGACGCGCTCTGTTACAAACTGCCTTTCAGACGTTTTTTCAACGTAACATCCAGGTTATCCGGCTGAGTGTAGACGCCGAAAATCCTACAGGAGCCACCCGCCTCTACGAAAAAGCGGGCATGCACGTAGCCCATCGTTTCATCCTTTATGAAAAAGAACTCCGTCCTGGAGTAGAACCAGATATACCAGGAGATTGATCCCATGCAAAAGCAAATTTTACGCGACCTAGGAAATGGGCTAATCGTGCGCCGTGCAACGGTTTACGATGCACCGGCCTTATCGGATTTCAATGCCCGCATCCATAGTGATGATGGTCCTGACCAACCAGACGAAGGCGTGCGCGCCTGGGTGCGAGACTTGATAGAGCGTCCACACCCTACGTTTGAATCCGGCGATTTCACCGTCGTTGAAGATATGCACTCCAACCAAATTGTTTCTTCGTTAAACTTGATTTCACAGACCTGGTCATATGGCGGGATACCTTTTGGAGTCGGACGGCCTGAATTGGTAGCCACATCACCTGAATATCGCAATCGCGGCCTGGTGCGTGCGCAATTTGAAATTATCCACCAGTGGAGCCAGGCTCGCGGAGAAAAAGTACAAGGGATCACCGGAATTCCGTATTATTACAGATTATTTGGCTATGAGATGGCCATGGACCTCGGCGGCGGACGGATTGGCTTTAAGAAATCTGTGCCAGGACTTAAGCCAGATCAGGTCGAACCTTACCAAATTAGACCAGCCAAAAAGAAGGATCAGGTTTTTATCGAAAACCTGCATCAAATCGCCAACCAGAGGTATCTGGTCAATTGCATAAGGGATGCCGCCCTATGGGATTATGAACTGAATGGGAAAAGCGCAAATAATATAAACCGCTCGGAGCTGCGTATCATCGAGACTCCAGATGGAGAAGCGGTTGGTTATCTGGCGCATCCGCCGAAAAATTGGCGTGCAGGTTTGGTAGCATCTCAATATGAGATCAAACCCGGAATACCCTGGAGTCATGTCACGCCCAGCGTTGTTCGGTACCTCTACACAACCGGATTGACTAATGCGGCTGCAGAAGGGAAACAAGACGAGCTCGATGGATATGGTTTCTGGCTAGGCCGAGAACATCCCGTTTACGAAGTCCTGCATGAAAGCTTGCCCCGGGTTCGCAAGCCATACGCCTGGTATATCCGGGTAGCCGATATACCGGATTTTATCCGCCATGTTTCCTCCGCCCTGGAAAAAAACCTGGCCGCGTCGCCCTACCAGGGATATTCTGGGGAAATAAAAATAACCTTTTATCGAGATGGACTGCTCCTTGGGCTAGAAGGAGGTAGCCTGACAAAGGTAGTTGCTTACCGGCCATCTCCGGTCGGCCATTCAGGGGATGTTGCATTTCCGGGGCTGACATTCCTTCAGCTATTGTTCGGCTATCGCACCTTCGAAGAATTATCCTATGCATTTGCGGATTGTTGGTATGAGACAGATGAAGTTTTTGGGGTAATTAATGCGCTTTTCCCAAAACGGCCCTGCAACTTGTGGCCCATATCATGATCGCAGATTGAATCATTCCACTATAGAGACTCTGGC
>JAYRNN010000245.1:0-2475 GCA_041912175.1 Anaerolineales bacterium | reverse complement strand
ATGATACAGTTCTTAATTATTTACTCCCCTTGCCGTAGCGATATTCACGAAGATCTAAATCCATTTCCTTCAGACGGCGCCAGACCGTGGTGCGTCCAATCCCCAACAACTTTGCCATCTCGCTGATATTTCCCTTACATGCCTGGGCGGCTAACAGGAGTGATTCGCGCTCGAGGGTATAAAACGTCCTGATCTGTGCTTTTGCGTCGATGACTTGGGCGCCGCCGCCCTCCTGTATCGGGGTTGGCAGCATATAAGCCGGCACACTCCCAGAAGGTCCGGATTGGATTGCTGCACGGCCCAGAACAGCTTCGAGCTCGCGCACATTTCCGGGCCAATCATAGGCCATGAGCAGCTCCATCACCCCTGGCTCGAGGACCAGTTCATACGAAAGCTGTTTGCCTATACGGTTCAATATCCTCTCAACCAGGACTGGGATATCCTCCAGGCGCTCGCGCAGGGGCGGTAAAGTTATCTCGAAAGCGCTCAAACGGTAGTACAGATCGGCGCGGAAATTACCTTGTGCAATATTTTTCTCGATATTTGCAGATGTAGAGGCGATGATGCGTACATCGACTTTGATTGGGCGTTCGCTGCCCAAGCGCTGCATAATCCCGAGATCGAGGACATTTAATAGAATGGATTGGGCATCCAGAGGCAGGTCATCGATGTTTTGAAAAAACATGGTACCTCCTTCGGCAAGCTCGAATTTACTGGGCCGACCGCCTGCCTTCCTGCTTTCCAGCCCTTCGTCATAACCCAACAGTTCACTGATCACCCATTCATGCGGGATAGAGGTGCAGCCAAAGATCAGAAACGCGCCGGCGCGGCGCGGGCTGGCATTATGAATTGCCGAAGCCAGAACGTTTTTACCGGTTCCGCTCTCGCCACGAATCAAAATGCTTGCCTGAGCAGGAGCGGCTACACGCACAAATCGCTGCACCTTCCGGATCGCTGCCGATTCCCCTGGGATATCCTCCAGGGTTAGCGGAGCCTGCGCTCCAACTTGCTGGTGGACCAGCTCGCGGACGACACTGGGCTGCCTGAGGAGAATAATCACCCAATGAATTGCTCCATCCTGAAGTACATAATTTAAACTGACCAGGCAAACGACTACGTGTTCTCCGATGCGAATGTGAATTTCGACATCTGTGAGCGCATCGCGCTGTGTGACTGCCTCATTCAGAAAACCGGGATAGTCCACCCATTCAGTCAATGGCCGGCCGACGACAGCCTGGCGAGTCAGACCCAGAATCTGCGTCGCAGCTTGATTGATCTGCATCAATACACCATGCTGATCGACGACTAATAACCCGTCGCTGCTCGCGTCGATAATTGCATTCAACTGCGCCATCTGGCTGTTCTGTTCCGCCAACAGCAGATCAGCCTGGCGCTGGCCTTCGATCGCCTTCGCCCCGGCAACCACCAATCCCAGCGAATGCGGGTGATGGTTAATCGATAGATTGATTACCCCCAGCGAACCAAGCAGCCGACCAGTCAGATCAAAGATCGGCGCGGCGGTTTCGGCTAAACCATGATACGCTTCGAAAAAGTGCTCTGCTCCGGCAACCCTGACCGGGGTGCGCTCGAGGATCGATAATGCAAAAGCATTCGTCCCCATCTCCATTTCTGAAAGCGAAGCCCCCTGGCAAATCCCAAGCGTTTCAACAACATCAACGATTTCCGCATCGCCAACAATGTCCATGACGTACCCGGCGTTGTTCGTCAAAACGATGGCAGTATCTGAACTGGCCACAAACTGATAGATATCTTCCATAATTGGCCGGGCGAGCGAAATCAAATCAAAATTGGCCACCTGGGCAGTGAGTAAATGCTCTGGACTCAGTTTCCGCAGTTGCAGCGGCCGCTGAGGGTTCAATCTCGCCCAACAGCGCATCCAAGAGTTCGCAACGCAAGGATTTACTTCTGGAAGGATCACCTGGCGCTGAATAAATGTGCGCCAGGCTTCATAAAACAACTCTTGATCAAATAATGGCAGCATAGTACTCAAATTTTAACATAGATTAATTTCGGTATAAATTTCACAATCTCATATATAATTAATCTATCTCGTTTTTCCACACTGAAAAGGTTTATTTGAAGATTGAACACTTCCGAACAGGCATTCACGCAAATTTTATGAGGCTTGTTTTGTTTGTATGCTTTAATAACAATGAAAGAATCTGACCATGACCCAAAATAAAACGACGTTATTCAAAGAGGGCCAGGAAATTGGCAACAGTTATGTTGTCGAACGCTTCCTGGGTGAGGGCGCATTTGCCGAAGTATACCGCGTTCGGCATCGCTATCTTGGTCGCCAGGCAATGAAAGTGTTCAAAACGATCGGTTTGAGCCAGGGGGAGATCGAACAGATGCTTCAAGAAGCGGTGATCCTTTCGCAAATCGGCCACCCGAACATCATCCGGGTATTCAACGCAGACGCCGCACAAACCGACCACGGATTGACGGGTTACT
>JAYRNN010000244.1:0-28153 GCA_041912175.1 Anaerolineales bacterium | reverse complement strand
AAGGCTCAAAATGAAGCAAATTACCATCTTACGGTTGACGGCAAGAATTTTAATATTCGAACTCTGGCTTGCGAGGTGTATAACGTAGGGAATTTGGGGGTACCAGGTACTTCACTTGTACCCGGCATCAGCGTCGAGGATGGGCTGCTTGATCTCGTGGTGCTGCGCGAGAACGTGAGCCGGACCCTGTTGACCCATGATATTGAACACGCCATCCGCCCCGGCGATGAGCTCTTCGATCACTGGCAAGCCAGGCAAATCAGCATTGAGTCCGAACCGCCGCAGCCCCTCCAAATCGATGGAGAGATGGTCGGCACGACCCCGGTAAATATCAATATTCTCCCCAGGGCAATCCGGGTACTGGCGCCCAGAAAAGGCCGGCAGGGCGAAAACGCTCGTTAAGTTTTCGGCTGGACTTTTTACCCATGAGCGACCTTGATATCTCTGAAATCACCAGCTATCTCTTGATTTCCAGCTTTCCCCGGGCCGAACATGCCGAGCAGATCCGGTCCATAGGGGTGAAGCTGATTCTCTCCATGTACCTGCGGAGACCGGACAAAACGCTGGGGCAGCCGCCTGTGACTCTCCTGTGGATGCCGGTCATCGACTCGCCAATCACCCCGATCCCGCTCTTTGTTCTCCGACGGGGCGTCCAGGCGGCGCTGCCGGTCATCGATGAGGGAGGGAAAGTACTGGTGCACTGTCTGGCCGGGATCCACCGGAGTGTGGCTATGGCTTGCTGCATCCTGATTGCAAAAGGATACTCATCACAGGAAGCCGTGGATTTGGTCAAACGCCAGCGAGCGGTAGCCAAACCGGAAGATGCTCACATGCTGGCCCGCATCAAGAAATTTGAAGCAGATTGGAACCGCCGGAGGCAGAAAAACTCAACCTCCAATATCAGTTAGTCCTCGCATCAAAAACACCTGAAACGCATTAATCTCAAATCTCGTTCAGGTTTGATGGACGCAAAATAGTTTACTTCCCCAGGGGTGGTCTGTCATGAATCCAAAGTGCTCATTCTTCCCCTTTGCCCTGGCGAGACTCGGGTGATCGAGACCGGATCCGCCTCTGTAACTTTGACAGCAGGGAGGTGAGCCAATTCCCAGAAGGGGGCGTGCCTGTCTCCGGAGCTGCATCCTCGACCTGGATAGGCTCCTGTCCCAGCATCTTGCGGTAGATATAGTGCAGGACTTCGCGGCCAGTAGCAATAACCGGTGTTGCCAGGAGAGCCCCCAATATCCCGCCAACCGATGCGCCGACCACGATCCCAGTCAAGACGATCAGGGGCGGCAGCTCGAGCGCATCGCCCAGTACGCGTGGAACAATCAAGTGATCTTCTACCTCCTGCACCAGGATATAGAAAAGGACGACCAGCCCAGCGAAGGCCAGGTTGCTGATTGGGATATAAGCCGGCCCATGGATCAATGCCACAATCACCGCTGGAACTGCGGCGATGAATGGGCCAAGGTTTGGGATGACCTCGAGCAGACCCGCAATGATCCCCAGGTATAGCGCGCCAGGCACGCCAAGCGCAACCAGACCGAACGTGGTGATCGCACCAACCACGAGCATCAATATCAGCTCGCCGTGGAAAAAGGCGTTCCACAACCGCTCAATCCGGGCCAACAGGGTGGAAATTTCGGGTCTGTAGGCGGCTGGTACTGCGTTCAGGAAGCCGCTGCGATAGATATGTGCGTCCAGGCTGATATAGATGGATGCCAGGAATATAAAGCCGATCTTTACAACTTGCGAGATTACCGTCCCAACCAGATTTGCGCTGGTTTGCACCACGGACATCAATGCGGAGCTGAGTGGTTTGAAGACCGTGTCAATTGAAGGTGGAACTGCGGAGGCTGGTGATAACGGCTGCAACGCTTCGAGTAGCGTATCTACAGATCTGTCGACGTAAGCGTCAAGTCCTGCTACAGGGAATTGGATAGCCTTGAACGCAGCGAGCGTCGAGCGCAGCCATTCTACGCTGCTCTGAAGAACGCTTTCATAATCCAGGTTTCCGACATAGACCAAGGCGTCTTTGATCGTCGGGAGGATGAGCATTATAACCAGCGGGACGAGAATTGCCATGCCCAGGTAAACCAACCCCACAGCAAGCCCACGGTGAAGGTGGAGGCGGTTTTGCAGCCACACAATTACCGGCCGAACGATCACCGCCATGAGCGCGGCCACGATCAGCGATGGGATCACCAGGCGGCTCAGGTTCAGGATAAATATCCCAAACAGCACTAAGCCAACCCCAACAAGATATTTGGTAGTTTTGCTCCAGGTAGTGTTCATCATTTCTATATCTTACCGGTTTAGAGGATGGCTGTCATGAAACTTAAGTATGAGAAAAGTGTCAATTGATGGCTTGGTACACACCAGCAGGGGAAATAAAAAAAGTCCCTGATCCAGATTACAGAGGTTTATGTGCTTTGACACGCCGGCTGGATATGGCCGTTTCAGCAGTTCATTTCGATGCCTGTGCGGATCTGTGAATTAGGTACCTCATACAGAGAATTCAACCCCACTCTCGCCTTTGAATAGAGCAGGAATCATTGAGGAGTGCGTGAAGGAGAATAACACTTTTATAGCACTTTAGATTCATGACAACCTCATCCCATGCGGGTATCCTATGTATAGTTACGAACGAAAGTTTTGTTGAAACCCTCGACGCTGAGAAGGGCAGATGAGGAAATACCAAAAAAAAGGAGAGTACTATGAAAAAGCTATCAGAACAACTTAAGGAGCTTTCAGACCGCGCAGCTAAGGCAGAGGCGAAAGCGGCGACCGCTCAGCAAGAATCAAAGGAGAAGGTAGAAGCCTCGCTCCAGGAATCAAAAGTGGATGCCGAAGCCAGGCGGGCGTCATTCAAGGCAGATGTAGAGGCGAAGCAGGCAGCTGTTGCATCAGACTGGGAAGCGCTCCAAGCGGACTTCCAGCAGAAGACCCAGCAGATCAAGAACAAGATCGAGAGCGAGAAAGAAACACGTGAGGTCAAGAAGGCGAACAAGCGGGCCGAGCATGCAGAGGACTATGCTGTGGCAGCGATCATGTATGCCTACATGGCGGTTGACGAAGCTGAGGTCGCAGTGCTAGAAGCGATTGCCGCACGGGCATACGCTGATTCGTTAGCCTAGCTAATTTGTGGATTTGCCACAAAATAAAACAGCTCACGACTGATTTGTATAGCCCCTCCACAAAAACCTACAGGCGCAGCGCTTGTTCAAGAGCGATCAGTGCAGCCACCCCAGAGCACCAGGGTGCCTTCTAAGGAAGGGGAAGAGTGAGTTTATAGCAGAGGCCCGGCTTCAGCCAAAAAGGTAGAGGGAGCCGGGTCTTTATACATATGGAAGTTTAATGAGAAAAATGGAGGTAAATGATGGAAAAGTGTCTGGCATTTGTACTGGGAGGTGGGGGAGCGCGTGGTGCATTGCAGGTTGGCGCATTTCGCGCCCTGTTCGAGGCTGGCTACCAGCCGGATCTGCTGGTGGGGACCTCGATTGGAGCGGCGAATGCCGCCGGCCTTGCGCTTTGGGGCGTCAATATGGATGGAATCGCCGCTCTGGAAGGTGCATATCGAAGTATGGCGGAAGGTCGCCTCATGGACACGCCTGGGCGAATGGTCTGGCATACGCTATCCGGGCGCCCATTTTATACCAGCAAGCGCGCGAAGGAATTCCTCATCGCCGCAGGATTCACACCAGAAGTGCGTTTTGAGCAGCTTCAAAACGTGCGCCTGGGTTTGGTTGGTGCTGAAATGGGTTCGGGTCAGCTGGTGATCTATGGAATGGATCCAGGTCAATCAGTCCTGGAAGGAGTGCTGGCATCCTGCTCTGTACCGCCCTGGTTTGAGCCGATTGAAAGTGACGACCAGCTCATCGTTGACGGAGGCGCATTGAGTCTTCTCCCTATTGAACCTGCCCTTGACATGGGAGCCACAGAGATCATCGCCCTCGACCTGAGCAGGGCGACTACCCCTCCCAGACAGATACGTAAGCTCAGCCAGTTGGAGAAGAGCATCGCTGCCTTCACTCGACGTGAGATCTACCTGGAGACCGCATTAGCTGAGGCAAGAGGTGTGCCGTTGCACTATATACGCTTGCTAAGCAACCCGCCAATTCAAATGTGGGACTTCAGCACTTATCGAGACCTGATCAAAACCGGCTATGAAACGGCTTCTCGCCATATATCGGATTGGAATTCGATCAGGTGATCAGAAGCGGTAAAAATGAGCAAACAAGCCCGAACCCCTTTTACTAATCACAATTCGACCAATTTGAAACGTTACCGTGAAATCGTTTCTGTGTTGGCGCGGCATGGTTTTGGCTCCTTCCTCGCTGATGTCCAACTCGAGCATCACATCTCCTTGCCATCTCGTTTGTATACGCGAGAAGACAACTCCCAGATCTCTCCTGCCGAACATCTGCGCCTCGCATTGGAAGAATTAGGTCCAACCTTCATCAAATTGGGTCAGATTTTATCCACCCGGCCGGACATACTACCCCCAGAATTTATTAAAGAACTATCGAAGCTAAAGGACTCCGTTCCACCCAACCCATGGGAGGATATCTGCGCAGTGCTGGTAGAAGAGATGGGCAGTGAGCCGGAGCAGTTCTTCGAACAGATCGACCCCGTTCCCCTGGGCGCGGCTTCCCTGGCCCAAGTACATGCCGCCACTTTGAAAAGCGGAGAAGAGGTCGTTGTCAAGGTCCAACGACCGGATACCTTGGCTACAATCGAATCTGATCTGGAAATCCTGAAAGAGATGGCTTCTATAGCTGATCGTACACCCTGGGGAGTACTCAATCACCCGGAGGAGATGGTGGATGAGTTTGCCTACTCCCTTCACAATGAGCTGGATTATCGACGTGAAGGGCACAACGCCGATCGCTTTCGCGCCAATTTCGAAGGCTCGGAGTATCTTCATATTCCTAAGATTTATTGGGAACACACCACCCGGCGTGTTCTGGTGATGGAGAGGATGCAAGGGATCAAAATCGATGACATCGCGGCTCTCGAGGTGGCTGAATACGACCGGAAGAGGGTGGCATTACACGCCGCGGATATGATTATCAAAGAAGTCCTCCAAGATGGGTTCTTCCATGCAGACCCGCACGCAGGCAACTATATCATCATGCCTGGCGAGATGATCGGTGCGATGGATTTTGGATTGGTAGGTGAGCTGACAAAACGCGACCGGGCGCACCTGACTCAGCTTTATGTAAGCGCGATTGCTCTGGATGCGGATAGCATCGTCGACGAGCTGATCCGTATGGGAGTGGTTCACAGCGGGACGGACCGCTCCAGGTTGAGGCGGGACCTAGAACGGCTGTTAGGAAAATATACCGGTGCGACACTGAAAGACATCAACATCCAGGAAATCATCGAAGAGATCACCGCTCTTTGTTCCCGCCATCGTTTGTCTATACCTTCCAACCTGTGGCTGCTAGGAAAATCTCTGGCGATGATCCAGGGGTTGGGTCTTCAATTAGATCCTGACTTTGATATCTTCGCCGTTTCGGAGCAATATATGGTAGAGCTGAGGCGGCAAGTGTGGTTGCCTAAGGCCGAATGGGGTCAGGCTCTGCTCCGCCAGGGAGCTGACTGGGTTGAATTCTTGAACTTGCTGCCTCGTACAGGCAGGCGCTTGCTAGAAAAAACCGATCAGGACGAATTGTTTGAATTTGGGCTGAAAGATAAGGACATTCTCCTGGGTGGATTGAGCCGGCTCGTCAATCGACTGTCGCTTAGCATCGTGATCGCCGGTCTGGTGGTCAGCCTGGCGATCCTAATCGCAGTGACCACAGCCGGCAGTCCGCTGCAAAGCCTTGTAGTGGTGGGGTTTGTCGCTACACTTGGTTTAGGCCTGTGGTTGTTGATGTCCATTTTGAGGGGCACATAAAAAGGTAAGCGAATACTTGTGGCTGATTTCTTGGATACCATTTGGTAGATGCTCTTGGGTGGTTGGTATTGGGGATAATTAAAGTTACCTTTCGTAACAAAGCGTTGTATCCAACGCTGGCTGATGTGAGTAAAATCACATTGGTATAACACCATGACCAGGAAGGCCGATAACCTTCCTGGTCATGGCTTGTCGGTTTTCGCGGAAGATATCGATAGAGGTGTATTAGGATATCATCGACTCAGTGCTATTTACTCACCGTGGAGTGGCGGCCCACCCTCTCCGCAGAGCGTATAACTTTTAGTGCATCTTCGCCGGCAGCAACGCTTGGTGAACAAATGCCAAAGTACTATAAGTATAACGCTGGAGATCGCTCAGTGTCCGCTGGGCGATCCCTGTCAACGACAATTAGACATACCCATGGCGACAATTGGAAATGCGCATGGTGGTTGTGTATTTGCCTGCTACCCTGAGAGGCGTCGATCGAAAACTGACCCCTTTTGGACGTACACTCAGACCCGGCAACGGATCATACCTGCATAATAAGCGCTACAAAGCATATCCCTCAGGGTGTCCTTACCAAAAGGATGGTTCCTGTTTGTCAGATAACCGATCAGCACCGGGCTGAGCCCGGTTGGGCAGTTCATGGGCGGGTTGGAGACCTGCATTGCCGCTTCTGCGTAAGTGAATGGCCTTGCTGACGGTAGGCTTCCTGTTTTTTTCGACCTCTTGTATTTAAGTCAGGTATATATTATAATGTTAACATTGATTACTAAGTATACGATGTTAACGTGGTGAAGAGAATGGCGCTTACTCGACGAGAACGAATCCGTGAAGCCACCTTCGAAGAGATCAAATTTATCGCCTGGCAACAGATCGCTGAACAGGGCGTGCCATCCCTTTCCCTGCGCGCCATCGCCCGGGCCATGGGTATGACCGCCCCCGCCCTGTACCGTTATTACCCGAGCCGGGACGACCTGGTGACTGCCCTGATCATCGAGGCATTTGACTCTTTTTCATTGTCTTTGGAGTCCGCGCGGGACACCGTCCCCGCTGCCAATCACGCCGACCAGTTCCGGAAGGTTTGTGAGGCATATTTCCACTGGGCAGTTGTCGCGCCGTCACGCTATACACTCATCTTCGGCTCGCCAGTACCTGGCTACCGAATGGGTGAGGCTGCTTACCCCTCCGCTCAACGCGGTTTCCTGGTGCTGCAAAACATCCTGGGGGAGGCGATTACAGCCGGAACGATTCGCAGGCCAGCTATTATGGGTTCTTTTCCGCAGGGATTGCTGGCGCGATACAAGATGCTGCAGAAGGCCGGCATGCCACACGATCCGGTTGCCACTCACCTGGCCCTGACTGCCTGGAGCGCCTTGCACGGCGTCACATCGCTTTACCTCTACGGTTATTTAAGAAATTTCTTGGACGACCAAGTGGAAGACTTCATCAGCACGCAGATCGATCAACTGGCAAACCAGTTCGGCTATGAATGACCAGGGAGGGATACATGCCAACACCCATGAAATACGATTTCCAGTTTAAGAATCTCATCACCCCGTTATTTGTCGGGCTGGTTTTTTGGAGTCTGGGAATTTGGGGCTTCCTAGCTTCGGGCTCCACCCAGCCGCTGATCATGTTCGGATACATTGGAACTTCGCTAGGCATCGGCCTGGGACTATACGCCACGCTGCCGAAAAAACAAAAACCGACAGGCCGCCGGCTGACGCTCTTCCTGGTCGGGCTGTTTCTGCTCGGTTTTGCCATCTTTCTGGGGCGCGAGAATGTTCAGTTGGAGGGCGCAATATTCGGACTGCTCACCGGCATCATCCAAATGGGCGTCATCCATTACCTGATCGCCAAGATCCTTGGTCCGCTGCTTTTCGGGCGGATGTGGTGCGGTTGGGCTTGTTGGACGGTGATGGTGCTCGACCTGCTGCCCTTCCAGAAACCTGCCGGACGCATCCCAGGGCGATGGGGCTGGGTGCGTTACCTGCACTTCGGTCTCAGCCTCGGGTTGGTCTTGCTGCTCGTTCTTGTGTTCGGCTTCCGCGACGGCGCTACAGGCACGACCGCGGTGATCTGGTTCATCATTGGCAACCTGCTCTATTATGTCATTGGCATTGGGCTGGCTTATGCGTTGAAGGACAACCGCGCGTTCTGCAAGTACGTCTGCCCGGTAGCTGTACCACTTAAAACCACCAGCCGCACCTCCATCATCAAGATCGGACAGGGCAAAGGCGAATGCAACGGCTGCAATGCCTGCGAGAAAACCTGTCCGATGGATGTGCGCATCAGCGGCTACATCCTTAACGGGCAGCGGGTCCTTTCCACCGAATGCATCCTGTGCCAGACCTGCATCACGGTCTGTACGCGGAATGCACTGAAATTATCCTTTGGGTTTGACATGAGCGGGAAGGAATTGTTGCAGGAACGCCCCCTGGCGCGATCAGCCAATTCCAGAACCGCGGACGAAAGACATGAGACCCTCACTTTTTAAGATCGGCGCAGCCTTTAAAGTCATCCTGGTTGCTTTCGCTATCATTCCTTTCCTGACCTTGGACGTGTACAAGCTATTCCCGCGCTTCGAAACCTGGCAGACGGAGGCGCTGGGTTTCCCGTTCCCGGTATTTGGCTACCTCGCCATGATACACCTGGTATTGCTGGTAATCCTCGTACAGCGCGAGAAGCCGACCGGAAACAGGCTGGCGTTCGACTCTAGGATATAAAATCGTACTCATGTTCGCATTAGCCTGGCTCCTATGAACTCGAATCCTGGTCAAGTACATTCCATCGAATCGTTACGGCGACCACTTTTTCTTTGGTCGTTGCCGTTTACTTTTCTTTACTTTTCCCTACCCATCATCAGCAAAATCTTTGGGGCATCTGCATTTGAGATCGGTGGGCTATTCACAGTGTTCACGGTAACCACTTTGTTAATACGCCCCCTTGTTGGCTGGGGGCTAGATCGTTATGGGCGCAAGATATTTTTTATTACCGCTTTGTTGATTTACGCGCTAGCCATGGGGGTTTTTGCCTTTTCAGAGTCGTTAAATTGGCTTTATTTAGCACGATTTATTCAAGGGATCGGTTCCGCATTTCTGTGGGCGGCAGTAAACACGATCGTTGCTGACCTCACTCCAGCCACAGAACGAGGCAAGGCGCTTGGGCAACTGAATGAAACAACTACACGCGGTGGATTGATAGGAATTTTTTTCGCCAGCCTCCCGATGTTTGTTTTTCCGCAGGATATTGGCTGGAAAATCACTTTTACTAGTTATGCAGGATTAACTTTGGTCGGCGCTTGGTTGGCTTGGAAAAAGGTACCTGTTACTAAACCCGTTCAGCCTGTGGGTCAAAAGCAATCCGCACTATCTAGCTCGTTGCTCAAGTTACTATTCGTCGTCTTTATTACTGCGATTCCCGAAGCCATGATAAGTCCCATCTACCTTATCTATTTGCAAGATAAATTTACCACGGATATGATGACCATCGCATGGGCTTTCTTTCCAGCCGGCTTAGTCGCTGCTTTTCTGTCGACGCGGCTGGGCGAAATGAGCGATCGTTATGGACGTACACCAATGATGGCTATCGGATTGGCTGGCTCAGGAATTATTTCTCTGCTAATGCCTGCCCTGCCTTCGGTGCTCTGGTTAGCAGTGCTTTACACCTTGTTAGCAATCATGTGGGGATTATCAGAACCTGCTGAGACGGCTATGGTAGCCGATTTAATTGGCGATGATAAATTGGGGCTAGGATACGGAGTTTATGACTTCGTAGAAAATCTTGGATTTGCCATCGGACCATTGCTTGGCGGAATAATATATGACACCGTGGGAAAGGGAATACCATTTTACTTGAATGGAACCATTCTAATCATTAGCGCTGGTTGGGTTCTCCTTTTTTTACGCCAAAAGTCAATTTCAAATCCACCCCTCTCCTGATGGTCGAGGGGAAAGATCAAACAAAGAGTGCAACCATGCCACAAACCAAAGGTATTGCCAGCGAGCTAGATGGAATGTTCGCCGACCTGTATCCCGCCGATAAACCCGGGGCAGAATGGAAGATCTTGCCCGGCATATCCTGGCAGCCAACCTGCATATGACCGACCTGCCTTACCGGTTCAGCGCCGGTGCGCTGGATGACCCTGATAACGCCCGCCTGTAGATTGGCCTCCAGGCAGCCATCGCAGCTATCCTGGCCTGGCTGGTAAAGACCCAAGCCAATCCAGTTGAGAAGTTCATCAAGATCACAGCCGTGGTTTTGCTCGTGAGCTTCATCCCAGACATCGTCCTGCCCTTACCCGGACGGACCCTGGTCAGCAGTAGCGCCGCCGTTGTTCTTCACCTGGTCGTAGGCCGGGTTACGGTCGGATTCCTTTTTGCGGTCATTTACCGGCGATATTTATCTCCGGTCTACCGTTACTTACTGATTCGGCTGGGCGATCCGCAAGAAGCTGAGGATTTCGATGGCAGAATCGCTTGAGCAGCAACAAAAGGGAATTAATATGTTATGAAAGAATCCAAATATCGATTTATCCTTTATGCTCTTGTAGGCCTCGTTTTTGGCGTCATCGACTGGTTTTACTTGAACTGGCTGGCGCATCTATCTTGGGGCAGCCCAGGAGAATCCACCCTGGTCGTCGCCAGCATGATCGGTATGAATTACGGCGTCTGGCTGGCGCTCATCATTCCGGTGGTCATTTATGAAGCCAGGCATGCACAAAGGATATATTACCCGATGCTCGCCGGCATACTGACGTGGTCATGCGCTGTCTTCAGCTATTATTTCTATTATGCCGCCCTTCTTTCCTTGGGAAAATTAGTTCACTTCGAACGCTTCAATATCTTTGGCGAGAAAGATGAGACATTCTGGTATTACTATTGGCATATGTTCAACGGGATCATCTTAAGCCAATTCATTGAATGGATCATAATCGCTGTTATTGGCAGCGCAATTATGGGCGCCTTGTCCTTCAGGTACTTTCACAGAAGGTCTAAGAATCTTTCGAACGGGCATGAAAAACAAAAGCGGGAAAGTTAGACTTCTTCCTAGATATAATTGGTTCGTTATTACTCGCACATGATTTCAAAGCAACGGTTGACTAGAAATGGATGATGGTGTATAGTTTTTTCGGAGTTTTAATGAAGAAGCTTACTCGTCGACAGCAAGAATTTCTTAGCCAGTTCCTGGACGTTTACCGAACGACGGATGAACCGATCCATTATGTCGCTCTGGCCGAACGGCTGTGCATTGGAAAGGTTACAGCATACGAGATGCTGCGGCTGCTGGAAGAACGCGGCCTGGTGACATCCGAGTACTACCTGCCCGATCAGGAGCGAGGACCTGGGCGTTCCAGCGTGCTCTTCCGGCCAACAGTCGAAGCCATTCGCCTGCTTCACGCACTCAACGGTGGATCACCCGAAGATGAGAATTGGAATGTCGTGAAGGAGCGTATTTTGAATCAGCTTCGTGCTGGAGATGCGGCAGGATACGAGGATTTGCTCGCAAACCTATTGGCGCGCATTCCCGAACAGGGATCGGTGTTAATCTACCTTACAGAGATGACCACTGCCACACTTTTGGCTCTAAGAGAGATGCGGGACTCTGCTGATAGCAGTGGACTCGCCGAGCGCATTCGACATATCGGCCTGCCCGATGAGATCGGATTGAGCGCCCTCGCCGGGGTCAGTGCGACTCTCTCGATAATGGAACGTGTAAACCGCCGCGTAGCCTCGATTTTACTAACGCAAAGTGGAAAGTACCAAACCCTGCTTTCTCAAATTAGCGAGGAAAATCGCCGCCACTTGAGCGACTTTGCCCGAGAGGTTTCAAAGACCATAAACAATTAGGTTTTTTTTAGCGAATTATTTCGTTTTTTTCGGAATAACCGGATTTCAGACGCGGATATTTAATGGAGGCAATTGAAGGCTATCATGAACAAGCTATTATCCAAAATCAACTCGGGCGTTTACCCAGAACTACGTTTCGGCCTGGCTCTAAGCGGAGGAGGAGCTCGTGGCCTGGCACATATTGGAGTTCTTATGGCCTTAGAGCAGGCTGGCATCCACCCGTGTTATCTGGCCGGCACCAGCATGGGTGGGGTAATCGCTGCCGCATATGCCTCTGGCCTCACGCCAGACGAAATACAACAGATCGCGGCGGATGCATCCCAAACGCGCAATCTCTTTCGTCTGGCTGACATTTCCATCCCTCAGGATGGGCTTTTCCGCGGCGAGCGATTGCTAGCTTTCTTCGATCAACATCTTCGGGGGTGCACCTTTACCGAGCTGCAAATACCTCTTACGCTTGTCTCTGTGGATTTGAACACAGGCAAGGAAATCCACCTGCGGGAAGGATCTGTGGCTCAAGCAGCGCGCGCCACGGTATCGGTTCCAGGCTTGATAACGCCCGTCGAACTTGACGGGATGCGCCTGGTGGACGGCGGCCTGATGAATAATTTGCCTGTGGATGTGGTGAAGCAGATGGGAGCTGACGTGGTGCTGGCAGTTGACGTCGGCATGCATAATGATTTGATGTTTCAATTATTGGCGCGTTTGCAGCCTCTTTCTGGATTCGTTGGCGGCCTGAACACAACTCTGGGCGATACGCTCGACGTGTTAATCCGGCAGCAACACGCATATAAATCCCTGAACGCGCATCCCAATTTCTTGGTGCAGCCGGATATACCTGCCAAGGTGACGACCTTTACCGGATTCAATCATCTTGCTGAACTGGTCGTTTACGGCGAAGAAGCCACCCGTCTTATGTTGCCCGCGCTGGAAGAGATGCTACAATCAAACCGGGATTGTCTGTTTTCAAACCGTTGTGCCATCACTCAATAGGTTCCAAATCCTTCTAACCAGGCAATGCTCGTTTCTTTCCCGGCGTTCGCAACCTCTTTCGCTACCGTCGCATCGTCACTGCATTTGCGCGACGCGGCTTTGGTTCGTTGCTAGAGGCCTTACGGATCGTACCCTGTCTACCCTTGCCCCGTCGACTGTTAAAACGAGCTTCCGCCATCCATATCTTACCTGCCGAGTATCTACGCCTGGCCCTAAACGAGCGTCAAGAGGAAATCAACCGTTCCGAAAACCAGCATAACCAGTGATATGATTCAATCGAACCCGACCCAGGTTTTGCCAGGCGGCTGGAGAATCAACTTATACAAGCCGCCAGCAGCAGGCGATCATGCGAAAAAGCTTTCTAAATCAAGATAGCTGGATTAGCCCTAACTGAGAATGGCTGGCAGGTGGGGATTGGGGCTAGCCGGACTGATCCTCCTGGTCTTTACACTGGTTTACGGCATTAATCGGCTGATCCCAGTCACTACTTCACCGGCAGTTGCTCAGAAAAACCAGGGACCCTTAACGGCGACAGAGACGCCCACTCGCCCACCTGAGGTAAGCGCCGCTCCCACCGCTGTCGCAGGCGCCCCTTTACCCGGAACATCAAGCAATTCGCAGGTTAGAGCAATCGATCAAAATGGAGTCGCCTCAATAAACCTGCGCGCCTGCCCTTCGCTGACCTGCGCCGTGGTGGGAGAGTTGCCTGCCGGCCAACAAGCGAGTGAACAGGAATATCTCACTTGTTCCCATAAACACTTTCATCCAACCACTTGACAAAATAACATTGCGAATTATAATATACTTACTGACCGGTCGGTAAGTATATTAAGGAGTAAACAAAAATGAGCAAGAAAAAAAGTAACCAAATCCTTCTTGTCCTCTTTTTAGGGGTATTGATGGGCGCTCTGGACATCGCCATCGTCGCGCCGGCTTTACCTGCCATACAGCACTATTTCTCAGTTGGCGATCGTGCTTTGGCCTGGACATTCACGATTTATGTGTTGTTCAACCTGATTGGAACGCCGCTTATGTCGAAACTCTCCGACCGTTATGGACGGCGTTCGATTTACCTGCTCGATGTTGCCTTATTTGGTTTGGGCTCGCTGCTCGTCGCCCTCACCCCGCCAACCATGTTTGGCTTAATGCTGATGGGGCGAGCCTTGCAAGGCTTTGGCGCTGGCGGTATATTCCCGGTGGCCAGTGCTGTCATCGGTGATACTTTCCCACCCGAAAAACGGGGGGGACCATTGGGCCTTATTGGCGCGGTGTTCGGGTTGGCTTTTCTGGTAGGCCCGATTCTCGGGGGTGTGATCCTGACGCTAGCGACCTGGCAGGTCTTGTTTCTGATCAATATCCCCGTTGCCATTCTGGTAATGATACTGGGATTTTGGGTTCTACCAACACAACGGGCTGACACACACCCCTCATTCGATTGGGGTGGGATGCTCTCGTTGAGCCTCATGTTGGGAGCGTTTGCCTTTGGCTTGAACCAAATTGATACAGAAAAATTTCTGGTGAGCCTGGTTTCACTGAACGTGTGGCCTTTCCTTCTGGCGACCTTTATTCTTCTAATCGTATTCATTCAGTTTGAAAAGAGAGCTACAGATCCTGTTCTGCGATTGGGATTGTTCAAAAGCCGGCAATCGGTGCTGGCAAGCGCGTTGGCGGCTGGCGCAGGGATTGGGGAGGTGAGCATGGTATTTATCCCAGCGCTTGCAATTGCCGCGCTACCTAACCTGGTCGATAAGCATACCGCCAGCTATCTGCTTATGCCGGTGGTTCTTGCGATGGCTATCGGCTCCCCACTCGTAGGACGGTTTCTAGATCGTTACGGCTCAAAAGTGGTCGTAACCGTTGGAACTGCCTTGTTGGCTCTCGGCGCGTTCATGTTGAGCGCCTGGAGCACAGTGTTCTGGTTATTCATTGGTGCAGGCGTTGTCATTGGATTAGGGCTCTCTGCCCTGCTCGGCGCGCCGGTGCGCTACATCATGCTCAATGAGGCAGCCGTATCCGAACGCGCGTCTGCTCAAGGCGCCATCGCCCTGTTTACGAGCATTGGTCAGCTTATCTCGAGCGCCCTGGTAGGGGCAATCGCTGCTTCAGCCGGCGGCGGTATTCACGGCTATAGCGCGGCATACCTCTCGATCGGAATTCTAGCTCTTATCCTGATGGTGCTCACATTTGGTTTGAAAAACCATCGCGAAGAGATGCAATCATCGCTTCAACTGGAAAATTTATCAGTTCAGGGAGAGTAAAATGAAGGAGTGGAGAGCAATGAATGCTAAAATTATCCCATGAACGACACCGAAAAAGACCTATCTGAAAAAATTTTAGACACTGCAAAAAATCTGTTCGTCAACCAAGGCTATCACGGGATGTCCATGCGGGAAATATCCGATGCGCTGGGCGTATCGAAAGCAGCTCTTTATTATCATTTCAAGGATAAGGAAGAACTATTTCTGGCGATCTTAAGAATTTACCTGAATGAAATGAGCAACACACTGGATCGGCTTATGATTGAACCGGTTTCCAGCGCGGAAAAAATACGATTGTTCATAGAATATGTTCTCACCCAACCCGCTGAGCAAAGGGCGATTATCCGGCTAGCCAGCCAAGAAATTAATCAGTTATCTTCTGAAACCCGGAAAACGTTTGGATCAATCTATCAAGATCAATTCATCGATAAATTGCAGGCGATTTTGCAAGAGGGTATGGAGCAGGGCGACTTGCGGAGGATGCCTGGAGATGTTGCGGTTTGGGCGCTTCTTGGGATTATGTTTCCGTATTTTTATCCCAGTCACTCAATAGATTCAGCAATCTCAACAGAGACCATTCAAGAGGTTGTTCGAATTATCCTCAATGGAATTTCCCGTTGAAAAACCGATCGGTTCTCTGCTTTAACGTGAATTCGGGTTAGTGGAAATGGGCCTTCTTTTTTGGGGGCTGTCTAAAAAGAAGTTGAATTGATTGATACTGTGCCACATATGGGCGGCTACGCCATCCCCCATATGTGGCACAAAATATTAAAATCTCAAGCCCGAGAAATGATCATCCAGGAAAATAGCCCGGGCTATTCGTCTTACTTTCAGGGCAAATCCAGAGGAAGGCATCGCCCTCACCGGACATTGGCATGTGCTGGTGGGAATCATTGCTTCGAATATCTTGCTTCATTACGCGGACATGATTGGACTGCGCGACCGCATGCACCAGGTAATTGGCCGGTCGATGATCCTTTTCTCAGATCTGGCATTCGGGGCTGGAGCCGTTTTTGAAACCAATTGTATGGGCTTTTCCGTTTTTGCGTTGACGACAATACCGTGTACAAAAATTTAGTTCATTTGTCTTGACACAATGAACTCCAGTGCTGGTTTTGTGAATACAGTGTTCATCAATAGCATACATTTTTTCAATGTGATCATATCAGGTGGAGAGCCATGGCGGCTTACCAGGCTGATCACTCCGCCGGCCATGAACTCTAACATATATGCTACCTCATCATCATTCTTAATATCTCTCAAACGGAATGCCTCAATCCACATGTTCTTCAGCGACTCCTCAACAAGCGCAGCAAGATGCGATGAACCGTCCTTGCCGATTAAAATACTTAATCGCTCAATCATTCGCAGCGTCTCCTGATTTACCGCCACAGCTTCAACCTCCCCATTGAAGTAGGCCTGAGCTATTTTTGGGAGCTCCATGGGCAAGTTTTCAGCGATTATTTTCCAGGCTAAATCCTCCACACTGTCAAAATAATAATAAAAGGTAGTACGATTGCATCCGGCATTTTTTACAAGCGCGCTTACCGTAATATGTGATAAGGATTCCTTTTTGAGCAGTTTCCAAAATTCTTCCTCAATCCTATTCCGAACAGGATTCAGGTTTTCGCTTTTATTAGGTCTAGCCATGGCGCTCCCTCCAACAAAATTTAAAAAGTGATGGTTTTTTTATAAGAACCTATATGATATTATTATAATACAACACATGTTGTATTATAATATGACTATTCTGCAAAGCAGAAGGAGGCAAATTCAATGAATACTCTTGTACCCCATGTAGAACTCGCAGTAAAAGCCGCAGAAATTTGCGGAGCACCTTCATTTAACGATACTGAAAAGGATCTTCACCTTCATCTGAATTGTTCTGGTGATAGTTGCTTTGTGGTTGCAAATGTTCTCGGTGATGACGGTAATACCTATAACTTTCTTATTCATCAAGGCGCGCTGATGCCCGATGGCAGCGGTTCTTACAATGTTATGGTTGCTATGGTGTCTCTTACTGACAAAGCCAACCTTCAGTATTTGCATAAAGAACAAGTATTTCAATTCAGGGATTGCGTAAACGCGACAGATCATCTTGAAATGAAAACTCCTGTAACGGCACTATATGGCACACTCGCTAAAATGACAGTAACAGGTGAACTTCCTGATGGAAGAGGAAGAATTGAAGCATCTTTAGAAAATAAGGGGCCTGCACTGAATAACTGTTCAACCGGTCTATTTCCTTGCCTGAATAATCTTGTAACCTATAATTACTACGGGCTGCCTTATCTTAAGACAAAAGGCACAATTATTTTAGACAGAAAGACCGTGGATTTCACCGGAGATGCCTGGCTTGATCGCCAATGGTCAAGCGGAAGTATGCCTGCCGTAATGGTTGAAAATAAATTTCAGACGAAGTGGATGGATCTAAACTTAAGCAATGGTTACAAAGTGAGTCTCTGGGATATCATCGCCCACGAAGGGACAGAAAACTCATGGGCCACCATTCTTTCACCCGATGGCGTTTATATTGTGGCGCCGATGACACCGCTTGCCAAATATGAGACGGATTTCTGGCAAAGCGAGGAGACCGGAAGCTTCTATCCTACAAAATATGTGGTTGAAATGCCCGGTATTAACACAAAGATAAACGTCCAGGTATACGAAGGGATCCCGCAGCAGGAGGCCGTGTCAGCAACTGGCTACCACCGATACGAAGCGCATAGCACTTGTGAAGGCATCTTCATGGGTGAAAAAGTAAGCGGATTCTGTTGTGTGGAATATGTCGGAAACCATAAGAAGGCAAGCGCAGAACCTGAAGAAATACCTGCAGGTGGTAAACTCGATGCTTCCGTAAACGGAACATATAAGGTAATCATGCACTCTCCGATGGGCGATCAGGAATTAATTTTTAATTACCTGGGCGAGTTAGCCATTACAGGAGAAAGGCAGTAAGCAAATACTACTATGTATTGTTGTTGGTCTGAAATTGAGGTTCTGTAAGTTTTAGACGATAGTCGCTTATCAGGTTGATCCACCTTACCTTTATACAGATGGAGCATAGATCTATGGATGCAACAAACACTTATCGGTTGGGCATCGATATTGGTTCAACGACTGCCAAAATTGTGCTTCTGGACGCTGGAAGCCGGGTAGCTTTTTCAGCCTATCGCCGTCACAATGCGGAGACGCTGGCAACCTTGCAAGACATCTTGCGCGAGGCGCTGAAGAAACTGGGGAATGCGCAGATCGAGCTCCTAGTGACTGGTTCTGCCGGGATGGGCGTGACCGAAACGTATGAATTGCCATTCATCCAAGAAGTGGTGGCGTCTGCCGAGGTGATTCACCAGCGCTACCCGGAAGTGCGGACGCTAATCGATATCGGCGGCGAGGATGCGAAGATCATTTTCTTTGACGAACAATACCCCCCCGATATCCGCATGAACGGATCCTGCGCCGGGGGAACAGGCGCGTTCATCGACGAAATGGCTACTCTTTTGGGTGTGCCCGTTTCGGATTTGGATGATTTGGCGAGCAAATCTAAAACAATTTATCCTATGGCGTCACGTTGCGGAGTGTTTGCAAAGACCGATTTGCAAAACTTGTTGAGCAGGCAGGTTCCAAAAGAGGATATTGCGGCCTCGGTGTTCCATGCAGTTGTGCTTCAAATGTTGGCGACGTTGGCGCGCGGGAAGGATGTGCGCCCTACGATATTGTTCAGTGGCGGACCGTTAACGTTCATGCCATCGTTGAAAACCGCATTTTTAAATGTGTTAAACCTGTCTGAAGCGGATGTGGTCAAGGCGGAGTCGCCGGAACTGCTTCCAGCGTTGGGGGCAGCGCTCGCCAACAGTTCCAGCCGTAGAATGGAAACAATTCAAGGATTGATTGATGTCTTAGCGGAGGAGAAAGTCCATGCCCAGGCGCAAGTGAATCGGCACGAGGCCTTGTTCCAGTCGGCGGAGCAGTACCAGGATTGGGCGCAAAATCAGAACAACCATCGGATCGGGAAAGTTGATCTATCAGAATGCGGCGACGGGGTGTATTTCCTGGGAATCGATTCAGGCTCGACAACGACGAAGGTCATCTTGATTGATGAAAAGGGACAGGTGGCGTTCAGTCATTATTCCAACAACGGAGGAAACTCGATCTATGCGGTGCAGACCGGTTTACAGGAAATCCGCAAAGCATGCAATGGAAAAGCCTCTTCGCTGCACATTGCCCGAAGCGTTGTGACAGGCTACGGGGAGGACTTGATCCGCGCGGCATTTGGCATAGATGAGGGCATTGTCGAGACACTGGCGCATTTCCGTGCGGCGAAGGCATTCGATCCGCAGGTGACATTCATTTTAGACATCGGTGGGCAGGATATGAAGGCGATCTTCATCAAGGCAGGGCAGATCCAGAATATCGAGATCAACGAAGCCTGTTCTTCCGGGTGCGGTTCGTTCATCGAGTCATTTGCCCGGAATACCGGCTATGGCGTGGCGGATTTTGCGCAGTTGGCGTGCTCGGCGGATTCGCCATATAACCTCGGAACACGCTGCACGGTTTTTATGAATTCGCGCGTTAAACAGGCGTTGCGTGAGGGAGCAGAAATAAACGATATTTCGGCAGGACTGGCCTATTCGGTGATTAAGAATGCGCTGTATAAGGTGCTGAAGATTACCAACACCGATGTTTTGGGTGACCATATCGTGGTGCAGGGCGGGACGTTCCGCAACCCGGCAGTGCAGAAAGCACTGGAAACACTGATAGGGCGCCCTGTTGTGTGTCCTGACCTGGCTGAGTTGATGGGGGCGTATGGCGCGGCGCTGACCGCTCGTGATGCCTGGCAGGCCCTTCCTCACCCCAGCCCTCTCCTGACGGGTGAGGGGGAGTTTGAAAGCACGTTCATCGGGCTGGACAGCGTCGAGGCGTTGGGTGAGTACCGGCGGCGCGACATTCGCTGCAAGGGTTGCGAGAATAAGTGTACGGTAACGAAACTGGGTTTCCCGAATGGGAATAGTTTCTTTTCGGGCAATCGCTGCGAGAAAATCTATTCGAACGGCGGGAAGGCGGATCGGAAAGGCGTTAGTGTTCCAGATTTGAAGTACGCCTTGTTGTTTGAGCGCGATGATGGTCATCCTAACGCCACTGGGATGACCATAGGCATTCCCCGCGTACTGAACATGTTCGAGAACTATCCATTCTGGCACGCGCTGTTTACAGAATGCGGGCTGCGGGTAATGCTTTCTGCTCCGTCAAGTAATTTATTGTTTCAGGCCGGAGCCACGCACATCATGTCGGAGAATCTGTGTTTTCCGGGAAAACTGGTCAGCGGGCATATCATGGATTTGGTTCAAGCCAAAGTTGACCGCATTTTCTACCCGATGGTCCTATACGAGAGGCCTGAATTCACCGATGCCAACAACAGTTTCAACTGTCCGGTGGTTTCCGGCTACCCGGATGTGGTGCGCTCGGCCATCAACCCGGCTGAGAGGTACAACATTCCGCTCGATATGCCCGCTATCACCTTCCGTGACGACGATTTGCTGCATAAAGCCTGCACAAAGTATCTTGCAGACCTCGGCATTGCTAAAAATGTCATCAAAAAGGCGCTCAAAAAGGCGCGGGCGGCGCAGGACGAGTTCAAACAGCAGGTTATCGATATCGGCGCGGAGGTTATCCGTGATTCCACCGAAAACGGGCGTCCGCTCATATTGCTGATGGGGCGTCCGTACCACATCGACCCGCTCATCAACCACAAAACCCCCGACTTGCTGACCGATTTTGGCGTGGATGTCATCACCGAAGACTGCATCCCGATGACCGGCGCGGAACTCAACAACCGCCACGTCATGACGCAGTGGGAGTACATGAACCGCTATTTCCATGCTGCGCGTTGGGTGGGACAGCATGAGAACGTCGAGCTGGTTCTCCTCAACTCCTTCGGCTGCGGTCCCGACCCATTCCTGCTCGATGAAATCCGGGCGATCTTGGGGGAATACGGCAAACGTCCCACCATCCTCCGGATTGACGAGATTGAGAGCACCGGCTCGACAAAATTGCGCCTGCGTTCGATGATGGAATCGCTGCGACAGGCGGATGCTCATTCCACACGTATCCGCATTCCGCGCAAATCGACAAAACTCTTCCAGGCGGAAGATCGCACCCGCACGGTTATCGTTCCCGACTTCGCTCCATTCTGCTCACCTCCAATCGTGCGCCCTTTCATAGATTTAGGCTATAAAATGGTGCAGTTGCCTGAGCCAAACCACGCTTCGGTGGATGTCGGGCTGAAATACACCAACAACGAGATTTGCTATCCCGGCATCATCACGCTCGGGGACTTGGTCAAGGCCCTGCAATCCGGGGAATATGATCTGTCTCGCACTGTCATAGGTTTTTCGCAAACCGGAGGGCAATGTCGCGCGACGAGTTACCCGTCGATGATCAAGAAGGCGCTTGTCGCCGCCGGCTTTGAGCAGGTTCCAGTTGTAACGCTCTCGACCAGTTTGAGCGTGCTCAACGATCAGCCCGGTTTCAAATTCAATACCATTGATTACATGTATAAAGCCGCCATCGGGATGATGTTCAATGACGCGCTCTCGGATATGTATCACTCAACAATCATCCGTGAGAAGAACAAGGGCGAGACGCAGGCCGTTGCAGATAAATACATCGATTGGTTCATGAATGGCGCCATCCCGTTGACCAAGTCTGGGCTGCTGGAGTGGCTGGGGCGCGCTGTGCAGGATTTCAACGCCATCGAAACGGCGCCTGGTCATCATCCGCGCGTGGGGATCGTGGGCGAGATTTACGTCAAGTTCAATGCTTTTTCTAACAACCACGTTGCCCAATGGTTAATGGATCAAGGGCTGGAAGTCGTCATGCCGAGCTTTTTTGAATTGTTTGATGGAGGCATGGTCAGCCAGGATTACGGCGCTAAAACCCTGGTCAAAAAGCGGGATACCTATTGGCTCCTGACGGTGTTAGGACAAAAGTTGGTCAGTCACTTTTTGCATGAGTTCGACGCTGTTAAGCAGGGCTACGTTCGCTATCACCCACATAAGAGTATTCATGACATTGCCGCCAATGCGCAGGAAATCCTGAGCCTGAACCACCAATATGGCGAAGGCTGGCTGATTGCCGGCGAAATCGCCTCGTTTGCGCGGGACGGTGTGACGAATGTGCTCTGTCTCCAGCCGTTTGGCTGTATCGCTAACCACGTCATCGCCAAGGGCGTGCAAAAACGCTTGCAGGAGAAGTATCCGCACATCAACCTTCTGTTTCTGGACGCGGACGCGGGCGTCAGCGAGGTCAATTTTTTCAATCGGATGCACTTTTTCGTGAACCACGCCCGAACTGCCTCTCCGACTGGCATCGCCTACGCCATGTCTCTCTGAGATGATTGATGATGACCAGCGAGTTGCGATGCACGGTCTCGAGGGCCCAGGAGGCAAGAGCGGCGTCTGCGGGGTGATGCGGTAATACCAGGGGGGTATTCGGACAGGCTCACCCATGTCCCATAAAGCGATCGTAAAAGGTATAAATATGGGTATTAATGCCGGGCAATGCGCGCACGTGTTGCACATAAAATGACAATAAGTCCGGTATAATCCTTACACCGTGTTACCAGTTCGCTAAATGATTGGCTTCGTGATCGGGTGAATGTGGAATAATTCGATTTCGCTCACATTCAGGTTAAGGAATATGACATATTTTCTTGTTCGCGTCGTGGTGAATTCTGTGGCAGCCGCCATTGTCATGAATGTTGTGCCCGGCCTTCAGATTCTCCCTTATTCTTATGCTTCCACCCCGTTTACTGGAATTTTTTTATACATTCTCATTGGGCTCATCTTTGGGATTTTGCATGCTTTTATCCGTCCGGTAATCCTGTTTCTGAGCGGGCGGTTGTATATCTGGTCTATGGGCCTAGTGGCGCTCGTCGCCGATACTTTCATCTTCATGCTCCTGTCATATTTGGCGCCAGCCGAATGGCAGATTGGCGGGACGCGACTATTTTCAGCAATATTAGGTGCACTGGTGATGGGTCTGATCGTCATGTTCCTGGAGGCGTTAACCGGACTGGACAGCCCACACATCACGGATCAGAGACGTAGTCCATTCTATTGGCGTTGGCTAGGGATGTTGCCAACCGGGCGCCGCAACCGGATTGTAGAGAATTTAAGGACTCAGCAAATGGTCGGCGTCATCCGGCGGTATGGGGTAGACATATTGGTTGGTATCTCGCCGCTGGGCGGGCTGCGGCGGGCTTTTCAGCGGCTGATCTTTCGAGGTCGCCCCGTATTGACAGACCAAACCCCGGCGGCGAAAATCCGCCTGATGCTGCAAGAGCTTGGACCTACTTTTGTAAAATTTGGGCAGATGGTTGCCGGCCGCAGCGATACCCTGCCGATCGAATGGCAGGTCGAGCTGGAGCAGTTGCAAGATAATGTGGCGCCGTTCTCTTTCGGAGAGGTGCGGGAGATCATCCAGAGGGAGCTGGGCAAGCCGCCGGAAGAGGCTTTTGCCACTTTCGAGGCGAAACCGCTGGCAGCGGCCTCAACCGCGCAGGTTCATGCTGCCACGCTCCCTGGCGGAGAGAGCGTGGTTGTCAAAGTTCGCCGTCCAAATATCGATGTCACGGTCAAAGGCGATCTGAACGTGATGCAAGATGTTTTAAATCTCGTCGAGCGGCGGGTGCGGTGGAGCCGCCAATTCGGGATGAGCGCCTTGTTCCAAGAGTTCGCCGAGAACGCCCTGACCGAGCTGGACTACGCCAACGAGGCTTATAACGCCCGCCTCCTGGGCTACAATATGCAAAAATTTCCCTTTGTGGACGTTCCGCAGATTTATGGGGCGTTTAGCACGACGAGGATGATTACCCAGGAGCGCGTCGAAGGGATCAAAATTTCCGATGTCGTCGCGCTGGATGGCGCAGGTCTTAATCGCGAAGAAACAGCCGTGCACTTCTTTCGCGCCCTCCTGCAGCAGGTGCTCTTCGATGGCTTTTTCCATGCCGATCCGCACCCCGGTAATGTGTGGGTAAATCCTGAGAGCGGGCATATTATCTTCCTCGATATGGGGTTGATGGGTTACCTGACGGTCGAAGACCGGTTTGCCCTGGGCGAGCTTATCTGGGCGCTCCAGGACCGTGACGCCCAATCGGTCATGCGTGTCCTGGTCGCCATTTGTAGATCATCCAGGGGATACGATCCCATCGTTCTGCAGCGCGATATCGAACGCCTGGTGAACCGCAATTTACTCTTTATGGAGTCTTCCTCCTCTCTCACAGCGATCATGAAAGATTTAATAACCTTGCTCTTACGGCATGGCCTTCAGTTACGCAAGGAGTTCACCCTGGCGATTAAGGCGATTGGTCAAGGCGAGTCGATTAAGCGTACTCTGATGGGCGACCAGCCAACAGATTTCATCCTCGATGTCTCTTACACCCAGTTAAAAGAATTGCTGCGAGATCAATTTACGGTAGAGAATCTTCTCGATCACACCGGCAAACCGCTCCTTCGAGAGATCATGGGGCGATTGCCGGCGTTGCAGGCAGCAGCAACATCGCTGCTGGATGATTTTCAAAAGGGCCAATTGGCCTTTCAGCTCAACACTGACAGCATCGATCAACGGGCAAGCGGATTGCAAGCATCGCTTGAGCTTGGCATTCGCCGGGTGGTGCTCAGTGTGCTGTTGGTGGGGTTATTGGTTGGCTCGACGCTCACGTTCCTTATCCCATTCGAGGATAAGGTTGGCGAACTCGAGAGCAGGATAATTCGCCTCGTAGCGGAGTCCGGTTTTGTCATCGGCGCCTTGTTCATTATCATCCTGTTGGGATATACTTTGTGGCAATCGATCCGGAAACCAACGGAATAAAGAGACCCTGTTCGTCCAGGCGCTGCGATATAAACTCTCCGGTTTTCGAGCGGCAGCCGAACAGCCCGGCT
The DNA here is from genome assembly GCA_041912175.1 of Anaerolineales bacterium. Lineage (GTDB taxonomy): Bacteria > Chloroflexota > Anaerolineae > Anaerolineales > UBA4823 > CAZAGA01. The sequence continues at coordinate 3,207 of JAYRNN010000244.1, read as the reverse complement.
CATCGAGCGAACGATTGCAAGCGGTCGCCACGGCAATCTTGACGAGCTATCAAATAGAATATTCGCCCTGGCTGCGGGATCGTGAGCCTATCAAAAGGCCGGAAAATCTCGAGAAAATCCGGGATGCCTTTCATAGCAGTCGGTTTGGCCCACCGACCACAATCATGCACTCGGGCATCGAGACAGGCGAGAGGTAGGGCAAGCAGGGGTCTTGCTACCCAGGAAGGCCAGATGAGTTGGGGGTAACTCTCGGGCTGAATTGCAGTTGAGCAAAAAGATATCCTCGAGTTGCTAATCGGATAATTTCAGTCTTGACAGGCAAGAATAGTCATTCTAAAATATTAACTCGTAATAGGAGGTTTCAATGAGCCCAACGAACGATTCACAGAAATCCAAGGGATTCACAGCCGAGGAACAAGCGGCGATGAAAGAGCGCGCCAAAGAGCTAAAGGCAGAGGCGAAAGCGGACAAGGACAGGGCCGAAGGAGAAAGAGCCTTGCTGGCCAAGATCGCCGAGATGGTGGAACCAGATCGCAGCATGGCCGAACGGCTGCATTCGGTCATCACAGCCAGCGCGCCGATCCTGTGGCCGAAAACCTGGTATGGGATGCCGGCGTACGCCAGGGATGGCAAGGTGGTGTGCTTCTTCCAGAGTGCACAGAAGTTCAATGCCAGGTATGCGACGTTAGGTTTCAACGACACGGCGAACCTCGACGAAGGGGCGATGTGGCCGACTGCTTTCGCGCTGAAAGAGCTAACCCCCGCCGAAGAGGAAAGGATTGCGGCGTTGGTGAAGAAAGCGGTGAGCTGAGGGTAAAGCTAGCGTTGTACAATCGGTTGAAGTCCAAAGCGCCGGCGATCATGCAGGCGGCAACGGCGAAATCCTGGGCGGTCTTTGGACACTGCTGAGTGTTTTTTTGGCTTGAGTCAAATCACCTGGTTCGTCTGGCTGGGGATTGTGCTGCTGTGCAACACGAGTTTGCCCCCTGCTGGTACACTGGCCCCTATGCGGAGCCAAATCTTTTCGAGCTCTAGAATCAGATCGCGCCCTACCAGGTCGGCATAATATAAGGGTGGGCACTCGTTCGTGTATTGCATCGGAACCGGGCAGCCTGCGTGAAGCATCTGCTCAGAAATAAGCACCTGCCTGAGAGTGACCTCGTAACGCGCTCTGCAAGCGACGCATTGTAATTCAATCGCAACGACTTCAAGTATATCCATATACTTTCCGATCAAGATAGCCGCAGGATAAGGAGACCTCTTCTTTCTGCCAAGCAAGGCAGCAAGCCGAGGGGCGGGAGGGCGAATTATTTTGCCTGTGCGCCAGGCGCGCCGTGTAAGAAACCAATAAAGACGAGCTCATCCAGGGCGCGGATCACATGCTGTTCAGCGGGATCAAAAACAAGCAGCGTACTGGGACCAACCGTCTGTTCAACACCGTCTCCACCAGCAAACATGCCGCGCCCGCTGAGTACGACGACATAGAAAGGCGAGCTGGGCGCGTTATGTTCGCGAATTGACTGCTCTGGCTTTAATGTGAACAAGATCGCCCTGCCGTTCCTGTCGACATGCAGAGGCTCGGCGTGAGGACCTTTATCGCTGAATTGCCAATTTTCAAGCAAATTAATAGTTTTCATTTGTCTCTCCTTGGTTGTAATAACCTATCTCAATTAGATACCGATAATGCGTCACGGTTACCTCTCGATTCACCCTTCGACCTGGCTTATCTGGCTCTCACCTACAACCTTGCGCGTGCCGTTCTCGGTTTCGACAACGAAAGTCTGCTTCCCAAGGATGTAGCGGATATCGATAATTTTTGCCCTTATTTCTCGTCGTTCTCCGGTGAACGTCCGGTCGGCCAGAAAGACCACGTCTCCAACGGCGATTTCCTCCAAATTGGTAATCATTTCAGTAATCTCCTTTAACTCCTAGTTCCAGTTTTATTTGTGCGGGTGATCAACACGGATTAATTCAGGATGGCATCGAAGAGTGTCTCAGCCAGGCACCCTTTGAGCAAGAAGGCGTCGACGCCGGCATCCAGGGCTGCCGGGCGGGTATCGGGATACATCGTGAGCATCACGATTTTTACCTGGGGCCATTTCCGTTTTATCAAACGGGTAGCTTCCATACCACCGATACCCGGCATGGAAGCGTCCATGATCACAACGTCCGGCCGGAGAATTCCTACCATACGGACTGCTTCAGAACCGTGATGGGCTTCCCCAACCACTTGAATCACCGGCGAAAGATCGTCCATCCTGGCAATCTCGCGGGTGTGGAGAAGCGCTTTGAGCGCCTGCCGGACCTTGGCTTCGTCGTCACAAATCAGAATGGTTGTCATTCGACCCTTTTTTTATCTCTATCCGATAACCCGGGGGTTAACACCTCGAGTATCTGAATCAGAGGAACACTCGTCCCTATCCTAGATAGACTGAACTCCGCTTGGTAATTTACTCCGCGCTCAGGAAACGCGTTCCCTCTCCCCCCCAGGATACCCCGGCGCCCTTCAATTGTCTTCAGTAAGATGTGGATTTATCTATCCGCTTTTTTGTGGATTATCGGGGTTATCTATTTCATCCAGAGAGGTCAACCCCTCGCGCAGCGCGTAGAGCGTGGCCTGAACGCGATTAGCCAGGTGCAGCTTGTTGAGGATATTTCCCACGTGCGTACGGACGGTAGCCTCTCCAATGACGAGTTGATCGGCGATTTGCCGGTTGCTAAGCCCTTGTGCGACCAGGCGTACGACATCCACCTCCCGTTCTGTCAATGGCTCGGGAGTCAGCGGCTGTTTAACCGGTTGGCTTATTTCTTCCAGAACCATTTTTGCGACGGCCGGATGTAAAGAGGGTTCGCCGCGGCTCGCCTTTCGAATCGCGGTAATGAGCTCTCCAGGTTCGGAATCTTTGAGTAAATACCCCATGGCGCCGGCTTTGATGGCCGGGAAAACTTTGTCTTCGGCAACAAAGCTGGTGAGGGCAATAATCTGCAAGCGTGGCTGACGAGATAAGATATCCTTTATGGCGGTGATGCCGTCCATCTTTGGCATTACCAGGTCCATTAAAATGACGTCTGGACGGAGCAGCTTTGCCTGGGCTACAGCTTCTTCGCCATTGGAGGCTTCACCGATCACATCGATATCTTCCACCTGCTCCAGGAGCGCACAGATGCCTTTGCGCACGATACTTTGATCGTCAACCACCAGAAGTT
>JAYRNN010000243.1:0-12469 GCA_041912175.1 Anaerolineales bacterium | reverse complement strand
CCACACACCCATCTGTTTGCTTAAAGTATCAAAAAACTCCAGATCACGGATCGCCTAACGGGATACAAAGGCGAGTGCCTACGTAAATCAACCTCGGGTTTTTCAAGTGATTGACCCGGGCAATCGCGCTCACCGGGACATCAAAGCGATTGGAAAGCGCCCAGAGCGTATCCCCAGGTTTCACCTTATAGTACATGGGGCATTCGTACGGTTGAGCCTTATCCTTATCAGTGCTGGGGGGATCCGCCGGAACCAGGTGAGTCTGGATATTGGTGAAATTGATTACGGAACATGATCCGGTCGCAGCTAGCTCTACGGCAACCGCATCAGGGGTGGTCGCCGTCCAACCAGACACAACATCCTCACTGATCACATAGGCGCCAGGCGTCAGACCATTGAAGCGTACCCAGCCTGTGCCATCCGTGATGCCAGATACAGGTGAGCCTCCATAGGCTGGCTGAACTGTGATATTCCAGCCTGGGAGCCCAGCGCCATCAATCTGATCTTTCTTGAAGACATCGACACACGCAAACTGAGTGCGATTCTTAAAGCGGACTGTCTCACACTGGAAGGGGGTTTTTACAGAAACAGTGAACTCAGGATCGGTCACCGGCTCCCAACCCTCCTGCATGTCCTCAGAAATGACCCAGTCGCCAAGAGAGAGCGTATTGAAGTAGAAGTATCCGCCGGCATCTGTCACGGTCGAGAACGTTTGGCCGGTAGCTGAATTACGAGCGTTAATTTTCCAACCAGATAAGGGCTGGTCCAGGTGGTTGATCTTGTAACCATCCACGCAACCTAACGGCTCATTCACAAACTTAACCACCTGGCAATAACCTGGCCTCTCCAGTGAGACACCCACCGTCGTTTCGCCAACCGGGCGCCACCATTCACGCGTCTCTTCTGCTACTGTCCAATTTCCCAATGCCAGACCGTCGAAAGTCACTTCTCCATTCTCATCGGTGACTGCTGAGACAGGCGGCTGGGTTCCATCATCACGGACGACCGAAACGTTCCAGCCAGGCACCGGATTTCCAGCAACATCGGTCTTTTGCACCGTAATGCAGGCGTCGTGAACCTGTTCGTTTACAAACAGAGCAACTTGACAGGCGTCTGGTGTTTCCGGTGAGACGAGATCAAGATCCAAAGTAGTAGAATGTCCACTGGCAGGCCGCCAGCCTATTTTCTCCTCTTCGGTCACTGTCCACGTGCCGGGGGTTAAGTTGTAGAAATATGCAAGACCCTGACCATCCGTGACACCTTTGAAACTATTATCACCTGAAGAGATCGTGAAATTCCACCCTGGGATGCCTATATGCTGGCCGTTCACCTCACCTGCAGCGTCAAGTTTGACTACTTGAATACAGGGTAGGGCTTCTAGCTTGAACCGCACATTCGCGCAACCATCACCTACGCCGCTCAGAGTCACCGGGAAACTGGTGGGTGTAAACGGTCTCCAGCCCTCTGTAACTTTCAATTCGACCATATATGTTCCGGCGGCTAAAGACGCGAACGAGAATGACCCATCCGGGTTGGATGTGGTCGTCTGTGATTGACCTTGAGTAGGCGTTAGGGTCACTTCCCAACCTGCACCGAGCAATTTATGGTAGCTATCGATCAGGTAGCCCGATATACAGGTTCCGCCCAACTCAGGTAATGGAGGCTGGGCGACAGGAGCCTGAAAAGCGTTCGGTACGGGTAGGTTATAGGAACGCAGTATAACCGTTTGCGGGGGAACAATCGGGACTGGCCCAAGGCCGCCATTGCCCCCGCTCGCTGCGCGCGCAGTCTGCGCCGAGGCAAAGCTAATCACAAGCAATAGGGTTGCCAGGATTACAGCCCACTGTATTATCCGATTTGAAAAAATTTTCTTGACGATATTTCCATCCAGATATGCCATATTGGAACCTCCTTGATGTTGGCAGTTGTAAAGAGGGAGACGCCAGTCTCGAATTGGACACATGGACAAAGGAAATCGGTTTTGCTTAGCTACATTAACCACCCCCTTTCAAGGAGTTGGATAACTTAGACATAATTAATGTGCATTAATCCCCGCCTTTATTTTAATCTATTTTTTAAAATATGGAATATCCAACTTCAGCAAGTTAGTAAAAGGGAACTTAATATTTATAAAAAACTTATGATTACGCTAAATCCTAAACAAATCACCGCTACTATAAGCAACTGTAATGCAAAACGTCGTGTTGGCCTGGTCTTATCATGGTCACTGCGTAATGTCTCCATAATTGTTAAACCACGATCATGTCCGTGGTAAAGCGAGTGTAGTATAGCCCCGCTAAAAGCCATCGAGCTGCCCAATGCACACCCCGCAGCAATCACAGCCGCCCAAAAGAAAGCATTACTAAATTGAATGATTTTGTTCCACCCCTGAATAATTCCAATCAAGACAATCACCAGCACCACAGCTCCCATGATCTGGACTACCAGGAGCCAAAAAGGACTCGTCTTCTTCTCTTCCCCATCTATAATCATTTGAATTTTTACCTTCTTGACCTGACCCATATCCTTGAGTACGATCGAATCCACTTATCTACAGATAGCGGACCTCAATAACCTAATTATATCAGTCCTCGACCTGGATAGTCTCGGGTAGAGCCGGCTTGACAAATAGAACAAACGATCTATAATTGGGGCATCCGATGTTTTCAATCATGAGCATTGAAACCAATAACCCACCTTATCGTATCCATCAAGGTGCCAAGATCATGTCAAAAAGAATCAACCGCAAACGGTATAACCTGGTGTTGCCCGAGGAACTTTTTAATGAAGTGCAACAACTAGCCAATGAAAAAGATACCACTGTCGTGGATTTAATCCGTAAGTTTTTACGCCTTGGGTTAGTCATCGCAGATGTCGAACAGGACGACCTGACCACGATCTATATCCGCAATGGCACCCAAGAAAAACAAATCCACCTGTTTATGTAATCAACGCGTTCAGAACGAGGATTAATCACCGGCGAGGGGGTTATAATACGGGGAGGTCTCCCTTATGAAATCAATCCGGGCGATTTCCCTTTTCTCAAGTCTGTTTTTCCTGATCGTTGCCTGTAATCAGGCATCTCCGATCGTCTCTCCTACAAAAATTGCCGCCAGCCTGTCGCCCCTTACAACGACGACCCCGCCAATTCAGCCATCTTCAAACAAGGCTACAGCAACCCAAAAGACTAGCCTACCACAATTGACATCAGAAGGCGCCACAATATTTCCGTCGCTCCCCAGCCCGACCTGTCAATGTGCTGAGAACCAACCCACAATCCAATTTACAGAAACACCATCGCCAGGTCAAGAACCGCTCTCAGCCCCTCCCGCGGGAGATTTGTACGCTGTGGTTGGAGTGTCTCCGGAGGATGTACTCAATTTACGAAGCGAGCCGGGCGTATCCAACCCAACCGTTGGAACGATCCCACCAGATGGTGTCGGAATCGCCCGTATACAGCCAGAGCAGACGGTAGATAGCACTCAATGGGCGCAAGTAAATTACAACGGAATGGTTGGATGGGTGAACACGAATTATCTGGCGCAGCAAAGCGGCAATCCGCAACCAGGCCTGGCCTCCGCAGCAATGCGCGCGATCCAGGCCATCAAGCAGCAAGATTTTGCTACGCTTGCATCCCAGGCGTCGCCAAACGGTGTGCGCTTCTCTCCTTATGCTTTTATCCAACCAGAAGACCTGGTTTTTAGTCCGATCCAGATGAAGGACCTTTCTATGGACTCGAATATCTATCATTGGGGGTCATATGATGGCTCCGGACTGCCTATCGACCTTTCATTTGAATCTTATCTCAAGGAATTCATCTACGACGTTGATTTTGCTCAGCCTAACACAATTGGCTTCAATTCCACCTTAGGAGTCGGCAGCAGGATTAACAACATTGCCGAATTTTATCCAGACGCGGCCTGGGTTGAATTCCATTTTCCCGGCTTTGATCCACAATTTGCGGGTATGGATTGGCGGAGTCTCTGGTTAGTTTTTTCCCCAAATCATGATGATTGGGAGTTAGTCGGAATTGTCCATGACGAATGGGGCCCTTAAGGATTCCGACTTATGCCTCTCGCTATCGGTCAGGTTCTTCATAATCGCTACCGCATTGTCGCCTTGCTAGGCCAGGGTGGGATGGGCGCCGTCTATCGTGCTTGGGACCTCAACCTTAAAATCCCAATTGCCATCAAGGAAAACCTTGAAACCTCGGCTGAAGCGCAGCAGCAATTCAGCCAAGAAGCCCACTTGCTGGCGCGTCTTGCTCACCCTAACCTACCGCGGGTCAGCGATTACTTCACCCTGCCGGGCCAGGGTGAATATCTGGTTATGGATTATATCGAGGGCGAGGATCTAGAGTCGAAACTTGCTGGGGCGGTCTCGCTCTCGGAATCGGAAGTTCTCCCCTGGATTCTCCAGGTATGCGATGCCCTCAGCTATCTACACAGCCAGCAGCCTGCAATTATCCACCGCGATATTAAACCGGCCAATATCAAAATAACCCCCACCGGGCGAGCAGTACTGGTAGATTTTGGGATTGCCAAACGCTTCGACCCATTGCTTTCCACTTTAGCAGGCGCCCGCGCCGTTACACCGGGGTATAGCCCACCTGAACAATATGGAGGCGCGGCAACCGACGCCCGATCGGATATCTATGCGCTCGGGGCCACACTTTATCACTTATTGACCGGCCAACTGCCCGCTGAGAGCGTTCAGCGCGTGGCTGGCAGCGTCCCTGGTTTAACGCCGCGCGCCGTCAACCCAGCGATCAACCCACTGATTGAACAAACTATCTTAAAAGCGATGGCCATCCCAATGGAACGCCGATTTCAGGACGCGGCGGAGATGAAATCAGCCCTCCAGGGCAGCGATGGCGCCTCTCTCGGGACCAACGTTTCATCTATGCAAGGCCATGCGCCAACCCCTGCTAGGCCACGTCCTTCACCGACGCCGGTGGAACCGTTACTACATCGACCCACAACCGCCCCCCCGCCGCCAAAAAGTTTTATGCAGCAATATTTACCTCAACTCGTACTAGGCGGAGGAATCGCAATGCTGGTGTTGTTGGCAGTCATCCGGGTAGGCCTGAATTGGTTGGATGCCAGAGCGGTACAGGCACAGGCAACCGTCTCAGCCGCCCAAGCCACAGCAATTAATCCAACACTACCACAACCTACTCCCACAAGCCCCATTGACTCCTTGATTGCAAAAGCTGCCGCGACCCAAACCGCCGCTCACCCGTCGGGTTCTCCTTTACCCACCACTCCGGCCCCCACACCATCCATCCCACAATATACCCGCCGCTTCTTCGATAATTTCAAAGACCATAAGAATAAGTGGTTCACTGGTATCCAAGATAGCCTGGCGTGTTGGATCGTTGGAGGACGGTATACTTGCCAGGCACAAGCCGGGCAGGCGGCAAACCATTTTCAATGGCTGGATCGTCTCTCACTACCTCCCGAGTTTGTCTTATCAGCCGACGTATGGCCTGGGCCAGAACGTGGGCGTGGACAGGGAGATGCAAATGCCGGCCTGGTCTTCCGCTCTACCCAACAAGGACGTTATCTTTTTTCAATTCGCAATGATGGTTACTTCCGTGTCTCGACTATCCAGGCAGATCCTGCAAATTGGCTGGACCTGATTCCATGGACTCACTCTGGCCTCATCCGCAGAGGTCAGGACAATCGCCTTGTGGTTGTTGGGCGAGGCATACATTACAACCTGTTCATCAACGGGCAGTTCATCGATAGCTTCGATGACAACTTGTGGAGAGAAGGATATCCAGGTCTACACCTATTTACCGCTCCTGGCGATCAGCCCGCCATCGTTGAATTCGACAATTTTGAATTGAGCACACCATAAAATCAAAGTAAATTTTTGGAGATGGAGCCGAGGTAAACCTTACACGCTCCCCCAAAAACCTTATTTGGCATATAATAAATCAGGTTTCTTGTTGACAACTAATCCATCTGGGAGGCATGCTTTATGGCGCTCATGAGAAGATCATCATTAGCGCGGCGTAACCAACCTGAAGACTGGGTGGCAATATTGACCGCCGATCCAGTCCGGCGAAAGCGCTGGGTTACAGACGCCAGTATCATGGGGGTGACTTTATTTGTAACCAGCCTGATGTTTACACTGGCTGTGATCATCGTTCAACCTGTTTTACTGATGTATCATAGCACCCTATATCCTAACCTGGCAACGCTGGCTTTTACCAGCTTGATTCTGCCTACAGTTTGGCTGACGGTTGTAACATACCGCTTTTGGGTGGCTGGTCGATACCAACCCAACAAACAAGTAAAAGATACCTTCGTCGCAGTATTTTTATCCATTACTGCAGTATTTTTATGGTTATTATTTTGGTCCATCCTACAATGGTCGTTGATTCCAGTTGGATTCCAACGTGTGCTCGATAGCTTGTCAAGTTTAATTCCTTAAAAATTACCCGAATTGTTTTCGCGAAACGCCTTTGCTCGAGCATCTACACAGGCGGAAAATCGAACGATTAGTCGTGAGTGGCATGATGACCCTGCTGAGCATGTTGCCATTCTAGAACGCTTCGGTCCATTGCTTGCTGATGGCGATCCAATAAGGCGTTTCTCTCGCCAGTTACATATGGTTTTAAGCATTTTTGCACTTAGATTGCTTGGCAACGTGGCTTTTCTTTCCCTGCTGCGCGCCTGGACTAGTGACTCTGTGTGGCAGAAGCAGGTCTTTATTCCATCTGGGGCTTTTACGATATGACGAATAAACCATCCATATTGACCGTGGAGAAATCCTATGAGAAATGAAACAGAGCGCTTGCCTTCTTTTCCGATTGATGAAGTAGCCCGCTTACCGCTGCCAGGCATGGCTATTCCAGGCAACCTCGCTTTTAGCCCTGACAATCGGTGGATCAGTTATACATACAGCGGTGAGGGCGGCCTGACACGGCAATTGTATAAATTTGACCTTCAAACCGGACGATCGAGCTTATTCGTCAAGCTGGCTGGCGGAGGGGCAAGCGAAGAGAATCTTTCCCTTGAAGAAAAGCTGCGCCGCGAGCGCTTACGACAATACGAGTTGGGCGTCACAACCTATCTCTGGTCTCCTACAGGCGAGCGCTTGTTGCTGCCGCTTCCCGATGGATTATTTATCCAGGAAGGGATCGGCGGCGCCCTTCTGAAACTCATCGGCAGCCAGGAAGGACCGCTGTTAGAGGCGCAGTTCTCCCCAGATGGCAAATGGATCAGCTATATACAAGGAGGTGAGCTATTCATTATTGACTGCCAGGGGGGCACGCCACGCCAGCTTACCTTTGGAGCTCAGAATTCCGGAAGAACACATGGTCTGGCCGAATATATCGCTCAAGAAGAAATGGGACGCAGCCGCGGGTATTGGTGGTCGCCAGATAGCAGCCAGATCGCTTTTACGGAGATCGACGAGACCCACGTCCCAACCTACTATATCGTGCATCAAGGCAAGGACTCCACGGGTCCAGAAGCACAAGAAATTCACCATTATCCATTTGCAGGGCAGGCGAACGCTAAAGTTCGGCTAGGTGTAGTCACCCTGACAGGAAATGATCTGGTTTGGATGGATTTGGACGATAGCGACGATATCTATCTAGCAAGGGTGGACTGGTTTCCGGAAGGAATGCTTGCCGTACAAATCGAAAACCGTTCCCAAACAGAGCTACGCCTGGTTTGCTTTGACCCGGCGAATGGGCAAGGTCGCACACTTTTCACCGAAATCAATCCGGTCTGGATAAACCTGCATGATTTATTTAGGCCCCTCAAGGATGGTCGCTTCATTTGGGGCTCGGAACGTACCGGCTTTCGGCATCTATATTTGTATGACCGAAATGGTAATTGCTTGTTACCCATTACAGAGGGAGAATGGATGGTCGAGAGCCTGGTAGGTATGGACGATACGCGTGGGCTGGTCTACTTTACAGCTACAAAAGAAAGCCCATTGGAAAGCCATCTCTATTCGATCGGGATGAACGGCGGGGAGGTCAAGAAAATAACTCAGGAAGCAGGGCACCACAGCATCGTGCTAGATATTCAAGGCAATCGCTTCATCGATACTCACGATTCCATCGACCAACCTCCATCGTTGAGTTTACGCTCATTATCTGATGGCAGCCGCCTCCACGACATTTTCACCCCAAGCGACCCACGGATCGGCGACTTGGGGTTACACCCACCTGAGATCGTCACGCTGAAAAGCCGCGACGGCGTAATCCTGTATGGAGCGTTATTCAAACCACCCATAGAATATGGCATTGGCCGTTTTCCCACAATCGTCCAGGTTTATGGTGGGCCGCACGTTCAACTGGTCGCTGATTCCTGGCGGATGACAACATTCATGCGTGCACAATACTTAAGCAACCAGGGCTTTCTGGTTTTCATCTTGGATAATCGCGGCAGCGCCCGGCGCGGCCTGGCGTTCGAAAGCAGGATCAGACATCATTTAGGAGAAATTGAGCTCCAAGATCAGGTGGATGGTGTGGACTGGTTGGTATCGCAGGGGTTGACAGATCCCACGCGAGTGGGCGTGTATGGTTGGAGCTACGGCGGTTATATGAGCCTAATGTGCATGGAACGGGCGCCTGAAACCTTCAAAGTTGGCGTTGCCGGTGCGCCGGTAACGAACTGGGATGGTTACGACACCCATTATACCGAGCGCTACATGGGCACACCTCTATCCAACCCTGACGGTTACCGGAACAGCTCGCCTATGACACACATCGAAAACCTGCGCGGGCGTCTGTTACTCGTGCACGGCTTGATTGACGAAAACGTTCATTTCCGCCACACAGCCCGACTGATCAACGCATTGATCAAAGCCCAAAAACCTTACGATCTTTTGCTCTTCCCAGACGAGCGTCACGGGCCAAGGCGTTTAGAGGATAGGATTTATCTCGAAGAAAGGATCTGCGACTTTTTTCAGGAGAATTTGTAAATACGAGGCTAGCGATGAGTATGGACAACAAGTACCCCTTTCCTGATTACTTTGATCGTAAGCCCATTTATTCAGGCACGCGCACGCATTCACAGTATGTATCGATGGAAGATGGCACGCGACTGGCAGTTGATATCCACCTGCCAAAGAATTTGCCTGCAGGGACACGCCTACCAACTATTCTAATTCAGACGCGTTATTGGCGAGCCATTCGACCGAGAGCGCCGATGAGCTGGTTTATCAAAGATCTCAACGATCTCACGCCCGCGTTCCGTGAAATAAAGCCGTTCTTTACACAGCATGGTTATGCCATCGTTAACGTCGATGTGCGTGGAACAGGCGCTTCCTTCGGAGTGTGGCGTTTCCCGTGGGATCCGGTTACGATCCATGATGCCAGCGAGTTGTTGGATTGGATCATCGCCCAGCCTTGGAGCGACGGGAACGTGGCCGGAATTGGCGTGTCATACACAGGCACCACCGCTGAGTTGTTGATGGCCACGCGTCATCCGGCTGTTAAGGCCGTGATCTGCATGTACAACCATCCTGACTCCTTCGTGGATATTTCTTTTCCAGGCGGGATTTTTAACGAGCGATTCATCCGAGATTGGAGCGAGATGGATGAGTACCAGGATCGCAACCAGTTCCACCCCTTATTGGGTAGGATGGCAAGATTTATGTCGAGTGGCGTACGTCCAGTCGACAATGATCGAGCTTTGCTTCTGGAGGCGATACGCAGTCATCAGGACAATGGCGCAACATACACCCTTGTTCGTAAGGTGACTTTCCGGGACGAAGAGAATCTTGAAGGCGGTACAAGTGCAGATGCTGTGGCTGTGCACAATTATCGACAGGCTATCATCGAGAGCCAGGTGCCTATCTACGGTCTGGCAAGTTGGTTGGACGCCGGTACAGCCGCGGCAGCCCTTCGTAGGTTTTTGAGCTATCCAAACGCGAAGCATGTCATTATCGGGGCCTGGAACCACGGCGGCGTTCAACAAGCCAGCCCATATCTCCCACAGCGCGCGCCTCTTTCTCCATCTTCCCTTATACAGTGGCGTGAGATGCTTCGCTTCTTGGATGCCTATCTGAAGGACGTCGATAACGGTATCCATACTGAACAAACGGTCAGTTTCTACACACTGGGTGCGGAGCAATGGCAAACAAGTTCCGAGTGGCCTCCTGCTTACGTCAGCGCTGAGCGCTGGTATTTTCGAGAAGATCAAAGTTTAAGCCTGGTTCCGCCAGAAGACGAGCTCGGCGAAGACTCCTATAATGTCGATTTCGAAGCCAGCACAGGCCTTTACAACCGATGGTGGGAATTAAGTGTAGCGGTCAATAAAACCGTGGAATATTCAAACCGGGTCGAGCAAACTCCCCGCTTGCTGACTTATCTAACGCCTCCCTTTGAGCACGACGTTGAGCTGACGGGAAGTCCGCTATTAAGCCTACAAGTAGCTTGCAATTTGAGCGACTGTATCTTTATTGCTTATCTCGAAGACATAGCCCCGGACGGTAAAATTTATTATCTGACCGAGGGGGAATTGCGCGCCATTCATCGCAAGATTAGCACGTCTTCGCCGCCTTACACGCCTCTCGGACCGTATCACAGCTTCAAAAAGGCCGATGCACTGGCCTTAGTTCCAGGAGAACCAGCAGAGATCACCTTTGATTTGCTGCCTGTTTCCGCCCTGCTGCGCGCCGGTCATCGCTTGCGATTGAGCCTGGCCGGCCACGACCAGGGAACATTCATGCGCATTCCTTCCCAAGGTACGGCTGAGTGGCAAGTATTTCGGAATGCAACTCTGGCTTCTTGGATCGAACTTCCCATGAAATAAAAAATGGCAGCACTTATAGGTTAATCAGACCTTGATTAAGACTGCCTCGCTTGTAACCAGCCAGGTCAAGGGTAATATTTCGAAACCCAGCCTTGCGCAATCCATCCACAATCACCGCTGCCTGATTAATGACCGTCGGCATATCTTCTGGCGGCACCTCAATCCGCGCCAGGTCACCATGATAACGCACCCGGCAATCGCGCAACCCAAGCTCCCATAATATATCCTCGGCGCATTCTACCATGGCTAACCTTTGCGGGGTGATCTGCGTACCATAAGGGAAGCGTGAGGAAAGACACGCCGCTGCCGGCTTATCCCACACAGGAAGTCCAAAACGCTGTGAGAGTTGACGAATCTCTGCCTTCCCCAGGCCGGCTTCTTTCAAGGGGGCGCGAACGCCAAATTCTTGCGCAGCCAGCCCTCCTGGCCGGTAATCGCCCTGGTCATCCAGGTTTTCGCCATAACAAATCATCTGGTATCCCATTTGACGAGCCATTCGGTCGATATGAGTAAAGGTCTCTGTCTTGCAGAAGTAACAACGATCTAATGGATTATTAGCGTAATTAGGGTCTTGCAACTCCTGGGTGGCAAAAAGAACGTGTTTGATACCAATTTGCCTGACAAGCTGAAGAGCATCCTCCAGCTCCCGACGTTTAAGGGAAGGCGAGTCGGCTGTCATGGCCACTGCGCGATTACCCAGGGCTTGAAAGGCGGCATAGGCTAGCAAGGCGCTATCTACACCGCCAGAAAAGGCGATCGCCGCGCTTTCCATTTCCCCGATGATTTTTAGCAAACGTTGATATTTTTCTTCTAAACTGGGATCAGTCATTTTATCTACCTGTAAAAATAGTAAAAAAGTATCTATCGATGGATAGATCATGGATACCGATTAAATGATTGGCCAATCATAACATAATTGCCACATCAACGCGGATGTCTGGCAAGATCAGCCATCGGGTTATAATAGCAGGTGTGAATTATTACCCATAACTGATTGTATATTGTATTCATACGATTGGCCAAATTCGAGCCGGAAGGCTGGAACTCCATAAAAAGGTGAGCTAAAGCTGTGGGCTTAAATTCAAGGAAAACAAGACTCTAAATCTTTAAATAACAGGAGTTAACAATGGAATCGCTTGTAAAAGACATTTATCAAGGGGTAATGGAGGGTCAGGCCCGATTGGTTCAGGAAAAAGTCCAGGCAGCGCTCGAGGCTGATATTTCTGCTGCTACAATCTTGAACGAGGGGATGATTTCTGCGATGGCTGAAGTAGGGCGATTATTTGAAGAAGGGGAGTACTATGTCCCAGAGATGCTGGTTGCTGCCCGGGCGATGCAGACGGGACTGGCGCTACTCAAACCTGTCTTACAGAGCGAAGATGTAAAATCATCCGGGAAAATAGTAATCGGTACGGTCAAAGGGGACCTGCATGACATCGGAAAGAACCTGGTGGGCATGATGCTGGAAGGCGCCGGATATGAGGTGATTGATCTTGGGACTAGCGTATCCCCTGAGCAATATATTGCCGCAGTTCATGATCACAATCCGCAGATCGTTGCCATGTCCGCCTTACTGACTACAACCATGCCGGCAATGTCATCGACCATCCAGGCGCTGAAGGATGCCGGCCTGCGTGAACATGTAAAAATTATGATCGGCGGCGCGCCGGTCACCGAAAATTATG
>JAYRNN010000242.1:0-1737 GCA_041912175.1 Anaerolineales bacterium | reverse complement strand
TATGGATGAATTTCAGAATTTTCTGGATGAAAAGTATCAGGATGCTATTGTGACCCCCGAGACCAGGCAGCGCATCCAGGCAGTCCTGGCTGAGAATCCAGCCAACCGGCTGATAATGTCTGAAAACATTCTGATCACACGCCTATGCCGTGTTGGTCGCAAACCCGAAGCAACCTAATTTTATAAGGAGATTCCAATGGAGCAAAAATTACGAGAACTCAAGCAGCGCCTCACCGAAATCAACGATCTAGAGATGGCTGCGGCGGTTTTAAGCTGGGATCAATCCACGTATATGCCAGCCGGAGGCGCCTCGGCCCGCGCCCGCCAGTTATCCACCCTGGCGAGAATTTCACAAGAAAAATTCATCGATCCTGCAGTGGGTAAACTGCTTGACGATCTGTTGCCGTATGGCGAGAGCCTGCCATATGATTCGGACGATGCCAGTTTGATCCGGGTTGCCCGGCGCGAGTACGAAAAGGCAATCAAAATCCCACCAGAGTTCCTGGCGGAATTTTTTGGCCACACCGCCGAAACATACCAGGCCTGGACTGAAGCCCGTCCAGCCAACGATTTCGCTTCCCTGGAAGCCGGCCTGCAGAAAACAATCGAGTACAGCCGCCAATATTCTGAATATATCGGCAACTATACCCACATCGCCGATCCACTCATCGATCTGGCTGATGAAGGAATGCAAGCCGCCTCCATCCAATCGTTATTCGCAGATCTGCGCGCCCAGCTTGTACCCATCGCCCAGGCGATTATGGCTCAAGCTCCCGCAGATGATGCCTGTCTGCACAATACTTTCCCTGAAGATATCCAGCTTGCATTCGGCCTGGATCTCATCCGCCGGTTGGGTTATGATTTCCAGCGCGGTCGCCAGGATAAGACCCACCACCCGTTTATGACCAAGTTTTCCCTGGGCGACGTGCGCATTACCACGCGAGTGAAAGAAGACTTTTTGGGCGAGTGTTTGTTCAGCACCATCCATGAATCCGGCCACGCCATGTATGAGCAGGGCATCCGTATGGATTTGGAAGGCACGCCGCTTGCCGACGGGACTTCGGCAGGGGTACATGAGAGCCAATCGCGCCTATGGGAGAACCTGGTTGGCCGCAGCATCACTTTTTGGGAATTTTTCTATCCACAATTGCAGATGGCCTTCCCAGATCAATTAAAAAACGTTTCTCTCGACGCCTTCTACCGTGCGATCAATAAGGTTGAGCGCTCGCTGATCCGCACCGATGCCGATGAAGTCACCTATAATCTGCACGTAATGATCCGGTTTGACCTGGAATTAGCCCTCTTGGAAGGCAGCCTATCGGTACATGACTTGCCCGAAGCCTGGAACGCCCGCTACGAGTCCGACCTGGGCATTCACGCCCCCGACGATCGCGATGGGGTGCTGCAAGATGTGCACTGGTACGGCGGGGCTGTGGGCGGCGTTTTTCAGGGTTACACCCTGGGCAATATCATGGGAGCATTGTTCTTTGAAAAAGCTGTCAAAGCCCACCCATCCATTCCAGACGACATGCGCAATGGCGAGTTTGGCTTGCTGCGTGGTTGGTTGACCGAAAACATCTATCAACACGGCCAGAAATTTACCGCGAATGAGCTGATCGAGCACATCACGGGAGGGTCTTTAACCATTGACCCCTATATTCGCTACCTAAAGACCAAATATGGGAGTCTTTACCAACTTTAAAAAGAACGGGTATGGTTCTCGTTGCCATACCCGTT
>JAYRNN010000241.1:0-3797 GCA_041912175.1 Anaerolineales bacterium | reverse complement strand
TTGCTTTCACAACGGCTTGCAAACGTCATGGCCATCGTGAATGAAGTAGCTTTCCGTCGCATGGACGCCCGAGTTGCTGCACTTCTGATGGAACGCGGCCAAACGAAAAACCCGATCCGCATGACGCATCAGGAAATTGCCGCTGAGCTGGGCAGCTCTCGTGAGGTCATCAGTCGCCTGCTTGAGGATTTTGCCGACCGGGAGTTGATTGAAGCGGGGCGAGGAGAAATTACGATCCTAGATTTTCAAGCCCTAAAAAATCGGATTGTTATGTGACTTTGTCACTGACAGAAATAAGATTCTCTTCTATACTGGCAGCACGATCCAAACCTACTATCAAAGGAGAGAACACAATGAACCCTTTTGTTAAATTTATGGCTTCTCCGACAGGACGCGTGATCCGCGTTGTAGCGGGCATTGCCCTCGTCGTCTGGGGATTGTTTAGCCTTGGCGGAACCATAGGTATGATTGTAGCAGTGATTGGAGCAGTCCCGCTCCTGGCTGGCCTGTTTGACTTTTGCGTTTTTGCCCCATTGTTTGGCAACCCGCTTAGCGGCGTAAAGATTCGAGCAGCGAAATAACCTCCTAATAATCCAAGAGAAAGATGCGTATCAGTTTTTCGGTGCGCATCTTTCTCAATTTAATGAGACCAAAAACCTTGGTGGACCAGCTCGGCTTCCTGCTCGAGTAATGGGCCAATTACTTCAATGGGTCGCCGGCCGCGCGTAAAAACCTCCCTGCAGGGAAGGCGCAACATCTCATTGGAAGGATCGGCGTCCGTGAGTTCGTAAAGACGGATTTCGGACAATGCGAAGATCACTCTGCTAACTCCGCTCCAATAGATGGCGCCAGCGCACATGGCGCACGGTTCGGTGCTGGTATAGAGTGTACTGCCGCCCAATGTGGATTGGTCGAAGCGCTGCGAGGCCATCCGCACCAGGTTGGTTTCCGCATGTCCGGTGCAATCGCTGGCGGTGTTGACCGTGTTTTCTGCCTCGATGAGCACTTTCCCGGCGGCGCCGACCAAAAGCGCGCCGAAAGGGTGGTTGCCATGCTCGCGGGCGCTGCGCGCCAGCTCGATCGCTTTACGCAGGTGGGTTAATTCGGATTGGTTGATCAATTGGCCTCCTGATTTTCCGGTAGTATATCATTCCGGTTATCAATAACTGATTTCATCTGATCGCCAATTCCGTGTTCGAGGCCGCCTGCGACAGGTGGATTTTAAGATTGATAAAGACAAAATGAACCCAATGCTGCCATCTTTAGCATGTCCGACCTGACGATTTATGGCAACGGTGCGCTGACCGTGGTAGGGAATTTCAATGATGGGATCGCCAGCAAGGATGGCTTGATTATTATCAGTCCCTTCAAAGCGATCGCCGCGATTACGTTTCTGCGTCGGCCAGCCAGGTCATAACTTCAGCCTCGGTTGGGATACGCCCCGCGCTGACCAGTTTCTCGTTGATCACCAGACCAGGCGTGCTCAGAATCGGGTACCTTTTAATCTCAATCCAATCGGTGACTTTCATGAATTCAGCTTCCACGCCGAAATCCATCACGGCTTTGCGGGCCACCGCTTCGACATTTTTACAGTTATTACAACCGGGGCCAAGTACTTTGATGGTTAACATGAGGGTCTCCTTGAAGATAGTCATGAGTGAAGAGTTATCTACCGCCTGGAAATACCTTGTAACTGCTTACTCGTAACTTCTAACGAAAACTTTTATACAATCTCAATAACAGGTTCAATCACGATCTCCGACTTGACCGAATTTGCCACCAGGCTGTATTTCTGGGCGGACTGCAGAGCGCGACGAGTCCGGGCTTCGATTACAGCGGGCGTTTCGTCTCCAGCGGCGATACGGATCATTGGCCAGAAGCGCAGTTGGGTGAAGACCTCCGTGCGGTCCAGCTCGATCAGCTTGGTCCCCTCCGCCCGGCATTCGTAGGAGAGCAGGTTTAGCTTAAACCGCTCGGCGGCCCAGATGAACATCATCATGATGCAGGTGTTCGCGGCGGCAACAAATGCGTCTTCCGGGGTTAAAATACCAGCGTGCCCCTGGGCGTCGGGCGGGGCAGAGAAATCCATCTCCGGCCCGTTGCCCATCACAATGTGTCCCCAGTGCTCGCCTTTCCAGGACACAGTCGTATTGTAGGCAGCCGTGCGACTCATTTCGATGCCTCCGGTTTAGCCCAGAAGGATGCGTATTCCTGCAGCAAGGCTGCCATATAGGCTGCTTCGGCGATGGCAGGGACCGGGTTGTAGATTTTCACCAAATCCAGCAACTCGCGGGTGGTTTCTGGCGTGGGCTGCTTGCCCTGTTGGCGAAAATTATCGAAAATGAGCGGTAAAGCAACCAATGTGACTGGCTGGTCCTCAATGATCAGCGTGCGCACCGGGATGCCTGAGCCGCAGGAGCAAGTGGCTTCGACCGGTTCCTGGGCCGGTAGGGAGCCAACCGGGATAATATCTTCCATAGGAATTATCTCGCCTATCGAGCGGTTCCATTTCTTTTCGAGCAAGTCATCCACCGTTTCGGCAATTCGATCAGCAGTCAGCTCGACGGCCTGTTGACCGGCCAGGTCTAATCGGCGCAGTCCCTGCGGCCTGGGCAAACCGGCTGCATCTGCTAATTCGGTGACCACCAGAGCGGCGGCCGGCTTGCCGGAATACACCTCTGTGGCTCGCGCCGCACAGCGCAGCTCGCAGCCATCCACAGCGACGGTCGGGTAAAAACGTGCAAACGCCCGGTCGCCCTCGCCGCCGGCCAGGAACAACGGCAAGCAGATGGTGACGGTGTCCCCTGGGCGGAGTTGTTCGAGCACTTTGAGCGCCGCCAGGCGCGTCACAGCGCCTTCTGCCAGCTCTTCTCCGGAGCAAGCCACGATGCCGACTTTTTTCTTGGGCAAGTCAACCATTCTGGCCTCCATCGGGCTGGTCGCTGGCTATCCCCACACGCATCGACGGCTCTATGGCGATTTCATCCACAACCTGAGCAATCTCGGCTGCCAAGGCCTGCGCAAGCTGTACGCCGCCTTCGTTCAGCTCGGCGATTCCCTGCGGCTTGAACTGCTTGTAACGCCGGTAGACATCCAGGACCGCAAAATCCTGCGCCACGCTGCCGCCGCTTTCCTGCACCATCTTCGTAGCGCAGGCCAGCTTGCAGCCGTCGATGGTAATCGCCGGATTGGCGGCTACGGCGGCGCGGGCGCTTTCGTCCCCCAAAACCAGCCTCGAGAGCGCGACAAGCTCGGTTTTATCCGGGCGAATGTCTTCCGTTACCACGTAGGCGGCTTCACGGCTGACGCTTCCATACGTCTTACCAATCCCACTGCACGGCACGATCACGATCTTCTGCGGGCGATCCGCATTGCTTTCAGCAATCATTTTTCCGCTTCCTCTTCGGCTTCGTCTTTCATTTTGGCGAAATAAGCCTCTGGTTCCAGCAAACGCGCCCGGTCGGCTGCCCAATCGTAGACTTCGATCACAGCCAGCCATCCCCGACCATACGGGTCCTGGTTAATCGTTTCTGGCGCCAGTTCCATGTCCGGGTTGACTTCCACAATCTTACCGGATACCGGCGAACTCAGGGCGATGTTGACCTTGATGGTCTCGATCACGGCGAGTTCATCGCCAAAGGCCAGGTCGGTTCCGGCAGGTTTTACCTCGGCAAAGGCCACGTCGCCGCTGCGTTGTTGGACGAAATCAGACAAGCCGATGCGCGCCATATTTCCTTCTATGAGCGCCCAGACGCCCTCGCGGTTGTAGAAACGGTCGGCGGCGACTCGAAAGATGA
>JAYRNN010000240.1:0-11301 GCA_041912175.1 Anaerolineales bacterium | reverse complement strand
TTCCAACCTCTTGGCGACACTGTTAATCTGCGAGGCGATATCTAGCCCTTACGGCGGAGGGAGTTATTCATATTTTCTTCTGATGTCTGATCGTCAAGACACTATCCGTCGCGCCTGGCGCCTGACCGGTGGCAACATAGAGGTTATCAAGGGGATGGGTAATTGGGGGATTTTGTTATGTTTTTTGATCCATTGGATTGATGAACAACGGGCGATTAAGTGTTTATACGAGCTACAGTCTTATTTTCGAGAACAAAATTGCCGTTGGGAGCTGGCAAACGCACTCAATTCATTAGCGCCATGCTTGATGAAAGCGGGTTCAAATGAAAGTCATCGGGTGGAGTTCACGGCGGTCGAATTAGAATCCGAGCAGCTCTTAGTGGAAGCATTAATGATCTTTGATGAATTAGGCGATGTTATCGAAAGCGAACGAACACGGAGCGATTTAGGTCAACTTTATGCCGACCAAGGAAAATTCCAGGAAGCAATCGTCTATCTGCAAACCGCTCTGGCAAATCTGAAAGATTTAGGAGAGACATACCCGTTATTTGATATAGAATTTGATTTAGCGCTAACTCTAATAGGGATGGGAGATTATACATCCGCGTTCCAATACTTCCATTCCATCCGCCAAAGGCAAGAGGATATCGGGGACAAAACCGGTGTGGCATTTGCCTTATCTGAGGAAAGCATGCAAGCCCTTCGTTTTAGCAGCCTGGACCATGCCCGGCAGACCCGCCTGGAAAGCTTATCCGCTTTCCAGGAAGTCAATAGCGCTAACGGCGTTGCCTGGTCGACGTGGGAGATGGGTGAGGTTTATCGAGTTGCCAGCGACCTGGCCAATGCTCGAGAATGGTTTGAAAAAGCCAGGGTTTTGTTTGAGGACCTTGGCGACCCCACAAGTCCAATTTTTACTGAGCGCGGCTTGGGCGACATTGCCCAGATGGCTGGAGACTATCCCACTGCATTAAAAAATTTCGAAGCTAGCTTGCAGCATGCTATAGAAACAAAACATGAATGGGCGCAAGTCTACGCTCTGTGGGGAATGGGCCGGGCAGAAGTTGCTTTGAAGAATGCAGATGCAGCGAAGGCGCACTTCTCTCAAGCTTTACAGACCGCGCGTCAAATTCGTAAGCCTGAAATGGTGCTGCTATCGATGGCCGGTTTCGCTGGTTATTTTGCCGCGACAAATCAATATGAGCTCGCGGTTGAATTGGGCTCGATGGTCGCAAGCCACAAGCGAACTTGGAATGAGACCAAATCTCAAATGAACACCCTGCTTGGATCGATCACGAATTTACCCGACGATCGCTTTTATACGGCCCAGGAGCGTGGAAAAGCCCTGACCATCGACCAGGCAATTCTTCGCTTCAACCTGTAATTAAAGCAAAAAGCGGCTGAGCACGCTCAGCCGCCTTTTTACAAGCGAATTCGTTAGTCAACCGGTAAGACCGGCAGCGTTGCCCGATCCCCACTTATCTTCATATCGCCGGCCTGGACCCAGCCGATGAACTTGTTCCCGCTCACATCCGCCGCTGCAAACCAGGTTCCAGATGGGTTACGACCAATCAAAATCACCTGTTGGGCTGGCAAGAGCACGCCCATGATCTGGCCTTTCGTATCTGGTCTCAGATAAAACCTGGCTAGCGAAGCCGTCGTTCCCTGCACATCCGGCATCTTCAGATCGCTCGCACTCACCCAACTGATCAATCTCTGGCCCGCGCTTATTCGGGCAATGGCGACCCACGAGCTGTCGACATTATGACCGAGCACCTGTACCTTTGCTGCCGGTGGGAATGCCGCCGCAACTGCACTGGAAGCATCCGGTTGCTGGTATGATTTCACCAATGCACGCGTCGTACCAATCACCAGACTCTCCTTTACATCTGCAATGGATACCCAGCCGGCCGTTCCAACCTGGTCATCTTTCGCCATGGCGATCCAGCCCCCGTTTTCACTGAGCCCCAGGATTTGGATCTGTTTGCCCGGCGAAACAACCCGCAGCATGGCGCTGCTCTCATCCGGCTCTGCATACACGCGTGCCACTGAGCGGGTCTGGCCAATCGATTCGGCAGGATAAACCAATATGGCTGCCGCCACGTGGTTTGCAGCGGCGGGTTGAAAGGCGGCCATCACCATGACCGCCGCCAAAATCCCGGCAACAACGACAAATGCGGACAAAGTTTTCGTGTTCATGATTGTTCTCCTTCGACATCATCTAAAGTTTTGCTTGTATGTACTTCTTGCGATTACACCTGCTGACCAGTACACGCCTTCAACCTGAATTGTCCATAGTATATCCATCGACCGTTCGGCGGTCGTTATACTGGACGTTACAAAAAGTGTTTTTTACCATTTCTATCCAATTTCTGGTATGATTCGACTTTCCGGCTTGGAGGTAAAACGATGAATCTACCCGAATACGAATACAAAGGCCTGATGGCCGAAGCCTGGGACGTCTTACGCGGCGACACCTCGAACTGGGAGGATCGTTTTTTCTATCGCGATGTCATCCAGAAATACGGCCAGCCGGTGTTGGACGTCGGCTGTGGTACCGGCCGGCTGCTGCTCGATTACCTTCAGGCGGGCATCGACATCGACGGCGTCGATAACTCTCCGGAAATGCTGGCCATCTGCCGGCAGAAAGCGCACCGCGCCGGTTTGCGACCGAATCTGTCCGAGCAGTACGTCGAAGCGCTCGATCTGCCGCGCCGCTACCAGACCATTCTCGTCCCGTCCAGCTCGCTGCAGTTGATCATCGAACCCGAGCAGGTCGACCGGGCGTTGCAGCGCCTGGCCGATCATCTGTTGCCGGGAGGCGTTTTGGTTGCCTCGATTATGGCCTTATGGCAGGCAGGCTGGCCGCTGGAATCGGAAAGGGAGCGAAGCGCAGTGCGTGAGTCGGATGGGGTTAAATTCCGCCGCCTGGCCCGCACGCGTTATGATCCGCAGACCGAATACGAGCACACCGAAGATTTGTATCAGAAGATCGCCGGCGAGCAGGTCATTGCTGAGGAGCTGCACCGGCGCTCCCCGGCCACGCGCTCCTTTCGCCCGGCGCAGATCACCGCCTTGTTCGAGGCAGCCGGCTTAGGGAGCGTGCAGCTTTTCAGCGGTTTCACCTTCGAGCCGATGAAACCGGATGACAATTTATTTGTCATTATCGGTCAGAAATAAGCAGGAAGAAAGGTTTTTATTGGTGGTTTCCACACAATGGATCAATGATCGCCTGGAACGCATTTTACCGGGGGTCGAAAAGCCCGCTCGCTATACCGGCGGTGAGCTCAACCAGGTCGTTAAGGACTGGGAGACGGTGCAAACCCACGTCGCCCTGGTCTTCCCCGATATTTATGATATCGGCATGTCCAACCTGGGGCTGGCAGTCTTGTACGAGCAGCTCAACGACCGCCCCGATGCCTGCGCCGAGCGCGCCTACAGCCCCTGGGGGGATATGGAAAGCGCCCTGCGCGCCGCCGGGGTCCCCCTCTACGCTCTGGAGAGCAAGCACAGCCTGGCCGATTTCGATATCATCGGCCTCTCGCTGCCTTACGAAACCCTGTATACCAACACCCTCAACCTGCTCGACCTGGCCGGCATCCCGCTCTTCAGCGCCGAGCGCCGCGCCGAGCACCCGCTGGTGATCGCCGGCGGGCACGCCGCCTATAACCCCGAGCCCATGCACGCCTTCATCGACGCCTTCGTGGTCGGCGAGGGCGAAGAAGTCATCCACGAGATCGTCGACGCCCACCAGGCCTGGCAGGCCAGCGGCGCCGCGCGCCAGGATTTGCTGCGCCGCCTGTGCCGCATCTGGGGCGTGTACGTACCCTCGCTCTACACCGCCCATTACGAGCCCGATGGGAGCTTCAGCCGCCTCGAGGCGCTCGACCCCCAGGCGCCCCTGACGGTGACCAAGCGCATCGTCGGCAAGCTGCCCCCGCCCCCCACGCGCTTTATCGTCCCCTACATGGAGACCGTCCACCAGCGTGTGCCGGTGGAGATCATGCGCGGATGCACGCGCGGCTGCCGCTTCTGCCAGGCGGGCATGATCAACCGCCCGGTGCGTGAGCGCAGCGTGGACGAGATCGTGCAGTCCATCGAGCAAGCCCTGGCCAACACCGGTTACGAAGAGGTCAGCCTGCTCTCGCTTTCATCAAGTGACTACACGCATATCCTCGAGCTGGTCAACGCCGTCAGCCAGCGCTTCGCCGGCCGAAACCTGTCCGTCGCCCTGCCCTCCCTGCGCATCGAGTCCTTCTCCGTCGACCTGTTGGACGCCCTCAAAGACTCCCGCCGCAGCGGCTTCACCCTCGCCCCAGAAGCCGCCACCGAGCGCATGCGCGAGATCATCAACAAGCCCGTCAGCACCCAGCAGCTCCTGGATACCGCGCGGGAGATCTATCGCCGCGGCTACCAAAATATCAAGCTTTACTTCATGATCGGCCACCCCTCCGAAACCCTCGAAGACGTGCAGGCCATCGCCGACCTGTGCAAGGCGGTGCTGTGGGAAGGGCGCAACCAGATCGGCAAGCGGGCCCAGGTCACCGCCGGGGTCAGCACCTTTGTCCCCAAACCGCACACCCCTTTCCAGTGGGCCTCCTGCGATACCGTCGAGCAGATCCTGGCCAAGCAAAGCCTCTTGAAGCGCGAGCTGCGCGGCCCGGGCCTCAAGCTCAATTGGAACTCGCCGGAAGAGACCCTGCTCGAAGCCTGGCTGGCGCGCGGCGACCGCCGCGTGGCCGAGGTGATCTACCAGGCCTGGCAGCGCGGCGCAAAATTCGACGCCTGGCATGACCAGTTCCGCTACGACCTGTGGCTGGAAGCCTTCGTCGCCGCCGCCCTGGAGCCCGCCTTTTACACGCACCGCGAGCGCGCCATCGACGAGCGCTTCCCCTGGGAGCACATCAACGCCTCGGTGCGCAAGAAATTCCTCACCGAAGATTACCTGTGGAGCTTGCAAGGGCGCACGCGCGTGGATTGCCGCCAGCGCTGCTTTGCCTGCGGGATTTTGCCCGAGTTCGCCGAGCTGCGTCGCATGAACCCCGGCGAGGTCTGGAAATGTCCCGAAGTCAAGCACAAACGCATCCCAATCTCCGAGCTGGTGGAGGTCTAAAGGTCGAGCCCGCCATGCGCATCCGTATCACCTTCGCCAAAACCGACGCCATGCGTTACACCGGCCACCTGGACGTCTATCGCG
Source organism: Anaerolineales bacterium (assembly GCA_041912175.1). Taxonomy (GTDB): domain Bacteria; phylum Chloroflexota; class Anaerolineae; order Anaerolineales; family UBA4823; genus CAZAGA01. The sequence goes on along the minus strand of JAYRNN010000240.1, from coordinate 6,107 downwards.
CCTGGGAACGCTGGCTGCGCCGCGCTTCCCTACCCCTTGCCTATACGCAGGGCTTCTCCCCCCACCCGCGCATCAACCTGGCCTCGGCCCTCCCGCTCGGTTTCACCTCCCAGGCCGAGCTGGTCGATATCTGGCTCGAGCGTGACCTGCCCCTGGAAGATATCTCGGCCGCCCTGCAGGCCTCCGCTCCGCCGGGCATGATTATCGAGCGCATCCTCCAGGTCGACGACAAAGCCCCCACCCTGCAGACGATCCTGGAAGCCTCCGAATACGAGATCACTTTGCTCGAACCGGCGCCCGACCTCGTCCAGCGCCTTTCCGCCTTGCTGCAATCCACTGAAATCCCCCGCCAGCGGCGCGGCAAAGCCTATGATTTGCGCCCATTGCTGCTCGACGTGACCCTCCTGCCCGCCGAAACCCGCGCCGCCCCTCATTTGCTCGCCCAACTGCGCGCCAGGGAAGCCGCCACCGGCCGCCCCGAAGAGCTGCTGGCCGCCCTGGGCATCGATCCGCTCAGCGCCCGCTTCCACCGCACCCGCCTGCTGCTCGCCACACCGTAATATCAAATGAAAGTCAGCCCGAACAACACCTGAGATTCACCATTTTCCGGTTAACCCCGTGGTTAAAATCGGTTTACAGTGGTAAAATCGTTGCGCACCCATGCCCCCATAGCTCAGTGGATAGAGCGTTGGCCTCCGGAGCCAGAGACGGCGGTTCGACCCCGCCTGGGGGTGCCTTTTCTCCCGCGCTAACGAGGTGTTACAATAAAGGTGAAAATTTTTATGAAACGGTTCGGGCGATGCAGTCGCCCGAACCGTTTCATAAATTTATAAAAGGTATAATCATGGCGTGGAGCAAACCATGACCTCAGCACTCGAACTCAACCAGGTCAGCAAATCCTTTGGCGCCATCCAGGCGGTCGACAACGTCTCTTTTACGGTTGGACATGGAGAGGTCTTTGGCCTGCTCGGACCCAATGGCGCCGGGAAAACCACCACCATCCGCCTGGTGTTGGATCTGTTTAAGCCAGACCGCGGCCAGGTCGTCATTTTGGGCGGCCCAATGACCGAGGAGAAAAAGAATCGCATCGGTTATATGCCCGAAGAGCGCGGGCTTTACCAGGACGACCCGCTCGAGCGTGTGCTGGTCTATATGGCCTCCTTGAAAGGCGTACCGGCCAACGAAGCCCGTCGTAGGGCGGATGATTATTTGCAACGCTTTGACCTCGCCGCCTATAAGAACAAAAAAGTGAAAGAACTCAGCAAAGGCATGCAGCAAAAGGCTCAAATCATCGCCACGCTGATTCACTGCCCCGAGCTGATCATCATCGATGAACCTTTCAGTGGATTGGACCCTTTGAATACACAAATGGTCAAAGATCTGCTGCTCGAGATGCACCGCGAGGGCCGCACCATCATCATGTCCACCCACCAGATGCACCAGGTCGAGGAGCTGTGCGACCGAATTTTACTGATCAATCAAGGCCGGGTTGTTTTATATGGCAATATCGAAGAAATCCGCCGCCAATACGCCGGCCATGCGGTCCTGGTGCGCACAACCGCCGAGCTGCCGCCGCTCGAAGGTGTGGAAACGATCACCTCCAACAACAGCGCCTTGCATCTCGGGCTGGCGGCGCATGCCCACCCCCAGGATATCTTACGCCAGTTGCTTGAGCATAACCTCCCCGTGGAACAATTCGAAATTGCCACACCCACCCTGGACGAGATCTTCATCCAGGTGGTCAAAGGAACGCAAATCGAGGCATGAAGAAGTTCTGGCTGGTCTTATCGTTTGAATATTTCCGCCAGGTGTTTCGCAAACGTTTTCTATTTGGATTGTTGAGCGTTCCGGCGATTGGCCTGGTGATGATCGTCCTGGTGTTTCTGTCCCTGGCCGCCGAAATGAATAACAAACCGGTGGGCTACATCGACCATTCCGGCTTACTGGCACAGCCCGTCGCGCCGCCGCCGGTGACCCCACTCGAAAAACCGGTGGAATTCATCCCTTATCAAAACGAAGCCGACGCCCTCGCTGCGCTAAAATCGGGAGCGCTCCAGGCTTATTATGTCCTGGATGCCGGCTATCGTGAAACCGGGCAGGCGCGCCGGGTTTCCGTGCGCCAACCGGGCAGTTTCGCTGAAGACCAGTTCAGCAACTTCATACGCGCCAACCTGCTTGTCGGGCAACCCGGCCCGGTCAGCGAGCGCCTGAACCATGGCAACCACCTGGTCGTGCGCTCGCTCGATGGCAGCCGGCAGATCGATCAAAAAAACGGGATCAACATCTTGATCCCGTTCATCACTGGCATCGCGTTGATGTTCACCATCTTTGCCAGCTCAGGCTACCTGATGCAGGCCGTCGTCGACGATAAAGCAAACCGCACCATCGAAATCCTGGCCACCTCGCTCTCGCCCACCCAGTTAATCGGCGGCAAGGCGCTCGCCATGATCGGCCTGGGACTCACCCAAATCCTGGCCTGGCTTGGCTTTGGATTGATCGTGATCGGATTGGGGATGAGCAGACTGTCTTTCCTCCAGAGCATCCAAATCTCGCCCTGGACCCTGGCCTCGATCTTGCTCGTCTTCCTGCCCAGCTTTGTCACCATCGCCGCGCTGATGATTATCGTCGGTTCGACGGTCGCTGACGAGCGCGAGGGCCAGCAAATTTCCAGCCTGATGACCCTGCCGGTGGCGCTGCCTTACACCCTCGCCATCCCCTTGATGACCAATCCGAATAGCCCGCTGGCGGTAGCCTTGAGCTTCTTCCCTTTGACGGCGCCGGTCGCCGTAACCTTGCGCATGGCGTTCGAACCGCTGCCCGCAGGACAGATCGCCATGATCATCGTCGTGTTATGCATCTGGGCCGTGGCCAGCATCGTGCTGGCCGGGCGCGCGTTTCGCTTGGGCCTGCTCAGTTACGGTAAACGCCTATCCCTGCGCGCCCTCTTTTTCTGGCGCAAACCTGCCGGAGCCGCGCCATGAACAAGACCCGCCTGGTGCTGGCTCACGAGCTGGTCGCCACCTTTACGCGCCCGTCCTTTCTGATCACCGCCATCGGCATTCCCCTGGTCTCGGTGCTGGTGGTCGCCTTGTTGGCCGCCAATCGCGCTCGTTCTTCGCAAGTGTTTAACGCCATGCTCATCGCCCCCGGCGCGCAGGCGCAGTCCACCCTCGAAGGCTATGTCGACCAGAGCGGCTTGGTTCGCAGCCTCCCGGAATCTGTCCCGCCGGGGCTGCTGCAGGCCTTCCCGGATGAGACCGCCGCTCAGAAGGCGCTGGCCGCCGGCGAAATCCGAGACTATTACCTGATCCCGGCCGATTACCTGTCCAGCGGAAAAATCATCGTTGTGCGCACGGATATCAATCCACTGGGCGCCCTCAGACAGGCCGGCCTGATTCAAAGGGTTCTGCAAGTCAATCTCTTGGGCGGGAACCAGCAACTCGCCGATCGAATCGACCAGCCCTTGCAACTGCGAGTAACCCTGCTCGAAACGCCTTCCAAGCGCAACCCGAACAGCATGCTGGCCTTTTTTGTGCCCTACGCGGTCACGATGATCTTCTACCTGATCATTCTGATGCCGGCCAGCCTGCTTTTGAGCAGCATATCGAAAGAGAAAGAAAATCGCATGCTCGAAATGCTGATGGTCTCCACCTCCCCACGTCAGATGTTGACCGGCAAGACCCTTGCGCTGGGCCTGGCCGGCTTATTCCAGGCCGTTGTCTGGGTGACAACCGTCTTCATTACCCTGCGCGCCGGCGGCAGCGCCTCAATTCTCCCCTCCGGCTTCGAGCTGCCTGACTCCTTCCTGGCCTGGGGTCTGGTGTACTTCCTGCTTGGCTACGCGGTCTACGCCAGCCTGATGGCTGCGGTCGGCGCGCTGGCGCCGAACCTGCGCGAATCCACGCAGGCCACCTTCGTGGTGATCTTGCCGATGATCATCCCGTTGATGTTGATCAACATCATCATCAGCAATCCGGATGGGCTGCTGGCAGTGGCTTTGAGTCTGTTCCCCTTAACCTCCCCGATCACGATGATCACCCGCCTGGCGGCTGGCAGCGTACCGCTCTGGCAGCTTTTGCTCTCGATCGCGCTGCTGGCATTGACCGCTTTTTACCTCAATCACCTGGTCGCCCGGCTTTTCCGGGCGCAGGTCTTGCTTTCCGGGCAGCCCTTTAAGCTCCGCCGCTTGCTGGCCGCCCTGAGCGGGAGTAATAAATGGACCTATGGATAGGTATTTTGGCTAGCCTGTGCGGCTGGGCGCGCCTGGGACTGGCAGCCAGCCTGCTCGGCGGCCTGGCGGTCTTGCTGATCATGTTAGCGATCTACTTCCTGGGCGGGCTGTTTGGCCGCCTGCTCGGCAGACTACGCGGCCGCGCCATCCGCGAGGCGCCCTTTGGTTTTGGCGACGTGCTCCTGGCATCCATGATCGGCCTGATGGTCGGCTGGCCGTAAATTTTGCGCACACACCTCTTAAATCAGGCTCCTCGCCGCGGCCGCCATGATCTCATCCAGCGCCCGCTCCTGCGCCGGCTCCAGCGCCTCGACCTGGTGCTCGGCCAGCAATCGTTCCGCCTGCTCCTGGGCGCGCTCGCCCATCCCGCGCTGACCGTCCGCCTCCCAGGTCTCCCACGGCCGCCGCTCCGCCAGGCGCGTGATCAAGACCTCGCCTGCGCGCAGGTAACCCCGGGTGTGTTTCTCGGCCAGGAAATTATGCGCTCCATCCATCACGGAACCGATCACCGCCAGGGCCTGCTCATCTGCCTGGAAACCCCGCCGCAGGCGCTGCACGCTGCCGGCGATCTCGTTGTCGCATACCATCTGCGCATACGAGCCCATCACCCCCGCCTCCATTTCGCCGATCCCTGAGAGCTCGTCCGCCCCGGCCAGCGCCGGGATGGCCGCGTTCAATGCCCGCTCGAACCCATTCTGCACATCCAAAGTATGCGCATTCGTCGAAAACCCATACACGTTCACCGGCAGCCGGTAGCGATGGGCGATCTGCACCGTCCCCGCCGAGGCCAGCCCCAGCTCCACCCCGCCCCACACCGAGATGCCCGTGCGCGGTTCCATCATCGCCAGCCGCCCGCAATACGTGATCGGCAGGCCCGGCCGCGCCAGCTCGGCCAGCACGATGCTCGCCAGCACTTCGGCGTTTTGCTGCGCCAGCGCCCCGGCGATCGAAAACGGAGCCGTCGTCCCGGCCGTCGGACAGGGCAGCGGCCCAAACGGGACCCCTGCCTCGGCTACCGCCAGGATCGCCCCCACCGCCTCATCCGGGAAGGTCAAAGGGCTGACCGGCGAGATGCCCAGGGACAACACTTCCCCCGGCGGCCCGATCACCGCCGCCATCTCCACCGCCCAGCGCACTTCGGCCGCGTTCTGCACCCCCGGCCCTTGCAGCGGCTTGGTGGTCCACGGCAGCGCATGCCGGTACATGGCCAGCGACATCAACGCTCCGGGCACATCGCACGGCGTAAAGAAGGGCGTGATCGTCGTGGCGCCCTCCAGCGCGTCCAGCAGGCGCGTGCTATCGCGCACGTCTTGCAGCGTCGCCGGCCGGCGCGACCGCGTGCGCGGCTCGAAGACCTGCGGCGCGCCGCCCAGGTTGTGCCAGTGCAGGCTGCCATCCCCCAGCCGTTTCACCATCCCGCCGCGCCCGCGCAGCATAACCTCTCGTGGGCAGCGCGCCACGCAGCTTTCAACGACCTGCGCCGGGAACAAGACCCGCTCTCCGCGTAGCTGGCAGCCGGCCGCCAGCAGCAGTTCCCGCCCGCCGGCGTGCCTCAAAACGACCCCCGTCTCCGCCAGGATGCGCAGGCTGGCCTGGTGCAGCGCCTCTACCTCGCCCTCCGAAAGAAACCCCAGTTTCGCCATCCTACCTCCATTCAAAAGCCTCTGTATTCTAACCTTTTTCGAGATATCGAATACCTTTTCGCGAAATCTGTGGTTACAATTAGCCCATGCGCCGCCTGCTCATCCTCATGCTCGGCCTCTCGCTGCTGGCTTGCACCCCGCCCGCCCAGCCCGCCGCCGCCCCGGGGGGGGCCAACGCCGACCGCCGCGCCCACGACCCGCCCGACCCCAGCCAACCCGCCTACCACCTGCTC
>JAYRNN010000239.1:0-5397 GCA_041912175.1 Anaerolineales bacterium | reverse complement strand
CACGATACGTGTGATGCTGCGCCGATCATATTCCGACTCCGCGAGCCAGAGCATGACAGAGTAATCCAGGGCGTTGCACGCCATCGATACACCCTGGATCAGGATTGGGAAGTAGGGGTCAGAAAAAAGCCTTGTCACTCCTTCCGGAATAACAAGGCCAAGTATTCGAGTGCGCCCACCCGCCAGGGAGCGGGCAACGGCGTTGGGCTGGTAGTTTAGCTGCCGGACAACCTCTTTGACCCGCAGGCGAGTGGTTTCACGCACGTTTGGATCATCGTTGATCACACGTGAGACGGTGGAACGGGACACTCCGCTGAGCTTCGCGATTTCTTCCAGGTTCATCCAGGCCGCCATTTTGGGAGCGCTCTCGCTGCCTTTGGGAGATTAAGAAGGTATTTTGGCTTTAATTCAGGCCTTTTTGGCCATATATCGGGTAATACGATTAATTATTGGGAGCGCTCTCAATCCTAATCATATACTAATACTCGATGCTTGTCAAGAGGTTCTTGGCGGCTACATATATTCCCTGAATTGCAAGCCCTGGCGCTTACGCGCTGCCAACCAGGCTTTGCGTAGCAGCTCATAGACCGCTTCTGGATCTGATATATTGCGCAGGGTGATATGGCTCTGCGAGGGGTCGGCGCCTCGAATTTCAATATCTCCAAGACCGAGCAAGCGATCACCGACGCTCCGATCGAAGTCGATATCCTGGATGCGCACCAGCTCAAAATTCTCGATATCTTTCGACAGCAGGCCGCGCACCATTGTGATCCGGTCGCTGGTAATGGTATAGTTTTCGACCAGGGAGAGGAACGGCCGTCCACGCCAGAGAATTTCTTCCCGATATTCATCGTGGCTAGAATCAAGGGATGTTTTCGCCGCGCTCTGCGGTTCCTGTTCGGGCGCGGGCTGGGGTATTTCGTCAAGCAGGTCATTCAACGTGAACAACATCTGATCGGCGATTTTGTTGACCAAGACTTCTTGTTGCGCTTGCGACACGCTGGACAGGTCGACGCCGCTTTGGGCGACCGCTTGCCAGACGCGAGCGATAATCTGGGCGCGGGTGGAATCGATTGACATTTGGTTGCTCCTTTGCTCCTGGTTCGATTTGGCTACGCTTCACGGATTGGTTAAAGTGTAACGCGAACTTCTTTGGAATGCAAACACCTGCCTTTTTAAACCAAACAGGGGATTCGGATTGCCGGCGCGAGGATCGAGTCGCGTGGTTCCAAACCCCCTGGTGTGGCTGCCTTGAGGAATCAGGTGCAGTCGGGGATGTATAGCTTTTGTCCCGGGTGGATTAAGCTTGAATCTGGGCCGATGGTAGCCAGGTTCGAGTAGTAAATCCTGTTAATCGTGTTTGGATATGCATTCCCACAGAATTTCATGGCGATCGTGCTCAGGCTATCGCCTGATTTTACCGTGTAGCAGGCCGAGCCGGATTTCAGGTTGGTGCGAAGGTTCATCGGGTTTCTCCTTAACTTGTTTAAGGTTCGTCTTTCTGCTCCCGAATGCCAGGCGCAATCACGAGGGCTTTACCCAACCGACCAGGCTATTCCAGGTCGATTGGGCGGCATAATTGAGGTTGCCGGCCAGGTTGCGCGCCTCCTGGTCGGCGCGATTGAGGAAATTGGCGCTGGCTTTGGCGCTCTGACATCCCAGGGAGGCGATATCATTCAATGCGTTGCCAACTTTGAGATTTGTATTTACTTTCACGGTGGTTATTCTCTCTAGTTCCAATGTTAGGCAGACCGATTAGCAAGAGCCGCTCATGTCGGGGACCCAGACCCCGGCTACCCAACCACCGCTCGCGTTGGGTGGTGGAGGTGGAGGAGAGGTGGTTCCACCGCCGCTGGGTGGATTACCCTGACAAGGGAACCAGAGGCCGGCCGGTGGATAAAGCGCCTTGCTGTTGTTATAGTATGCCTCCATCATTTGGGCCTGGTTCTTCCACCAATCGCGTTGCGCGTTGCACTCGTCGAGGGTCATTCCCGCATAAATATTGGTCTTTATTTTCATGGAAAGTCTCCTTTTAATTTCAAACCGTACGGTTTAAAGGTTGTTGCATGGGGTGGATTTGCTGGCGTTGACCTGGTTGTACCACTTGTAGTAAGATGACTGCCAGTCCTGCATGCTTTTCATGCAACTATCCAGGCTGGCGCCGCTGCGCAGATCGGTGCGCAGGCGCAATTGAGGAGCGGTCGAGTGGGCCTGATCTGACCGGACCGATAGACGCTTGTTCTCCATATCGCGGATCTCCTTTGATTGAAAAACTTGGACTCAGGTTATAACAAGCGATGAGGTCTTCCCCCATCGCCATCTGCTACTCGTTAAAATTTTAGCATATGCGAGACCAATTTATCAAAATCAATTCGCCTTATTGGGTCGTTTCTGACAATTACGACAAATGACCTATCCTAAAATGCCCCACTATGCCTTGAATTCTTTGCTCCAAACGGTCAGCAGATCATCGCGTGTGCCTTCGATCCAGTAGAATTTGCCGTGCAGCGTGCGCTGCTCGCCGGCTTTTAGCGGGCCAAAATCGAGCATGGCGTGCAGGCAATCGGCCGGGTGACGGTTGCTGACAGACAGGGTACGCTCCCAATACATCCCGGCGCAGATCGTGTCCCAGGTCGCGCCGGGAGCGGCATGCTCCCAATACCAGGCGGGCGCTTCTGCACGGTTGAGACTCTGGCGTACGACTAACCCGTGATCGATCGCCTGGTTGGCGGGCGCTCTGGAGAGCTCACGCCCTGGGGATGTGTAATAAAGCGAATACGGGACCGGAAAATTAAACCACTGGTTATTCTGTCGGGCATACGTCAGCGTCAGGTTCGCTTGGCCCAAAGCCTGTAAATCTAATTCACTCAAGAAAGGCGTCATGGCCACCTTCCGGCGCCAGTATTCATTGAATTTACCGGTGAAGCGCAAGCATTGCTGGATGGCAAAGGCGCCCGGTTGGGCTGTCTGGGAAGCGAGTGTCAATGATATCCATACGCCATCTCGCGCGGGTTCGAAGAGCCATTCCAGGCTTTGCTCGCCCTGGTTGATCGTGGCCTGGCAGCGCGCCGAGCCATCGGCGCAGGCCTGGAATGAGAAATGTTCGAGGTCCTGCTCGTCTTTCGGTCGATACTCTTTGATCCAGCCTGGGTAAGGTGGTTGGCGCCCATCGGTAAAACAAGGCTGGTCTTCAAATCCAGGGTCGAAAGCATGCCTGGGCAATTGATCCAGCCCGCCATTGGAGGTCGGTATGACCAATGGTTCGCCTTCTAACAATCGGTAGCCTACAAACCAGTCTGGATGTTCCTTCCAGAAGAAGGACAGGCAGTGATTGGTAAGATCGGAGAGGTACAAGCGCGGCGCCATTCGAAATTCAATCCATCCCTTTGATTTTTTGTCCTAAATCTTATAATAAAGATAATATTAATCTATATTATCTTACCCGGTTTTTCTGGTAAGTCAAGGGAGCAGATACGCACCAGCCAGGTGATTGTAATTTGCCTTCGAAAATGTTATAGTTTAGATGGATTATTCAAATTCTGGTCATAATTCGTTGGAACACACCCGAGCGCTGATCGCCCAGGGCCCACCGGACTGAAAGAAGGAGGTCGCATGCCCAGAACGGTTGAAGATCGCCAGCAAAAGCTCATCATCGGATTAAAGGCCGCGCGCAGGATGGTCTTGGACGCCGTTGCTATGTTGCCGGACGAGCGCCTGGATGAAGTTTTCCTGGGGGATTGGTCGGTTAAAGATCTCATCGCCCATCTGGTGGGTTGGGATTTTCCATTCGCAATTTGCTGCGCGTCGAGGCGCGCGACGAGCAGGCGCATGCCATGCAGGTACGCGCTTTCGTCGCCGAGGTAGAGAGTGGAAATTTATCCGCGCTCCTGGCGCGGCCAACGCGGTTACACAGGAAATTAGGAGCTAATCGCAATGAAACCGAAGATCGATAAAACCAGGTTCGGCTCGATCCGCATCGCCGGGGAGACCTACGAGCACGATGTCATCATTCGCCTGGATGGGCAGGTTGAAAAGCGCAAGAAAAAACTCTCCAAGGAGATCTTTGGCACTTCGCATATCATCTCATTGGCGGAAGCTGAATATATCTACCAGGCCGGAGCGGCGCAGATCATCGTTGGGACCGGCCAATCCGGGCAGGCCAGGCTGTCGGATGAAGCCGAGGCTTTTTTTAGGGGTAAAAAGTGTGCGGCCACTTTATTGCCGACGCCGCAGGCAATCGTCTTATGGAACGAGCAGGAGGGCAAAGTCCTGGGGTTGTTCCACGTGACTTGTTAAGCATTGCTATCCCGAACAATTATTCCTCGGACGACGATCCCGGACGGGAACCGCTGACCCATTGGCGCGGACACGCCAACCTGCTGTATTCCAATTGGATCAATTATTCGATCTACGAGACAACGCCTTACGATATTATGCAAATTCCAGAAGGTGGAACTCCTCCACCTCAAGAGTGGAAGGATATTTTATACTTTACACAACGTGATGATGCGGACGCAATGTCAGGCAAAAGGTCTGCGCATGGGCTCTTCCAATCGCCGGGTTGAAAGGCTTTTCCGAAACGCCTGGAGCACGAAGATTCTATTATTTGCCTTGGCAGCAGCGCCGTATTCTACTTCGACCGGCGCCCAGATGAATTGCCCGCCCATCCAATCGATGCTATACTCTCTACAAGGACAAGACCAGGCTAGTCACGCAGTCCAGCCTGTCTCGACCGGAGGCAACCTTCCATGTGGTTCATGAATCATCTGTTTAACCCATTCGTGAGCTTGATCTTGCGTTCGCCGTTGCATGGCATGATGAGCGGCGCGGTGCTCTTGATCAGCATCCGCGGCCGTAAAAGCGGGAAAGTGTACACCCTGCCGGTGCAATTCGCCCAAAGCGGCGACACGATCGTGATCCTGCCGGGCGAGTCGCAGCACAAGACCTGGTGGCGCAATCTGCGCGGCGGCGCGCCGGTCCGCTTGCTGCTGCGCGGCAAGACCCTCGATGCCCAGGCTATAGCGTTGGTGGGGGTGGATGAGCGGGAAGCGATCGCCAAGGGCCTGGCGATCTATTTACAGCGTTTTCCTGCCCTCGAGAAAAGTTATCACCTCCAGCGCGCCGCGGATGGCAGCCTGCCCCAATCCGCTCTGCTTAAGCTGGCCGAGTCCACCGTGCTGGTGCGCGTGCGGCTCGACCAGGCCTAGGAGCCCGGATAATATTCGAGAAATTCACTCCGCCGGCTTGGGCCGGCTTAGTTGGCACCGCCGCGCCCGGGGGCTGGCACGCCCCAAACGACTCGATCCCAGGACAGCGCGGAACAAATCGGCGCCAGGCGGCGCGAGAGCGCGTAAGCGCGCTCCAGCTCGTGCGGAGGAGCATATCCAGTCCAGGCTT
>JAYRNN010000238.1:0-21296 GCA_041912175.1 Anaerolineales bacterium | reverse complement strand
GAGACACGTGGTAGCTGGGTTAACTTGGTCACTCCATCCACGAGCTTAGCGATCTCATCGCCAAAATCACGTTGGATATCTTCCAAGGTTATGGGAGTATCTTCCACGGTGTCATGTAAAAGCCCAGCCGCTACCACCGCAGGTGGGACGTACATTTCGGCCAGAATCCCCGCTACGGCGAGACAGTGGCTGATGTAAGGTTCGCCGGAGGCGCGTTTTTGCGACTCGTGCGCCTTTTCAGCCACTCTGTATGCACGCAGCACTAATTCCCGATCAGCGTCGGTATAATTGGCTGGTAAAGCCTCTAATAATCCCTCGATACGCATGCTTGTATTGCCTTATCTATCCGTATTATAATCTACCTGATCCTAATCCTTGCGTGATCATGAAATCCAAAACAATCTTCAGCTTGAAAGTAATATTAACGTCAATATTAGCAAGACATTGTATCCTGCCATGAATTGGGTCGTCCTGGTTGAAAGTGATTTATCGCGACAATATGCGATGAAAACACACGTCATAGAACTCTGCCAAAGCCTATCCACTTTCGATCAGGTAACCTTGCTCTCGCATGATATTGGCCCAGCAGATAATTTCCTTTTCAGCGCGCGAAAAATCGATTCGCGGGCCTACCGTCCTCATAATTTATCACAAATAACGAATACCATTTCGGCATATTCTACACTTCAAAAGCTTTCCGAATCACAGAAGGTGGATGTGCTTTATATTCGCGCCACAGCATTCGGGCTCGGCCCGCTCTTTTTTGCAAGACATAAAGAGATCGCCGCCTTCTTAGAAATAAACGGCGCCTGGAGTGCAGAACAAGCGCTATCCCGCAGCCGCTTTTCGATTTGGAAACGATTTTGGGTGGCGCCCATCCACTGGCTTCGGGCGGCTTCGATTAACCTGGCTTGTCGCCTGGCAGGAAAGATTATCGTCGTAACCCCTCAATTGGCGACATACCTACGCGATAAGGGTATACCAGAGGACAAAATATGGATCGTTCCAAACGGTGTGAATGTAAGCGAATTCCGGCCAAAAGAAACCCTGGCCATCCGGCAGCAACTAGGACTCGACACACGCGCCCAAATCATCGGTTACGCGGGCAGCCTGGCAGCATGGCAAGGTGTAGAGACATTGATCCAGGCCTTTGCTGAGATTCCATCCGAGGCCGAATCGCTTCGTCGCCTGATGATTGTGGGAGATGGCGCTGAACACTCACGACTTTTAGAATGCGCTCAGGCCACAGGTTGTGCGGACCGGGTTGATTTTTTGGGTTTTCAACCTTATGATCAAATCCCAAATTTTTTGAATGCCTGCGACCTCCTGGTCGCTCCAAAGCTCGCATTGAGCAGCGGATTCTCCACCCTCAAGGTATTTGAATACATGGCATGCGGGCGCCCGGTCGTCGCATCAGACCTCCCCGGCCTTGAGATTGTCGAGCAGGCCCGAGCAGGGCTTCTTTTTAAGACCCAAGACCCTCGAGATCTATGCGCAAAACTAAGCCTGGTTCTCAATGCTTCGCCTGCTGAACGAGCTGCTATGGGCCAAAACGCCAGACTCTGGGTCGAACAAAACGCGACCTGGGAGCTTGCTGCAGAGCGTATCCGTAATTTGGTGTCGATATGAAGATCTGTTTAATTGCTAACCCGAACAGCGCGCACACTCGCCGTTTTGTTCAAGGATTATTGGCGCGTGATTTTTCGGTCACTTTAATTGGCGAGCACGCACCCCAGAACCCGTTCGTGGTCGATCGAACCGTGCAAGACAGATTCAGTTTCATCGACTTAACCCATCTCCTGAATCTGCGCAGGGTTCGTTTTCTTGTATGGGGATGTTATATGCCGCAGGTTATTCGACGCATCCAGCCCTGTGTTGTCCATGCTTTAAGCGCTTCTGGGGCAGCCTGGCTGGGTGCAGCATCCTTCCACCATCCCTTCGTGATCACTGCCACAGGCTCAGATCTGCTACTATTGCCACAAAAATCTTTCACACATCGTCAATTGACCACCTGGGCGCTGGGCAAGGCGGATGAAGTCCTTTGTGTGTCCAACCAGCTCACCCAAGCTGCCATGGCTCTGCATATCCCGAACGAGAAGTTATCTACAATCAGCATGAGCGTGGATTTTAAAACATTTTCCCCCATAGAAGCAGGTTCTTCGAGCTCAAACACCCACGCCGCATCTCCGGATACCCTTACTGTCATCAGTCTGCGCGCTCTAAAGCCGATCTACAACCCCTTAGATATTGCCAGAGCTACTCCATTGATCATTGAAGGAGCGCCGAAAACCCGGTTTTTTATCCTGACTTATCATTCTGACCCTAAGATCTTAACGCAATTCCAGGCAATCATTTCCGCCAGCGACGCCGAGGGGTCGGTTTATTACCTCCAAAAAATGACAAATGATCAGGAAATTGCCGAGACACTCCAGAAGAGCGATATCGCCATATCCATCGCAGCCTCCGATGGTACACCTGTTTCGGTATTGGAAAGCATGGCGTGCGGAAATGCTCTGATACTCGGTGACCTCCCGACCTTCCATCCCTGGGTAAGGCATGAAGAAAATGCCCTGTTTGTACCATTGGGAGATGTCAATGCCTTGAGCCAGGCTGTACTCAGGCTGATTAACGATACAGAACTACGGCGCAAACTCTCTACCAATGCAGTCGCCACCGCCCAAGAAAAAGCCAACCTTGAGCGTCAATTCGATCAAGTGCGAGATATCTATATGCGGTACGAATGAAGACATCGCAAGTCGTCATGCTGCTTGCCAATCCATTCAGACCAGATGCTCGCGTTCTGAAGGAGGCGGAAAGCCTGGCAAGTTCAGGGTATCAGATCACAATCCTTTGTTGGGATCGTCAGGCAGCCTACCCAAGTCAAGAGACAATATCGCACAATATTCAAATTCTACGTGTTCAGAACGCGCCCTCAGCTTATGGAATTGGGTTGCGTCAGGTCCGGCCGTTGCTAGGTTTCTGGCGAGCTGCTTGGAACCTACTCAATATCTTACGCCCCAAATTGGTCCATGCTCACGACTTTGATACGCTGCCAGTTGGTTTTTGGTGGTCAAAACGCCATCATGCATCTGTAATTTATGATGCGCACGAGCATTATGCAGAATTGATCAGACCACGTCTAAAAGGCTTCATTGGGAGAAGCGTATACCAATTCGTCCGTTACGCTGAGTTATTCCACGCAAAATACAGCGATGCCATCATCACCGTGGACCATCATCTGGCCCAGGGTTACCAAACAATCATGCGATCTAGAAAGCAAGCATTCCAGGTCCTCGTGATCGGCCATTATCCTCGCCGCGATCATTTCCGGACCTCAGCCCCTGTTTTTACTTCCTCTGAATTAAATCTTCTCTATATGGGCCGTCTCTCCCAGGATCGAGGGTTATTTGTTTATCTGGAGATATTGCGACGCCTGTCAGCGGCCGGAATTCCAGCGCGGTTACACCTTGCCGGAACCTTCACACCGCTCGAAGAGCAAGATCGGTTCTTATCGGCCGCCCAAGAGCTTATGGATCGAATTACCCTCCACGGTTGGGCGCCTTATCAAAGTATGCCTGGATTACTTAAATCAGCCGACGTTGGCCTGGCGTTATTACAACCAATCCCGCGTTATCTGTCTGCGATGCCGGTAAAAATATTCGAGTATATGGCTGCAGGATTACCGGTTCTAGCCAGCGATTTTCCGTTCGTGCGTCAAGTTCTAGAACATGCTGACTGCGGCGCCCTGATAGACCCGGCTGATTCAATCGCAGCCGCTGAAATCCTCCAAACCTGGTATAAGCATCCAGACAAGCCACGCAAATTAGGTTTCAATGGAAGACAGGCAGTAATCAATGAATACAATTGGGAAACCATTGCTGACGGGCTTGGCCAACTTTATGCTCATTTCCTAAATTAGTTCCTCCGTCTCGACCCTGATGCATATTCTCTACCTTTCCCAATATTTTCCACCGGAAGCAGGCGCTACGCAGACTCGCGCGTACGAGATGGCGCGGACTTTCGTTCGACTCGGTCACTCCGTAACCATGATATCGGAAATCCCCAATCACCCATCCGGAATTATTCCCCCGCAATATCGTGGCAAACTTTATGAACGCCAAGGGCTCGATGGCATTGACGTGATTCGGGTCTGGGTAAAGGCCTCGCAAGAAAAGAATTTCGGCAGTCGTCTACGTTTCTACCTTTCCTTCATGGTAACCGCAACCCTGGCCGGCTTACTCCTGGCACGCGATCGCTATGACATGATCTATTGCTCATCTCCACCTTTATTTGTCGGCGGGGTGGGCCTGTCCATCAGCAGGTTGAAACACTTACCTTTCATTTTCGAGGTGCGTGACCTGTGGCCAGAATCGGCTGTGGCTTTAGGCGAACTTTCCAATCCACGCTGGATTAGATGGGCGGAGCGTCTCGAACAAGCTTGTTATCAGCGCGCAAAGCGAATTGTGATTGTCACCCAAGGCATCCAGCAGCGGCTCATCGACCGCCGCGTCCCTGGCGAAAAGTTAATCTTGATCCCCAACGGCGCCAACCTCGACTTATTTCGATTTCAACTCGAAGATCGGGCTCGCTTGCGCACGCAGCTCGGCTGGGAAGATTGCTTTATTGCAGTGTATGCCGGAATATTCGGCCTTGCACAAGATCTAGAGACCATCATCCAGGCAGCCGAAAATTTACACGATCATCCATCGATCCGCTTTTTATTGATCGGTGAAGGTCCTCGAAAGGAAGATATTGTAAGTATGGTTGCGGGGAAATCTTTATCGAACGTGATCATTCTACCCGAGCAGCCGCGTGAAGCCATTCCAGGTTACCTGTCTGCTGCGGATATCTCTTTAGTTCCTTTACGCGGGCTAGATTTGTTCAAAGGCGCCTTGCCAACCAAAATTTTTGACGCCTGGGCATGTGAAAGGCCAGTGATCATCTCCATTGATGGAGAGGCCCGTCAAATGATCGAAGTTTCTCAAGCAGGTCATTATGTCCCGCCTGAAGACCCACGAGCCCTCGCCCAGGCCTTGATTGATCTCCAGTCAAATCCAGGCCTTTGTGCTGAGATGGGAGAAAACGGGCGCAAATTTACGGCGGAAAATTACTCACGGCCAGCCTTGGCGGAAAAATTAATAAAAATCTTGGAGACTAGCGCTAATGCCCGAGGCTGATGGGGTTCAATTAATTAGCACAGGTGCCGCAAGATCCGCCCGAGCAGCCTGCACAACCCCCACCGCCCCCCGCGATTACTTTACCGCTACTCTTAGCGTAGAACACAGTCAGGCAGCGGGAAGTATGCATGCCGGCGCATTTTTGACAATTAATCGGCGCATCCGCATCTTTCATCGGTCGCAAGACCTCGAAGCGGGTGCGGCAGTCCTGGCAAATGTACTCGTAAATTGGCATTCTTTGACCTTCCGAAACTATTTTAATTCTTGATCCCTGCTGGGTCAAGACGGTCTACGAATTCCCCTCTCAATTCGAACGGTAACAGTACGGCGATCTTCTGCATCACCTGTAGACGCACACTCCAGTCCAATTCGTCCCTGGACGCAACGCTGTCGATTACAGGTCGGTACGCCGGACCAAAATTCAAGCATAGACCATCCCGATCGAGATAAACACCCACCGGCGTCACTTCCAGCCCTGACTTTACCAATTGAAGGATAAACCTCCCCACACCGCTGGGCGGCATGGCTAAAACACCGCCTGGCATATCGCCTCCCTCTGGAGCCAAGCCTACGATTGGCGGCGGCGTATTATTTTGGAGCTGATCGCGCGCGAAATGCAACACCGCGCGCACCGAGTTTGCTCGCCATTCGACTTGTTGTGGGTCTGGCGGCATCGGCGGCATGGACGTGAAACCGTAGACCCAGGCGATACGCTGGAAAATCCAATGCGTAATCGGTGTCCACCAGGGCGCGAGCCAGGGGTTAGGTGTGGTCCAGGCGGAGGCCATCACCCAATGGATCGGGTTTTTTACGACGGCGCTGATTGCTAATACAAACCACCAGGCGCGAAAACCAGGCCGTGCAAGATGATTAACCGTGATCACACACGGCCTGGTTCCCGGAATATTTTCAATCCCGAGTATCTGTAAGGGTGGATTTAATTGCTGAGCCCAAAGGCGCGCCTCCTGACCAAAATCGAGTTTTCGCCGTAGGAGTATCGCGCCAGCCAGGCGGATCGCCATTCCGACCAACGACGGAAATTCGATATGGTCCTTGCGCAATGGCAAATTCAGTTTACCAGTTACGCAGCAGGTCTACCAATAACCGGACCCCAAAACCGGTGCCACCCGCGGGGATATAGGCGGTTTCTTTCGTCGACAAGGCCATCGGAGCGATATCGAGGTGCGCCCAAGGGTAATCCGTAAATTCCTTCAGGAAAATCGCTGAGGTTCCGACGCCGCCCGAGCGTCCACCGGTATTTTTCATATCGGCTACGTCGGTTTTTATCGCCTTCTTGTAATCGTCCCAAAGAGGCAGCGGCCAAACACGTTCGTGGGTGTTCGACCCGCTGGCGACCAGGCGCTCACGAAGTTCATCGTCGTTGGTGAATAAACCTGCCGCGATATCTTCACCGAGCGCAATCACGCACGCACCCGTAAGCGTCGCCAGGTCAATAACCGCCTTTGGATGATACTGGCTGGCATAGACTAAGGCGTCCGCCAAGATCATCCGGCCTTCGGCATCCGTACTGATGATCTCGATCGTTTTTCCATTGCTGGCCGTGATCACATCCGCCGGCCGGTAAGCGTTCGCATCGGGCATATTTTCGGTAGCCGGCGTGATTCCGATCACGCGCAGGGGTAAGTTGAGCAAGCCGACTACCTTCATCGCCCCCAGGACAGCGCCTGCGCCGCCCATATCCGATTTCATATCGCCCATATGATCCGAAGGCTTAATCGAGATGCCCCCAGTATCGAAAGTAATTCCCTTGCCCACCAAGACAATTGTGTCCACATCCTCGCGTGTAATATTGTGCTCTAAGACAATGAACTTTGGCGGTTCACCCGCGCCTTGAGCGACAGCCAGGAATGCGCCCATATTTTTCTGAGCAGCCCATTCTCGGTCGCCAATGGTCAACCCAAAATTGAATTGATCGGCAAGGTCTTGAGCTGCTTGCGCCAATCGGGTGGGCGTGGCGACGTTCGGCGGCAGATTCACCAATTCCCGCGTTAAGAAAACGCCTTGTGCAATCGCCTCTGCAATGCGGATGCCAGTTTGAATCGCAGGTAATTTGGCCTGATCGAATTCAACAATGGTTAAAGAGTTTAGCTCGTTGAGCGGCTCCTCATTTCGCTTCGGAGCATTGTATCGGTATAACGCCAATAGCGACCCCTCGACCGTTGCCTGGGCAGCAGCCTCAACCGGCAATCCACCAATCCCGCTGCCATGGACAATCGTGGCTACATTTTCTGCGTGTAATGATCGCGCACGTTTGATCGCGGCCGCGGCCGCATTACGTACGCCCTGGATATCGAATTTCTCCGCTTTACCAAGACCCACAACCAAAACTCGGCGGGCGGAAATCGCGCCGCGCGGGTAGATCACAGCCACATCTTCGGCCTTACCTTTGAAGTCGCCCCCGGCAATCAACTCGCTAATGGCCCCACCCAGCGCCTGGTCGACGGCTCCTGTCGCTCCGCCCGGAACGCTGACGCCTTCAAACAAATTTACAATGATCGTATCAACCTGTGCGTGCTGGATACTTCCTGACTCAACAAGAACTTGCATACTCTGCTCCTTTAAGAAGATTTAAACCCATTTTAGGCCAATCCGGCCGCGTTCGATTTCCAGTTTTTGAATTTCAACATCAATTATATCGCCTACTTTCAGTGATTGATCCTTGGGCGCCTGGCTGCGATGTAAAAGTCCATCTTGTTTGACACCAATATCCACGAATGCGCCAAAATCGACTACATTTCGCACGGTACCCTTCATGCGCATTCCAACCGCTAAATCCTCCATGGAAAGAATATCCGAGCGCAGGATCGGAGCAGGCAGATCCTGACGTGGGTCTCGGCCTGGGCGAACGAGTTGTTCAAGGATATCCACCAGGGTCGGTAAACCGGCGCCCAGTTCTTCTGAGATTACTTTCAGATCTTGTTTTTCTCGGAACGAATCGATTGCCGATTTTCGCACATCGACAGGCTCAGAAGCGGTTAGCCCAACTTTTTTGAGTACAGCGATCGCCACCGAATAGCTTTCAGGGTGGATGGCGCTGGCATCCAACGGATTATTGCCATCTCGAATTCGTAAAAAACCCGCCGCTTGCTCAAACGCTTTCGGACCCAACTTTGGAACCTTCAGTAACTGCTTCCGATCACTAAACTCTCCCAAATTTTCCCGGTATGCAACGATCTGCTCTGCTAGCTTTGGTCCGATCCCTGAGACATAGGTCAACAACGCGGGCGAGGCCGTATTGACATCAACGCCCACCTGATTGACCACGCTTTCAACGACGCCGGTCAAGGATTCACTCAAGTTTTTCTGTTCGACATCATGTTGGTATAAGCCGACGCCAATCGACCGCGGATCAATTTTGACCAGCTCGGCCAACGGATCTTGCGCGCGCCGGGCGATCGAGACTGCCCCACGCAGGCTGACATCCAGATCTGGGAATTCGGCTCGCGCCAGTGGGCTGGCGCTATAAACACTCGCGCCTGCTTCATTGACAATTAAGTAGTGCAATCCCATGCTGTGCAGCTCGTCATCCGATTTAGCCATGCGTTGGATTAATGCCGCCGCCAATTTCTCAGTCTCTCGCGAAGCAGTACCATTACCAATGGTAATCAACGTAACATGGTAACGTTCGACGAATTCCTGCAGGATCGTTAAGGATTCTTCCCAGCGCTTTTGAGGTTCATGCGGATAGATCGTTTTCGTTTCCAGGAGTTTCCCGGTTTGATCGATCACCGCAACCTTGCTCCCGGTGCGAAAGCCCGGATCAATCCCCAGGACGGTATGCCCAACTAAGGGCGGTTGGTTGAGTAAAGCCCGCAAATTGACGGCAAAGACATTAATGGCATGTGTCTCCGCCGTTTCACCCAGCGTGCGGCGTACATCACGATCGATGGCAGGAAGTAATAATCGATCGGCCGCGTCATCCATCGCTTCACGCAGCTTCCCAGCCAATGGGGAGCGCGGATGCTCTCGAAAGACAGCCTGCATTGCCCCGCGCCAATCCCGCTCTGAAACGACCACCTTGACATGCAACACCTTTTCCGCTTCGCCGCGATTGATGGCCAGGACCTGGTAGGGTTTGATGCGGTCGATTCGGCCTTCGAAATCATAATATAGTTCATAGACTTTGGACGCATCTTGGGCATCTTCGATCTTCTCACAACGCAATGAACCCCAGGTAAAGGCTTTCTCGCGCGTTATTCTTCGTACGTCCGGATGATCGCTGATGGTTTCTGCTACGATATCGCACGCCCCGGCCCAGGCTTCATCAAGGTTTGTGATTGCCTCACTTAGAAATGGCGCCGCGATCTGGTCCAGGCCCTGGGATAACTGCGCTTGACTTAATATTAATTCTGCGAGCGGCTGTAGACCTCGCTCGCGAGCGATCATAGCCCGGGTGCGTCGCTTTGGCTTATACGGTTGGTAAAGATCTTCGAGCGCTGTCATGGTGGCGGCTTGCATGATCTGCTCTTGAAGTTCCGCCGTCAACTTCCCCTGCTCATCAATAGACTTAAGCACGGTTTGGCGCCGTTCGTCCAATGACCGCAGTTTGACATGCAAGTTTTGAATATCACGTAATTGCTCTTCATCCAGGCTTCCGGTTGCCTCTTTCCGGTACCGGGCGATGAATGGGATTGTGTTTTCGGCATCGAATAGTTCGATTGCAGCAGAGACTTTGCTGGTTGGAATTCCTAATTGCGAAGAGATATTGAGAATATGGTTCATGTGATGATTAACCAGATTTTGTGATCTTCTTATCGCAGATAAACGATTTTAAGTGATCAGGATTTGTAGCGTACTGGTCGGAATAAGCTTCGATCAAATTGACCGATATGCTCACGTCCTAAATCCAGTACTGACCGATATGCCTGTTCAACATCAACGCGCAGTTGTCCAAGATCCACTCCGCGACATTCGTCCGGGAGTGGAGCGATCCACTGGCGCACCCGCCAAAACATTTTGATTGCGCCATTATAATTTGCGCGCTCAATCTGTAGAAAGGCCACAGCTACTTGCAAAACCGCACGATATAATTCCCTGCCTGGTGTGTGGTCTTCTTTCCAGGCGGCTTCCAGGAGTTCATGCGACTCAAAGTACTCTCGTTTATTGAAGAGCTCAAGACCTTTTATCGCCAGAGTGGAAAGCGGTTCCTCGCATGCGTTTTGGAAAGCAGCATAATCAGGTGTTCGGGCGTATTTTTGGATCAGGCCACTTATATTCGTCGCAAAGTGTGACCGAGCCACGACCAAGTCTGCCCCGGCTGATTTTGCAGCTTTGAGGGTGACAGCATCCACATGGGCGCCATAACAAATCAAGGGTATCCGGCGAGTGGCCGAGATTGATTTTAGCAACGCCACCCATTCACGCCAGGGGACATTCGAGTTGCCAAGATCAAAAATAAGCAGCGCCGGTTGCCATTCGGTGAGCTTCTCGATCAGCGCTCCATCTATGCCTTCTACATGCTCACCAATTAGCCTTGGCGATGGGGCCCACGCGGTAGAAACTGCATCGGGAGTGAATTGCTGAGCGGTTTCGACCCATTCAACTTGATAACCCAGCCGGTCGGCTGCCTGTTCAATTTTTACTTGAAAAATTAAATCCGAGACAAAACCAATGATCAGCGGAGGAAATTGACTTCTTAACATGACCTGATTATAGCAGTAAGCGTAAACTCGAGGTAAAATTAACCAGGCGCCTCATCAGAAAGCCAATTATGCCATCCCCATCTCGCCAATGAACCCAGGAGATTTTCCCATGCGCGTCGATGGTCGTAAGGCTGATCAGCTCCGGCCTGTTCACATTGTTCCAAACTATTCCGCTTTCGCAGAAGGCTCAATTTTCATCTCAATCGGGGAAACACAGGTGCTCTGTAATATGACTGTGCAAGAAGGCGTGCCTCGGTGGATGCAAACAGGCGCCGTTTCAAGCGGTTGGATTACGGCTGAATATGCGATGCTGCCGCGATCTACTCAGGAACGCACCCCTCGAGAGACGAATGGTTTAAGCGGTAGGACCCAAGAAATTCGCCGCCTGATTGGACGAAGCTTGCGCGCTTCAGTAGATCTTGAAAAATTGGGCCCGCTTACCTGCATCCTGGATTGCGATGTACTCCAGGCGGATGGCGGAACTCGTACTGCAGCAATTACCGGTGGTTACCTGGCGCTGGCGTTCGGTTTACGAAAACTGATCGATGCAGGACGGATTCCTGCTGCATCGTTGCGTGCACCCATAGCCGCTATCAGTGTGGGCATCGTCGATGGCGCCCCCTTATTGGATTTATGTTATGCAGAAGACCGGCAGGCTCAAGTGGACGCAAATATTGTGATGGATGCCAACGGGTATTTTATTGAAATTCAAAGTTCCGCGGAGCGAAAAACATTTTCATCCCAGGAATTTGATCGGATTCTGGAACTGGCATACCAGGGCATCGGAGAATTATTGACCATCCAAAAAAAGATTCTAAACGAGATTGAGGGGAGCATATGAATTTACAAATTAATCCAGACGACGTCCGCTTTTTCAGCGGGCAATCTCACCCAGAATTGGCCGCCGAAATTGCCAAATACCTCTCGATCCCACTCGAGTCGACCACCTTCAGGCGGTTTAGCAACGACAATATGTACATCCAACTTGGGGCCAGCGTGCGCGGACGGGTTGTATACATATTACAGTCATTGGTGAAACCCGTCAGCGACCATTTGATCGAGCTGTTTATGATGCTCGATATTGCCCGTGGCGCGGGAGCCCGCGAGATTCACGCCATTATCCCGTATTATTCGTACGCCCGTTCAGACAAGAAAGATGCACCACGTATCTCAATTACCGCCCGCCTGGTTGCTGATTTACTCCAGGCTTCTGGCGCCACCCATGTAATGACAATGACGCTCCACTCGCCACAGGTACATGGGTTTTTCTCCGTTCCTACTGACCCGCTCACCGCCCGGCCCCTTTTTGTGCGTTATTTATCTGACCAGGCGTTAAATCCATTAGAGACTGTGGTGGTATCACCGGATATGGGACGCGCTACCGCTGCAGCTCGTTTTGCATCACAGCTCTCTTTACCGGTCGCTGCCGCAGAAAAACGGCGGATGTCGGATATCCGTGTAAGAATAAACCCATCGATCGTACGCCAGGTTGAAGGATATCGACGCGCCCTGATCTATGACGATGAAATTGCGACCGGCTCATCGATGCTCGAGCTCAGTCAAATTCTTGTGGATGCGGGGATCCAGGAAATCTCCTTGATCTGCACCCACGGGGTGTTTTCAGTGAATGCACTCTCCAACATCGCCAGGGTGCCACAAATTAAACATATCATCACCACGAATACAGTGCCCATCTGCCAGACAAACCGCCCACCAGGATTGACAATCCTATCGGTTGCTTCAATCTTCGGAGAAGCCATTTTACGGAATTATGCACGCCAATCCATCGGCAACCTGTTCTCCTTCAGCGAAGATATGCCAGCCGATTAAACTACCCTACACCAACCGATAAACGACGATTATTCTAGCCTGTCAGTCTTCCGATTTGAATTTCAATGGCTTCTCTATATTCCCTACTATTGTTTTTCCGATCCATGGGGCCGGGAAAAGCGCTAAACATCCTCCGCTACACCCGTCTAAAAAAACGCCTGGATAACGCATATCAAGCCAACTGGCAAATCTCATCTGAACAAACCCCAGGTTCATTGATCGGCTATACGCAAATTACGCAAACACTTCAGGTTCATTTTGAGAATGCAGAATTAGAAATTTCTTTTTTATCAGTAGATTTGGCGCGCATCACCTGGCAGCCGGGATCGTTACCTGTCCCTTACTCAGTCGCAAATAATGATTGGTCTCCTATAGAGATCAAGGTCGAACAAACCCAGGCCGGCCTAAAAGTCAGCTCAACTGAAATGGAAATCCAGATTGCAGCCGGTGGTTCACTGGCGTTTTATAACCTACATGGCGACTTAGTGCGATCGGAGCTTGCTCCAAGCTTTCGAAATTTAATAAGAAGCGCCTCCCCACAAGATCGAACTTCCTGGACCAGCCGGTCGCTTGTTGACGCCGGCGAATTCATGGCCGGATTAGGCGAACATAACGGCGCTTTCAATCTGCGCGGCCAGTCTCGCCTGGTTTGGAATAGCGACCCAGGCGGGAACCACGGCCCAAATAGCGATCCACTGTATATGCCTTTGCCTGTCTACATCACTCTCAAACAATCCTACAGCCACCTGATTTTCTTCGAAAACAGTTTCCGCTCCGCTTTCCAATTTCCACCAACTCTGTCGGACGAACCCGTAACGGCTCATTTCGATGGAGGCGCACTGCGCTATTATTTAATCATCGGAAAACCAGAACAACTCCTCGAGCGCTTCAGCCAACTCACCGGCCGACCGGCAATGCCGCCACGTTGGAGTTTTGGATATCACCAGTGCCGCTGGGGGTATAAAAACGAAGCCGATATCCGCAGGGTGATCGCAGGTTTTAGACAGCACAATCTACCGATCAGCGCGATCCATCTCGACATCGATTATATGAACGGCTACCGGGTCTTCAGTGTTGATGGGCGTCGTTTTCCAGATTTAGCCGGGCTGGTCGATGAGTTACACGCCCAAGGGATCAAATTGGTGACCATCATCAATCCTGGGGTTAAAACGGATCCACAGGACAAAGTATTCATGGAAGGATCGAAGCAAAACCATTTCATCTTACAGAGCGATGGCCAGCCAATGCTCGGAGTCGTTTGGCCGGGCGATGCGGCTTTTCCGGATTTTACACATCCGCACACCAGGCAATGGTGGGGGGAACAATACGCCGCCCTGACTGAGGCTGGAGTAGATGGTATCTGGCATGACATGAATGAACCCGCCTCCTTTGTGGCCTCCGGCGATGGCACGTTGCCCTTCGCAAGCCAACATTTCCTCGAGGGTACACGCGGCGATCATTTACAAGCGCATAATGTATATGGCATGCAGATGAATCGCGCTGGCTATGATGGTCTTCAAAAATTACGCCCAAGTCGCCGCCCGTGGATCGTCTCGCGTTCAGGATGGGTGGGCCAGGCTCGATATGCCTGGAATTGGACGGCAGACGTGGAAACTTCGTGGGAGGGCTTGCGTCAAACCCTGACCACGCTACTCGGGATGGGCGTCAGCGGCATCCCATTTTCCGGCTCGGACATCGGCGGTTTCACTGGTAATCCAGGCGCGGAGCTATATTTGCGTTGGTTTCAATTGGCCTGTTTTACATCGTTTATGCGCACACATTCGGCCGCCGGAACCGCGCCGCGTGAACCCTGGGTTTTTGGGGAATCGACCACAAGCATAATCAGGCAATTTCTCCGCCTGCGCTATCAATTATTACCCTATCTTTACACCCTGGCCTGGGAGGCAGTGCATACGGGCTGGCCGGTGATGCGGCCGTTGTTTTGGCTAGAGCCCGCCAACCAGGCTCTGTGGGAAGTCGAGGATGCCTTTATCCTTGGCAGCGCATTGCTCGTCGCCCCAGTTCTAGACGCAGGAATCAGCGCTCGTCAGGTAACCTTACCAGGCGGCGAGTGGTTTGATTTTTGGACCGATCAAATACTAGCCGGCCCCACAATTCATAACAGTCCTGTCGACCTGGAACATATCCCCCTCCTTGTGCGCAACCACCAGATCTTACCACTCGAACAAGATGGTCGATTAACTCTCCACCTGTACACAACGGGATCCGATTTACCCGAGACGCCCACGCTGTGCTGCCAAATTTATAGCGACGCCGGCGATGGCAATCCATTGGATGGGGAAATCGAGGACTCAGCCAGCCGGCTGGATCAATTCTATGTCCGGCGTACCGGAAGCAGGATCGAGCTCAATTGGCGTTCACAAGGCTCTTTCCCATTTCCCTATCAAGAAATCATCCTGGAAATTCATGGCTGCCGGCTTGCCGAGATCTCCACCGACAAACGGATATCAGCTGAAATATCCAATTCGTATCACTTCGCCAAACCATTTCAAAAATGTTCTTTCGAGGTCATCCAATGAACTTCAACCATTATTTCAGCAATCAAGAAATCGATCAACTCCTGGCAGAATGGACGAAGGCATTTCCTACCCTCATCACTCAAAGCTCGATTGGTGAAAGCTATGAAAAACGCCCAATCTGGATGTTGAAGATCACCAACCAGGCAACGGGGCCAGATATTGAAAAACCTGCCATTTGGATTGACGCCAATATCCATGCCACGGAGATCACGGGCACAACGGTGGCGCTGCGACTGGCCTGGACCTTACTCAGCGGATATGGCTCAGATCCCCAAATTACCCGTATACTGGACGATGGCGTGTACTATATCGTTCCACGCATCAATCCAGATGGTGCGGCCCTTGCAATGGCAGCAAACCCGAAATACATCCGCTCGGGCGTTCGGCTCTATCCATATCCTGACAAGGATGAAGGATTGCACGAAGAAGACATCGACGGCGATGGACGAATTTTACAAATGCGATTGGTTGACCCGAGCGGAGATTGGAAGATTAGCTCGCTTGATCCGCGCCTGATGGAAAAACGCGCTCCAGCAGAACACGGGGGAGTATACTACCGCCTGCTGCCAGAAGGAATGTTACACGATTTTGACGGCTTCATCATAAAATCCCCGCGTGTTCCACAGGGATTGGATTTCAACCGTAATTTCCCATTCGAATGGCGGCCGGAAGCTGAACAGATGGGGGCCGGACCCTATCCAGGCTCCGAATCGGAGTCAAAGGCCCTCCTGGATTTCATCATCAACCACCCGAATATCAACCTGGCGATTACTTTTCACACCTACAGCCGGGTCATCCTGCGGCCGTACAGCACGAAAGCAGACGAAAACTTTGAGACAGGTGATTTGTGGGTATATGATCGGATTGGCGAGCTCGTAGGAAAATCTTCAGGTTATCGCTGTGTCTCAACATTTCATGATTTTAAATATCACCCCAAGGAAATTACGACCGGTGGATTTGACGATTGGATATTCGATCATCTGGGAGTCTTTTCCTATACGATTGAGCTTTGGGACCTGCCCGACGAAGCCGGGA
Organism: Anaerolineales bacterium; assembly: GCA_041912175.1. Lineage (GTDB taxonomy): Bacteria > Chloroflexota > Anaerolineae > Anaerolineales > UBA4823 > CAZAGA01. The sequence continues at coordinate 5,051 of JAYRNN010000238.1, read as the reverse complement.
TCAAAGAACGCAAGTACATCGAATGGTATCGCGAACATCCCCATGAACATGACTTGCAAATCTTGAAGTGGTCAGACGAACACGTGGGAGCGGCAGGTTACGTACCCTGGTATGAATTTCAACACCCACAGTTAGGACAGGTCGAGCTAGGCGGTTGGGATATTATGTACACCTGGCGGAACCCACCGCTTGCATTCGTGAATGCAGAGGCCGAGCGCGTGCTTCCCTTCACCATGGCGCTAGGCAACCTCTTACCGCGTCTCTCGGTGCACACGCTGCAAACGGAAAGCCTCGGCGAGAACAAGTATCGAATTAATCTCTTGCTCGAAAACACGGGCTACCTACCCACTTTCACCAGTGAACACGGTCGAAAGCGTAAAGCCGCCCGCCCGGTCTGGGTTGAATTGGATCTTCCGGAAGGAGCCCGCTTGGTTGCAGGAAAATGGCGCACCGAGCTCGGTCACTTACAAGGACGCAGCAATAAACTCGATGTAGCCAGTGTCGGGGACTTTGGGATCACGGATAATCGCGCCCGGCATGAATGGGTGGTGGAAGCAGCGCCCGGATCCTGTCTAAAAATACATATTTTGAGTGATCGAGCAGGCGCGGTACACAAAGAGGTTGTATTATCTTAAAGCGAGATCATCAGATAGGCGTATAATATTGCGAATAAAAATCAAATTCGGAGGAAATCAAAATGCTTAAGAAAATAATCCTTTACGGCGCAATCGCCATCATTGCCTTGTTTTTATTAGCCCAGCTTGTTCCGTATGGGCGCAACCACACGAATCCGCCCGTTGTAAAGGAACCCGCCTGGGATAGCCAGCAAACCCAGGCCTTGTTCCAGCGGGCATGCGCCGATTGCCACAGCAACACGACCAACTGGCGTTGGTATACCAGCATTGCCCCTTTTTCATGGCTGATCCAACACGATGTGGAAGAAGGGCGTTCCAGGCTTAACCTATCGGAATGCGGCGTTGCGCACACGGCTCGAGGCGAGGAAGGTGGCTTTGAAGGAGGAGGCGAAGGCGGCGATGATATGGCTGAAGTGATCTTGCGAGGCGAAATGCCGCCTGGGCAATATACCATCATTCATCCGGAAGCGCGCTTGACGACCACCGAACGCGAGGCTTTGGCGCAAGGGCTCACCAACTCGCCCTGCCAGTAGAAGGAAAAATGAGAACAACCGTTCAATCGCTTAAAGGCACTCGGGACTTTTACCCAGAAGAAATGGCCATTCGTACCTTTCTGTACAATACGGCGCGTAGTGTCTCTGAATCTTTCGGATACCAGGAATACGATGCGCCATTCTTGGAGTCGATCGATTTGTATGCCGCCAAATCCGGTGAAGAGCTGGTCGATAAACAGTCATTCGTTTTTCCCGATCGCAGCGGCGATTTGATCACTCTAAGACCCGAGCTCACCCCCTCGCTTGCCAGGATGGTCGCCCAACGCCAGCGTCAACTGGTATTTCCACTGCGTTGGTGGTCTTGGGGCCCGTTCTGGCGCTACGAACGCCCGCAAAAAGGGCGCTATCGCGAATTCTTTCAATGGAACATCGATCTGATCGGCGTAGACACCCCACAGGCAGACGCCGAAATGGTTGCCATCGCTGCAAGGTTCCTCAAAGGATGCGGACTTTCCCCAACTCAAGTCTCGATCCTGGTCAACAATCGCCAATTGATGGACAGCCAACTCCAGGCCCTGGATATCCCTGCTGAACAAAAGAAAGCTGTTTTTCGCCTGATCGACCGGCGCGACAAGCTATCAGCGGCAAACTGGCAGGCCTACGCTGAGGAAATTGGCCTTAGTCTGACACAGCTCACCAGTTTAGAAACGATTTTGTCGAATCAAAACTTGTGGAAGCTATCTTCGAATTTAGAAGAGTTTTTCGAGAGCCTCGGGGACCTGGGCGTCAAGGATTATGTCCATTATGCGCCTTATATCATCCGCGGCCTGGATTACTACACCGGCACTGTGTTTGAAACCTGGGATAATGATGGTGAGTTCCGCGCCGTCTTAGGCGGCGGGCGTTATGACAATCTGGTCGCCGATGTAGGCGGCGAACCACTGCCTGCAACCGGATTTGCCATGGGCGATGCGGTCATGAGCCTGGTCTTGAAGAAATTTGGTTGCTTGCCGCCAGGCCTGGATGCCTCCCCCGCCGCGATCCTGGTCACGGTATTCGATGAGAGCTCAATTCAGGCTTCGATGCGCTTTGCCAATCAGCTACGCCAGGCCGGCTTGAACGTGGCCTACTACCCAGAAGCCGCCAAGCTCGGAAAGCAGTTCAAATATGCGGAACGGATGGGAATTCGTCTCGTCGCAATCCTGGGTCCAGACGAACAGGCGAACCAGGCTGTCGCCTTGAAGGATTTACGAAGCGGCAATCAGATAACCATCGCGCAGGCAGATGCCTTGGAAAAGATCAGGAAGCTCATCGCCGCTTAGACACAACAGTGTAGAGCCGTCTAAGCGTCATGTTGCCCAAACATGTAATCCGTGATAGAATATCGGGCGCATCATGGTGGGCGTAGCTCAATGGCAGAGCACTTGACTGTGGATCAAGTGGTTGTGGGTTCGACCCCCATCGCCCACCCTGTTCGATGAGACTGACTTGAAAGTCTAGTGTGTGTTGAAAAAAACAGCGAAGCCGATTTTTCAACACACGAAGACCTTTCAAGTCAGTCCGTTTTTCTTTAAGCTTGCGGCGGTATCAGCTCTCACTGTACCAGGTCCATAAGTGGCGTTCCACCTGGTGACCGGCGCGCTGATCGGGCGGGCGCAGTTCATCGCGTGGGTATAGCAGGCGTTCGATTTGGCGGTTGGCCTTCTCGTCCTCCGCCCGGTACACATCGCTTGGCCATAGCTTTCGCTCGAAGGACGTGTCTGTGCGCTCTTCCGGCGGACGATATTCGTCCATTGGCCATAGCTCATGCCAGTTTTCTTCAACCACTTCAGCTTTATCCTGGGAATGGGTTTCCAGTTTCTTTTCATCGTTCATAGGCTTATCCATAATGAGCCTCCTTTCAACGATGAAAATGGTAACACGGCCGGCCACTTTCAGCTATGGATCGTGGATATATATTGAGATATAAAAAAGATAGATCTCTTACCTATCCCCCCTATGAGCATGATTATTCGGTGGAGTCCGACGCTTGGCGAAAGATTGCCAGAAAAGACGCTGCGCGCTGACGGCTGTCGACGCCTAGCTTGCGTAGAATATTGTGGATATGCAACTTGACAGTGCCGGTCTCGATAGACAGTCGTTCGGCAATTTCATGATTACTGAGATTCTGGCCCAATAAATTCAGCACTTCGTGCTCACGCGGGGTAAGGCTTTCCAGGTCGAGCGCTTCGATGCCGCTTATGTCAGGGATGAGCCGTGCTAATTCTGCCAGGCGTTGCATGACAGCTGCGGCGACTTCAGGCGAAACCAAAGCTTTACCTGAGTAGGCCGCTCGAATCGCCTCGATCAGATCGGCTACACCATCATCTCTTGGGATATACCCGGACGCGCCTGCCTCGATATAAGGTAGAATCTGCTCGTAATCATCTCCCAAACCAAATACTAAAACCTTAACCTGCGGTTCGCCTTGAGCGAGCGCGCGGGTGACTTTCAAAGCGCCCATTTCCGGTAGGCGGATACCAACCAACGCTACGTCGATATTCGTATTTTCAGCCTGATTAAGCGCTTCCTGGAGTGAACATGCACAGCTCACCACATCAATATCCGATGTATCTAGCAACGCGGCCTTTACCAGGTTGCAAATTAGAGGAAAATCGTGCACAATCAAGACGCGGATCATCCTTTAATTTTAGCATGAATATCCGCCCGCTTTGTTTAGGAGGGCATTTTGTAAATCATCAAAAAGCGATTAATCGCGCCCCACGATCGGAAGATAGGTGGGGTTTATGATTGGACGTAAATAATACAATATGAACAGCCCTCCTTCCTCATCACTGACATAGGCATAATTCTGGTACATTGTCACTTGTTTTATTCTTCCCGGTGTAACGAAAGATCCACGCTGTACGCAGTCAGGCAGCTTCGTCGCATCAAGTACATATAAATAATTAACGGCATCTCGGAGACGTCCAGGACGTGCAGGTCTCCATTTCCCTTTAATACATAAGCATAGTTCCCGGCCACCGCTACATCATTAAGCGTCCCATAATAATTGTAAGAGCCGATTTCGCTCGGTAAGGTTGGATCGAAAACGTCAATGATACGCAGGCCATTCGAACCGCCTGCGATGTAGACAGAGTTGCCTGCCGCAGCAATCTCATTTGGTTCTCCTGCGGTTGAAAAGAAACCGGCTCGGGTGGGCGCGGCTGGATTGGAGATGTCAACAATGTGAAGATTTATATTGTTGTCCTGGATAACGTAGGCGTAATTCCCCGACGCCACTACATCCTTGATATACCCATCTTGTACGGAGTAAACGCCCACTTCGACCGGGGCAATGGGATCAGACACATCGACAATCCGCAGGCTATAAGTGTCGCCAACATAGGCGTAGTCACCGACCACAACCAAATCCGAGGCGCGGTCCGGCATGTCAATAGTACCCACCTGGGTTGGGTTTGCCGGATTTGTCACATCAAAGATGAGCAAGCCATCCTGGCTGCTCCCGATATATGCATAGTTCCCAGCAACTGCGACCCCCAAGGCATATGAGTTAGTTTGGAAAAAACTGACTTCAGTGGGTGCGGCAGGGTCAGAAACATCAAGGATACGCAAGCCAGATATAGATGCATAATCGGCGATATAAGCATAGTCTCCACTAACGGCTACATCGTTTGGATCGCCTGTGCTCATTAAACTTAATATATCAGGCGCAATTGGATTAGAAATATCGATGATTTACATGCCGAGATCATTAATTATTCTGCAACATTTTGGCATTGATCTAAGGGCTAGTGTTCAGACAATTGAAGAAAATAATGGAAACCTCTGCACTTAATGGTCGACCAAAACCCATGCAGGTGAAAATATACGGATTTTCTTTATTGGATCTTGAAGTAGCAAAGTCACTTCACGGTCCTTC
>JAYRNN010000237.1:0-12175 GCA_041912175.1 Anaerolineales bacterium | reverse complement strand
GCCATGCTCGAGCATCTCCTGCAGCCCCATGAAATACCAGGGCGCTTTGGCCGGGTCGGTGGTCAGGTTTGGATTAGCGATTTGTTCCAGCGGGGCGTTAATGGTCAGCGATAAGAAGAGCAGAAAAAGCCCGGCGCCGAGGGCAAGCAGGATTTCTAGAAGCGCCACGATGGGAAAGGCGAACACCGTGTCGTCTGGACCGTGATCGGTCATTACGGTCGGCGCGCCGCTGACTAACTCAACCAGGGTGTAGGTCTTGCGGCTGCTTTTACTAAATGGCGCCGCCTGGGATTGCTTCGTTTCGCCAGTAATGAGGGTGGGAGTTTTTTCAGTCATTTGGTTTCACCTTCCTGGATTTGGTTGGCAGCCAACCCCCCGTCTTTGCGCACCCGCCACAGATGGATCGAGGTTAGCAGCGCGATGCCCATCGGGATGAGCATAACATGCAGGGCATAGAAGCGGGTCAGCGCCTCCTGGCCTACTTCTGGCCCGCCGAGCATGAAAGTCTTGATCGTTGCCCCCATCAACGGCTCATATCCGGCTACGCTTGTGCCTACCGTGATGGCCCAGAAGGCCAGTTGATCCCAGGGCAGCAAATAGCCGGTAAAGCTGGCGCCCAGGGTGAGCAGGAGCAGGAAAACGCCGATCACCCAGTTGAACTCGCGCGGCGGTTTATACGCCCCGGTGTAAAAAACACGCGCCATGTGCAACACGACGACGAGAACCATCAGATGCGCGCCCCAGCGGTGCATGTTGCGCAGTAACTGCCCATATGGGACCTGGGTCTGCAGAGTGACGATATAGCCATAGGAGCGTTCAACCGAAGGCACGTAATAAAACATCAATAGCAGCCCGGTAATGGCGAGCGATGTAAAAACGATCGCCGAAAGCACGCCTAATCCCAGGCTATAGCCGGCTTTCAGGCTTTTACGGCTGACTTTGACAGGGTGCAGGTGAAAGAATATATTGCTGGTCATCACCAGCGAGCGATCCAGCGGGTTATCCGGCCATCCATGGCGGAAAAACGAACGCCAAAATCGGGATTGGGTAACACGATCGACAAGATTTGACATATCGCGGCTCCTAGCGTGTGTTTACCACGGATTCTGATAAGTCAGAATCTCTTGAAAACGGAAGGCTTCCATGGTGATGGCGCCTGTGGGGCAACGCTTGGCGCACAAGGCGCAGCGTGTGCAGCTTTCGTCGTCTTTGAGCATCGCGGCGACCTTCGAGCCGGTTTGGTCGGACCAATCGCCTGTTTGCGCGCCCAGATATTCCTCGACCACATTCTGCAGCCTCTCCCCGCCGGTCATCTGGTCGACGCGCACGATTTTCAAGCAATCCCATGGACAAACGTCGACACAGCCATTGCAAAGGATACATTTGCTGCCATCGAAAATGGTTTGCACGCTGCATTCCAGACAGCGGCTGCCTTCGTCAACCGCCTGGGCGAGTGAATAACCCAGGTCGATGACCGAGATGCCTGTGCGACGGTCGACCGGAAGCGAAGCCGTTTTCCGGCGCGCTTTTTTGGTCCACTCGGCAAACATGGCGTGTCCGGGCAGGTCGGTCCACCCACTTTGTGTGCTCACCTTCAAAGCGCGGCCTTGTAAAAATTGCTCGATGCCCAGCGAAGCGATATGCCCATCGCGCACTGCGCTGATAATCAGGCGTGGGCCACTGGATACATCGCCGCCGGCAAACACATCCGGCGCGCTGGTCTGGCCGGTGAGCGGGTCGATTTGCACCAGGCCGCGCGGCGAGATGTTAATATCGTCTGCCCCGCCCAGGATCTCCAGGTTAGCGCGCTGGCCGATGGCAAGGATGACCGTATCGCATGGGATCAGTCTCTCCGAACCGGGCTTGAATTGCGGGTTGAAACGCCCGGTCTGGTCGAAGACGGATGCGACTTCGATGACCTCCAACCCGGTCACGCTGCCTTTCTCGCCGATGATTCGATTGGGCCCAAGGCGGGGTGTGATCTCAATCCCCTCTTCCAATGCCTCTTCCAGCTCGAATCGCGAGGCTGGCAGCTCGTCCCATGATTCAAGCGCCGCCACCTGCACCCTGGCGACGCCCAGGCGTAAGGCAGCCCGAGCGACGTCCAAGGCGGTGCGCATGGCTTCACTTTCTTCATCGCTACGCGCGGCTGAATTTTCCAATTCCTGGTTCTGTTCGGCTGTCGCCTGGCCCAGGCGCAAGGCCGTGCGCGCCGCATCCATCGCTACGTCCCCGCCGCCGACGACCAGGACACGTTTTCCCAATTCCACCTTATATCCCAGGTTATAGTTGAGCAGCAGGTCGACCGCGGTGATCACGCCATCCAATTCGACCCCCTGGATGTTCAGCTTTCGGCCTTCCATCAAGCCAATCCCCAGAAATACGGCGTCGAACTCGCGGCGCAGATCGCCCAGGGTGATTTCCTTGCCAATTGGGGTATCAAAGTGGATTTGCACGCCCAGGTCGAGGATGGATTGGATTTCCAAATCCATGGCTTGTTGGTCAATCCGGTAAACCGGCACGCCATAGCGCATCATCCCGCCGGTTTTGGGGCCGGCCTCGTAGATCTCGACCTGATGCCCGAGTAGCGCCAGGTCGCTGGCCACGGTCAACCCGACAGGCCCTGCTCCTACCACGGCCACCCGCCCATGTTTGCGCCCCGGCTGGGCGGCCAGGGCGCGCAGAGCCTGCCGCGACCAACGCACGCGTGAATAAAGAAAATCTGCCCCCTGGCCCGGCAAGCTTGGACGCGCCGGCGCCGCTCGCAGCGGCGCCCCCGCGGCGGCCGTTTCGCCGCCATCGGTTTTCAACGCGCCGGGCAATAATTGTTGCGCTTCTGGCCCCAGGCGCTCGGTCAGCACGCGTTTCAACGGCCGGATGGCTACCGGTTCGAAATCTGGGCCGATTGTGCCGCGCCGGCAGGCGATCTCACACGGCGCGCCACAGATGCGCCCACAAACGGTGGATAACGGGTTGGGATCGTGAGCTATCTCATACCCCAGTTCGAGCTCACCGCGCGCAATGGCGGTGACATAGCCGCGCGAGTCCGTGTAAACCGGGCAGGCCTCCTGGCATTTGACCATCTTGCGATAATATTCCGGGTCGGGAACGTCAACATGATAGAGCAAAGCGCACATTCGGGGGCTCCTTTCATGAATAGGGTAATCCCGATCCGAAATAAAATGAATCCCTCCTTCGCCGCAAGAAGAACGGAAAAAGAGGGATCAGATAAAAAAGAAGAACTAGTTCTTCAGGGAATGGCTAGAATCGCCTGGAAGCAATTCGTGGTCGGCGACCTCAGTCGAGACTTCCGTAGTGGCCTCAGTAGAGGCCCTTCTCTTTCGCCAGCCGGGCGGCCTCTCGGCGGCTGCTAACCTGCAGCTTTGAGAGAATGTTTCGCAGGTGGCTTTTGACTGTGTATAGGCTGATCGTCAAGCGCTCGGCGATTTCTTTGTCGGACAGCCCTTTGGCGACCAGCGCCAACACTTCTTGTTCGCGCAAGGTCAGATTGCTCTCCTCGCCGGGCTCACCCCCTGCCTGGTAGCTCAGCCTGCGGAACTCCTCCAGCATGCGCCCGGCCAGGTGAGGCGGTATGGCCGCGTCGCCTTTCAGCGCCCCACGCAGCATGCGAAGCATATCCTCCGAGCGAATATTTTTTAGCAGATAACCCTGGGCTCCATTTTTGATCGCTTCAAACAATTTTTCTTCATCGTCGCGCACGGTGAGCATTACAATCACCGTTCTGGGAAGCGCTTGCTTGATCTTGCGCGTGGCTTCGAGCCCATCACAGCCGGGCATTTGAATATCCATCAGGATCAAGTCAGGATGCAGTTCACTGGCCTTGATGATTGCCTCCAGGCCATCGCTCGCCTCGCCCACCACCTCCATATCGGGTTGCGAGGCGATAATACCGGCCAGGCCTTCGCGCAGAAGTGCATGGTCATCTGCTAAAAGGACGCGGGTTTTAGGCATGCTTTTGGTCTCCATCCAATGGCCAGGTAAGCACAACCTGCGCGCCGCAATCTTTTTGGGTATGGATTTCAAGGTTCCCGCCTAGCCTGGCCGCGCGAGCACCCATAATTTTTAAACCAAAATGAAGCCGGTCATCTTGGGGCATATCCTGAGGATCGAAACCTGCCCCGTTATCTTCGATGCTGATCACAGCCGTTCCGTCGAGACGCATCAATTTCACCGATATTTTTGTCGCCCGGCTGTGTTTTTGGGCGTTGATCACCGCCTCGCGTACCACGCGCAGCGCCTGCTCTGCATCGGGCTGCGCCAGGATCAAGGGGATATGGGTTTGGTTATCCCACTCAACCCCAATTGTGTTTTCATTTAACTCATCCACCAGGCTGCTCAGTTGCTCTTGTAAAGTGAACTGGGTCGGGAATTGTTGTTCCAGGCTCTCGATTGCGCGGCGGATATCAGTCGACGCTTGATCGACGCCAAGCTGCACTCGTCCCAAGGATTGCCTGGCAAGATCGACCTCGCCTTGATCGAGCAGTTTGAACGCTTGATCGGCAGTGAGCCTTAAGTAGCTCAAAGTTTGCGCCAGGCCATCATGCATCTCGGTTGCAATGCGATGCCGTTCTTCAAACGTCGATGAACGCTCTAATTGGGAATACAGGCGCGCATTTTCCATGGCGATGGAAGCGATATTCGCCAGGCGGGTCAAATAACAGGTTGCCTCAGGCGTGAACGCGTTGGGCTGCAGTGAGGCCACGCACAAAGCCCCAATGGCGCGATCGCCGGTGCTCAAGGGAGCTGCCAGGTGACTTTGACGATAGGGTATGGCAACGATTTTACAAAAACCATGACAGCTATCCAATCCGCAGCGCACAGCCTGTTCGCTGGTGATGATCTGCCTGGCCCAAGAGGCTTCTGCGGTGGTATCGCAGGCCACGACGGCGTCGACGGCTCCGCTGTTGGATTGTAGGTGCAACAACTGTCTTTGATCGTCTAGCAGGCACAAAAAGGCAGCATCTGCGCCTAACAACTGGCGAGATTTATCGACTACCGAGCTCAATATTCGTTTGATCTCTAGCCCAGAGATGATCTCTCGGCTTACGGCGTTCAAGGTTTCTAACTCCTGGGTGCGTTGAGTCACACGTTCTTCAAGCGTTTCTGACGAAACCAACAATTTGCTACGCATATCTTCCATGGCGGCGCTTAACATTACAATTTCCCTTGCGCCCTTAACCTCGATACGAGCTTCGAGGTCCCCGTATCCGATCCCACGCGCGGCGTTGCTGAGTTCTTGTAAAGGGAGCAGCACGTAGCGATAGGTGATCCATCCAAAGGTAATCAGCAAAAGGAAGGCGCTTATCAGAAAGGCGATTTGCACCCAGTAATAGGCGGTCACATCGTGGGGGCCAAAATGCCCCCAATACGCAACCCCTAATGATATAAGCAACAAAAAGGCAAAACCAAAAAACACAAGCCCAATTTTTGTTGCGAGACGACTACGTTTCATGATCGTTTCTTAAAGAATCGCGAAACAGCCAGGACGCCCAGGAAGAGTAAGATCGCAATCGCATTCAGCAATCCTCCCCATTGGCGCACTGGCGCCCAACCCGCCAGGTCTCCCAAAAGGCGTATGACCAGTGAGACATTCAAAACCACCAGCGGCGCGTAAAAAATTGGGTGGTAGTTGATCGATAACCCTAAAATTGCCGGGAAAATGATGGGCGCATGCCCAAAAATCATACCAAATACAAAGCCTACCAATACGCTGTGCAGCATGGCGTCGTAGATCGGCCCGGCGATGACGCCTCCATAGATAAGCCCGATCACGCCGCTAACACCCAGCCAAACATACCCCGTGAGCAGGCATACGGCGATATAGCGCGTCAACCCAGACTTGCGCACCGTGCGACGGGCAATATCGTAACGCAACAGCCACAGCGCCAGGGCGATCATGCCGAGCGCCGCCAGCCGGGCCCCGGCTGGCAGCCAGAAAAGCATCACAATACACCCGGCAATGAAAATCGCCGCCGCCAGGCCGAACAACACCTGGCTGTTGCGACTAAGACGAATGATGCGACCGAGCTCGAGCCGCTCGCCGGAGATAGTCAATACCAGGAAACCGACCCACCACATCACGATCGTGTAGATTGGCCGGCCCAACAAGATCAGCAGGCAGCCGATAAACCACGCCAGCGCTCCCAGGGTCATGACCAGGACGTAACCGGCGCGGTGGGTGCGAAAAATGGAAATAAAAATCAACACTAACCAAAAGCTGCCGGCAGCCAATAGCACAGGCCCCAAGATGCCGGGTACGCCGGCAACCAGTAAAAGGGCGCCAACGCCGCTCAAAACAGGGCCGACGTATGGCCAGCGCTTGCCGAGCGCCACCGCCCGCTCCAGGCTGATCAGAGTTCCGAAGAAACCGGAGACCATCAGCGGGCCGTGGCTGATCGCCAGGGTCGGCCTCAGCAACGGCCATCCCCAACCCATGCGCAATAGTCCCGCCCACATCGCCAGGAGTAGGGCGAGAATTGCCATGAACAGGATCAGTAGACGAGAAGGTTGTGCTTTAGGCAGCATATGATTGATGGCTAGATTCTACCAGCAGGACAGATTCATGGCTATCGTAAGTATATCGATCTTACCCTTGATCCGGCTTTCGGTCTTTGATTAAGCGCAAACTTCTGAATACTTACACGAACCCTGCTGCGAGCGTTCTCTGCTCGCGCCGGCCACTCAGCAGATTAGGCGGTTTTCTCTGGTTAAGAACCCGATGAGTGGGGGATACAGTTATACGTCTTCTAACGTAGCGTTTTACGGTAAAATATATTTTGTTAAGGTGAATTCAACAAGGTTAATTCATCAATACCTTCGCCAATTAGCCTGAAGAAACAGGCGTCTTAGCTGGGTGAATGCGGCCTAAAGCGGCCGCTTTGCGAAAAAGTTGAAAAACGAAATCATCATCGAGTTTTTACGGAAGTATTATTATTGTTTCGGTTATGTAGCGATAACCTCGGTAATACGCTTTCAAATCGAGAATACTAAAGTTCGGATCGTCCTGTCGGTACTCGCACATTAACACTTGAGACACATCGACCATGAACAGCGAAAGGTTGGCAGCATTGGTAACGACATTGCTTGGCTTGTTTTTTTTGCCTGGCTGGCGGCTTTTTCTTCCGCTGTACGAAGCATCTGCTCTACGCAGATGGGGGAGGAGCGCCGTTGCTCGGTACTGATCAACGCCAAGTTGAAGAATGACAGCCCTGGAACCGCTTTTTTTAACAGGCTGGAGAAAATGCAAATCCAAACCATGCGTCTTCTTGCCCGCTTTCGTTGCCACACATTCATCACCTGCCAACAAGTAGGTATCCTGACGACCCAGCAGATGTCCGCGAAAGAATGCCCAGAACACTTGATCCCGTGAAATGGCGGTGTTAAAGAAGCCCTGTAAGGAGTCTTACTCGGATACCAGCATCTCCCCTTTCCTGGGACTTAAAGGGGAACCGCTTTGTTTATGTTCTGTGGATTGGACAAGTTTTCCGTTGACCTGGATTTTGATCTTCTGGACGAAGAACGAGCGGATCATGTTTTCGAGTGGGCGATAGCCATTGGTGAATTGAACTTTCAGTGAATGTCTTTCGTGCGGATTATGATTGGGGCTCGGCTTTTTTATCTCTCGACAGGTATTTCACTTTTGAATTATAACTTTTCGAAACCGCCAGCACTACTTATATGGCCATATGCAGCAATTGCTCATGAAAACAATCCGAGCTGTGTAGGTTTAGGCTTGTTTTGACCAGTCAGTGCGCTCAGCCAATTTGGAAACTTCGCAAATTCGACAGAGAATGGGTACGGGAGTGGCATTCCACCTTTCTTTATTAGCTCGCGATTCCCTTCTGGCATGCCAGAATATTCCAGGATAAACACCGGAACCCATTCAGCTCTTAAGGCCTCTGTGGCGCCTGCCCAGGTTCCGCCTTTCTCAACATCGCTGGCAGCTACGACTGCGTAATCGGCCAAAGTATAGATCAATTTATTACGTCCCATCGCCGCCCCTACAGAAAACCCGGCATTTGGCGCATAAGGGGTAAGCAGGCATAGATCCCCTCGCATGAGCGCTGCTCGAGTTTCAGGAGCGCGGATGGCTCTCTCCATACTATCTGCTAGTATGCCGACTGCCGTGCCACGTCCATCTAAAGCTGCACGCATACTGATTGAATCCACTCCTTTTGCGCCGCCAGAATATAAAACCAGGCCGGACCAGGCGCAGGCATTGCCGATATACGCGGCGCAATCTTGTCCCACTTGGTCTACGTTTCGAGAACCGACAACAGCAATCCCGGGTTGTCCCAAAAGGTCCCTGTTGCCGGCGTAAAATAATACCGTTGGGGCAACATCTTTTAGCCGCTGGCGATAGCGAAGAGGATAGTTTTCATCTGCGCGGGTTAAAACTCTGATCCCTAACGATTCCAAGCGTTCTAGCTCGATTGCCAACGAGCCTCGTCGTTCCAGCAGCCGGGTTATCCTGCTTGCCTCTTCACTTGATACGCTAAGCTGTATCGCAAGGTCTTGCTCGCTCAAATCCAAGAGCGCTCCAGGACGCAAGGAGCTTGTTTGAAGCTTGCGCGCTAGAGGATTCCAATCACGCAATGTGAATGGGGCTGTGTCTGGATCTGATGGCAAACCCAGGCGCGAGCAGAGCAATAACATAACCTGTGAGTCGGGGGACAGTATCATGGATTCGAATTCCTACCCGATGCCTGGGCAAGTGTGAAGGGATAAACCTCACCACTACCATGGCTGCGCAATAAATAGCCAGCCATGGTCAAAGTCCATCCCGAATCAATAATATCATCAACCAGTAACACTGGCTCAGAGAGAACATTTCCTTCCACCGATAAAGTTCCTAACACATTGCGTGCCTGCATGGTGCTGTTCTGCATCGTCTTCTGTTCGGGCGCTTCTTCTGTGCGCGACAAGACAGGCAAAAATGGGATGCCAAGTTTTAATGCCAGGCTGTTAGCGAAATCATTCACCAGGGTTGGGCGGCGGCGCGATGGAATCGCGGTTAACCAGCCTGGAAATGGATCGGGTTTCCAGCAGCGCAGGATCAACTGAAGACTTGCCTCTACCAGCTCGTCGGAAAAATGTGCATCGCTGTATTTGCCATCTCGCACCAATTTGCCCCATCCGGCATCCCCATAATAGCACAGTGATCGTCCAGGACAATTTTGCATTTCGGGTGGAATCACTCGTTTCTGTTCCGGGAACAATCCGAATGGCCAGCGCTTGCGCGGAGAGATAGGGATTGATACACCCTTTAGAAAATTCTCTGCCTGGATTACCAGCTCGTGGGAAACCGTACTGGATAAACCTTTGCCACGGCAATTCGCGCAGCGTCCGCAAGGTTTTGGATTGGGATCATCCAATGCCCTCAGCAGATATTCCATCAAGCAGCCTTCATGATCGATATAAGCCTGCATCTGGCTTTTTTCGGTGCGCCGTAGGGCAAGCACGCGCTCAATCCGCTCAGTATCTGGCTGCCAGGGATTGGGAGTTCGGAAATAATGTACTTTCCCGTCATTAGCTGTTCCGATCGCCCCATCGACCTCAAGCAACTTGAGGGCCTTTTCCAGAACGCCCCTTGCAATATTCACTTTCGATAACAACTCATCAAACGAAAGGGTTTCATATCCACCTAAGGTATCCAGTACGTCGAGCATCGATTGCTGGCTGGGAAAAGCTGTCTCAATGAAGTAATCCTGGATCTCGTCATCTTCGACTCCGCTTAGCAGGATGCCGTAAGCGCGATCCACGGCTCGGCCGGCGCGCCCGACTTGTTGATAATAAGCAATAACCGAACCTGGTCTTTGGAAATGAATCACAAAGCTGATATCTGGTTTATCGAAGCCCATGCCGAGGGCGACTGTCGCCACCAAGACCTGGATCTCATTGTTTATAAATGCCTGCTCTAAAGCTGGCCGGTCAATTTCTGTGTCGTTTCCGGCGTGATAGGCTTCGGCATTAAATCCATTCCTCTTGAGCCATCCCGTTACCCGTTGGGTGTCCGATACGGTCAGGCAGTAGACAATCCCGCTCCCATGAAACTTCGGCAAATTCTCAACCAGCCAGGCCATTCGTTCACTTTGATTGGCCAGGCGAAGGCATTGTAAGCGCAGCGTCTCACGATCTAATGCGCCACGCAGGATGACCAGGCCCTCGCCAAGTTGGCGCTGGATATCTTCGATGACCCGGTCGTTTGCTGTGGCGGTTGTACCCAGTACCGGGACACCTTTCGGGAGCATCTGAATAATACGAACGATCCTGCGGTAATCTGGCCGGAAATCGTGTCCCCAGTCGGAAATACAGTGCGCCTCATCAACGACAAACAAACCGACTCGCCCTGCCATCTCTGGTAGTACCGACTTCTGAAATCGATCATTGTTCAATCTTTCAGGTGAGATTAGCAAGATGTCGCATTTATTATCTGACAATGCAGACTCAGCGGCTTCCCACTCCTGGCGGTTGGCGCTGTTAATTGTGAGCGCATGAATACCGATTTTGTTTGCCATATCGATCTGGTTGCGCATTAGCGATAGCAAGGGGCTGATGAGCAGAGTTGGGCCACAACCCTGTTCACGAAGCAATTTGGTTGCCAGGAAGTAGACCAGGCTTTTGCCCCATCCGGTTCGCTGAACGACTAAGACGCGCTGTTTCTTGGAAACAATCGCTTCTATCGCTTCCCATTGCCCGGGTCGAAAGGCAGCATGCTCGCCTATCATCGTTCTCAGCAAGCCTTCGGCATTTGCGAACATTGAATTCATCTTGATTTGAGCCTCAGTTTTCTATTTTCCTATAGATTCGAGCACATGGATGATCTCATCCGCCCGGTAAATGCGATTGCGGGCCTGGCCGGTTACTTCTCGCAGAATACCATGTTCTTCTAGCCTTTCCACATACCGCTGCGCCGTCCGGTAGGGCACAGCCAGGGCTGCCTCGAGCTGGTGGATATTCAAGATCGAGCGCTCGAAGAGCAGATCCAGCGTTTGCAGTAAACGCCCGGCTGCCCGTACATTACGCAGGCGCTCCCGATAAACTGAGCGCAATTGCCCAAGGCGTTCGATGCGGGTTATGGCGTCCAGAGACTGGCTGTTCAATTTGCCAGCAGCGATTGGATGCCAATCCGCAAAGCCAGGCATCTCCGACGGTGAGATTGGGCTCATTATAAGTCAGAAAATACCCTATAATTAGGGATAATTCTACAATTGCGGCGCCAATCCCTGAAAACCTTGAGATTCAAAGGAGTTACCGCATGAGGCGTAAAATCCATGTCATTGTTAACCCGGCTTCTGGCCAGCCGCAGCCGATTTTGCATACCCTGAATAGCGTCTTTCACCCGGCAGGGGTTGACTGGGATATATCCATCACGCAAAAGAGCGGAGATGCCGAGCATTTCGCCCGCCAGGCGGCCGCCTCCGGCGTGGATGTGGTGGCTGCCTATGGCGGTGATGGAACGGTGATGGAAGCCGCCCGTGGCCTGTTTGGCTTGAATACGCCCCTGGCAATCCTGCCGGGCGGCACTGCCAACCTGATGTCCGTCGAGCTGGGCATCCCAAAGGATTTGGCCATGGCTGCAAGCCTCGCCGCTGACCCGAACAGCCGCACCCGTCTGGTGGATGCCGGTTTATTGGCGGGTAAAACCCACTTCCTGCTGCGCATCGGGATGGGCTTTGCCGCTCGTAAAGTAGAGGTCGCTGATCGGGAGCTAAAAGATCGCTTTGGCATCCTGGCTTATTCGATCGGCGCGCTAAAGGCCCTCGGAGATACCGAGATCGCACATTACCGACTGACTCTGGACGGGCAGGTTTTTGAAACCCAGGGCTTTAGCTGCCTGGTGGACAATGCCGGCAACATTGGCTTTGCCGGGCTGGGCTTGAAGTCGATCCTGGTGGATGATGGCTTACTCGATGTAATCATCGTTCGTAGCACGCGCGTACGCGCCTGGATTGCTGTCGGGGCAGTCTTGGGCGGCATCGAGCTCGACGCGGATGATATCCTTCACATGCAGGCGCGAGAGATCACCATCGAAGCTGACCCGCCCCAGCCCGTGCAAATGGATGGCGAGCTGGCCGGTGAAACACCGGTGAGCATCCGGGTGGTTCCAGGCCTGGTACGCATTTTGACCGCGGCTTGAACATAGGACGCTTTC
>JAYRNN010000236.1:0-27748 GCA_041912175.1 Anaerolineales bacterium | reverse complement strand
CGACATCGAAGGTGGAGAGGTGCTGGCGCTGCCCGGGATGCGCCGCGTGCTGGATGAATTCCATCCGTTGATTTTAATGGAATTGCATGGCCCCGAGGCGGCGCGGACCGCCTGGATGGTGCTGCAAAACGCTGGCTATCGCATTTGTCAGATGCAGCCGGGTTTTCCGACCGTACTCTCATTGGAAGGGTTGAATTGGAAGGCTTACCTGGCAGCGTTTTAAGGTATCATGAACATCTGACTTGTATTTCTTGATTTCGTCTGGAAACGCTGCCCTATAAATGACTGTCAATCAATTTCCAGGAAAATTGGCGCTCCAGCAGCGCGTTTTACCCGCTTACCGGGCGCCGTTTTTTGATGCCCTGGCCGAAGCCTGCGCGGGCGGGTTGAGTGTCTTTGCCGGACAAGCTCTGCCGGATGAAAATATCCCCCCAGCCAATGAATTGAAGGTTGCACAATTTTTCCCCACGGTGAACCGCCATTTTCTAAGTGTTCAATCGCCGCTTTATCGCTGCTACCAGCCGGGGATCATCCGCTGGCTGGAGCTATGGCAACCAGACGGGTTGATCGTTGAAGCTAACCCGCGCTACCCGAGCACACCCCAGGCGGTGCGCTGGATGCACGCGCGCTGTAAGCCGGTGCTCGGTTGGGGGCTGGGCGCGCCGCCGTTGACAGGCCGCTGGGCGAGCTGGCGGCTGCGGGCGCGGGAAAAGTTCTTGCATACGTTGGATGGCGTAATTGCCTACAGCCAGCGTGGGGCGGAAGAGTACCGGCAGGCGGGTTTTCCGGAGCAACGTGTATTCGTGGCGCCTAACGCGACCGCGTCGCGCCCGGCATACCCGCTGCCAGAACGCCCGTCTGAATTTTATGGCGCTCCAAAATTGCTTTTTGTGGGCCGGCTGCAGGCGCGCAAACGGATCGATCAATTGTTTTCCGCCTGCGCACGACTGCCAGAGGTCTTGAGACCCCAACTGCGCATTGTTGGTGATGGGCCGGAGCGAGAATCCCTGGATCAATTGAAGAACGAGATCTATCCACAGGCGGAATTTCGCGGCGCGTTGTATGGCGAGGCTTTAGCAGAAGAATTCCGCTGGGCTGATTTGTTCGTCTTACCAGGCACTGGCGGCTTAGCCGTGCAGCAGGCCATGTCTTACGGGCTGCCAGTTATTGTCGCTCAAGGTGATGGCACGCAGGTGGATCTCGTACGCCCCGAAAACGGCTGGCTAACGCCAAACGATGATGACGCTGCGCTAAACGCTGCTCTGGAAGAGGCGTTATCGAACGCGGCGCGTTTGCGCAGGTTGGGCGCTGAGTCGTACCGGATTGTGCGCGAAGAGATCAATCTGGAACGGATGGTGGGGGCATTTGTAGATGCGCTGAAAATTAGCCTGGTATAAACGAATCAAGTCTCTGCTAGCGGAAAATTAGCGGGATGGCAAAGATCACAAACAAATCCCAGACCACGTACGCCAGCATACTGCGCCCAAACACTGCCTGGGCGCGCTCAACCCAATCATCGGCGCTGCCCCGCAAGACCCGGTAGAATAAAAAGCCCAGGATGGTCGTATTAATGATGTTCCAGCCAATGATCACCAGACGGTTCAGCGTCAGCCTGTCGGCGGCTGTGCGGTAGATGATGGCAGCAAAGGCATACACGCTGATCAGGATGGCCAGACCGGCTACCGCCAGGATGCCAGCGCGCAAGGCAGTTTTTAACTTTGCCGCCAGGTCGTCGGAAAGGATCGGCGTCGCGCCTAGCAGCAGCCCCATGACGGCGAACAGCATGATGTTGTAGACAATCAGGACATCCCGGTTACGGAAGGGTTCGAGGAAGTTGAACGGGATCAGGACAATATAGACCGCCAGTACGAGTAAAGTCAGCGGCAGCAGCAGGCGCATCATATTGGCGATGAATTTGCTCAATCCCTGGTGGAAATCTTGCTCGCTTGGCTTCAGGCGAGGGTCATAGATGCTGGCGATGGCCAGGATCGGGATCACGCCAAATCCGCCGCCGGCTAAAAAGAGCATCCAGTTTTCAGGCAGTTCGATACTCAAAGCCTGCAACATGCCCAGCGTGATGAGGCCAAAGGCCACCCCGGCAATTAGATACAGACCCGCGGTGATGGCGACTTCGATGGATTTGATCAAGAAGGAAAAGCGATCTTTAACGAGTGGCCGCAAGCCAAGCAGGGTAAATCCCAGGGCGATCCAGGCTAGCAGCGGCAGGTGGATTGCCATCTGGTCTGCATACGCGTTCGCGTGCCAAATCTGCTGGGTGGGGGCGATCAGTAAGACATAGGTCACAGCGATGACCAATAGGCCGATTGCCAGGATAGCGGCGCGATAATAGCTTCTGGCAGCCAATGCCAGGAATAGGATCGCCACAGCGGCGGCGATCGGCGCCCAAAGCAAGGCGACGTAGGGAATACGTTCCAGAAATTGGTTGTTTGCGCTGGCCAGCAAGCCAACGATCAATCCGGATAGCAGCGCCAGTGGGATTGCCAGGGACCACAGGCCAGCCTTACTGGCGGCCTGGTGGCGCCGCTCTGCGGGCATGTTTTGCAGACGGTAGTACCAGGCAGCGAACAGCAGGTTGTCCGGTGTTTCCTGGAAGCAGGCCAGCAAGGCAGCCTTAAAGTCGGTCAGCTCTCCGCGTTGGACAGCGGCCTGGTAGAGGCTTTCCAATCGTGCCGCGTCAGTCGAGGCAGCGAGGACTTCATTGAATTGACTATTCATAAGACTTTCTTTCTAGACACCTTAAAGGATATCCATTCACTAGTTGCAAGCAATTCTCGCGTAGGGCGAGTCGTCTGCTTGTCGGATTAGGCGAGCTAGGAGCTTATCTTACATAATACTTTACCACGATAGTCGGTATAATTATCACAACAAAAAATGGAGGAATCGACAGCCATGAGGCTATATTTCGTCCGGCATGGGGAGAGTGAGGCCAATCTTCTAAGGGAGTTTTCAAATTCAGGTATTAAACACCCATTGACCACACGTGGATTGGCGCAGGCGCAGCGCACAGCGCAAGGTCTGGCGGGCCTGACGGTAGCGCAGGTCTACTCCAGCCCGGTGCTGCGAGCGCGACAGACCGCCCAGCTTATCGCCGAGAGCCTGAATGCCCCGGTAGAAATTCGTGAGGAGCTGCGAGAATGGAATGTAGGCATTTATGAAGGTACGCGCGACCCAGACGGTTGGAAACTCCATCGGCAGGTGCAAGAAGATTGGTTCTGGCACGGCAGGCTGGAGAGTAAAATGCCCGGTGGTGAGAGTTTTCAGGAAATCCGGGCGCGTTTTGTCCCATTTGTGGAGGAACTTGTGACGACAGCAGGCGCCGAAAGCCGGGAAAATGTCCTGGTAGGTCATGGCGGGTTGTACATTGCGATGCTGCCAGTGGTCTTGAAGAACATTGATCATACCTTTGCCTTGCAGTTCGGTTTTGATTATACCGGCTGCGTGATTGCCGAAACGCGGGCGGATGGTCTTTACTGCCTGTCCTGGTGTGGAGTGGCGGTGTAAGTAGCCTTTGATAGTATTCTCTTTGTTCTCATTCACGAGAACAAATGTCTCCTCACTCATTTAAAATCCAATTTCCGCGATCGCTTTAGGCAGACGCAAAATCACACGCGTTGGCAAACCGGGAGAGCTTTCAAATGCTAGCGAGCCGCCGATGACCGCCATCATCGTGTTGTGCAGGTCCAGACCTTGACCCGCGCCGCCGGCTTTCAACCCAATCGGCCCGCTCCCATTATCTTCAATGACAATCTCCAGCCCACTTTGCCAATTGGCAGTAATGCTCAAGGCCAAAGTATCGATCGGTTTGGCATGCCTGGCAGCGTTTCGCAGCGCTTCGCGAGCGGCGAAGAAAACTACCTCGGCAGCCAAAGATTGTATTTCTCTGGAATGTTGTTCTACCTCAAAGGGGACATTCCAGGTCACAGATTCGAAACTACTCGATAACTCTCCATTCACAGTTTCTCTTAGGGCTCCAAATAACCCCAACCTGGCTACTTCCGGAGCGGTGATCTTGGGTAAGGCGTGCAGCAAATCTGAAATTTGGTGGTGAATTGCAGAGATAGCAGCGATCACATGCTCAGACCTTCCTGCGCCAACCCGGCTGCTGCTCAATTCTAACAAGGCGGCGTGCAGGCCTGGTAATACGTCGTCATGCAGAATACGGCGTGTCTGCTGGTCTAATATCCGGCTCTCAGCCAGGCGCTGGCGCTGTAAAAGCGTCAGGCGCTGCACCATTCGGGCGATGGCTTGAATATCGATGAGCCGTTCTCCACTGGCGCGGGCAATTTCAATTTCTTCCAGAGAAAAGAATCCCCCATCGCTTTTTTCTCCTAATAACAATAACCCATTTAACCCGCTTTCACTCCATAACGGGGCAACCCAGATTGCCCCAGCGTATTGAACGGGGTCTAAGGGAAATCCGGTCATATGTGGTGATGTAAATTGAGAAATCATTTCTGCCTGCGCTGGCAGCTCGATGATCACTCCAGCGGGGTAGTATAAAGGCGCGACGCCCAGGGCTGCCGGCGTTCCCAGAGGGATCAAAGCAGCCTGGTTAGCGCCCAACACGTCTCGGCAAAGAGCGCTAAACGGCTCTGACAAATCCACCTCGGGCTGAGCCGCCGGTGATGGTTTAAGAATGGAATCGAAAAGGCGCTGGCTGCTGACGAAGGGCCGGAGTTGCTGAATACTGTGCTCGCGTTCCAGGAAGCTTTGCCAGCTAAATAGAGCAGAAGAGATTGCCACGATGAGTAGAATACCTGAGATGAAATATACGACTGGAGATTGGGTAGTGATTCCCCAGGCTCCCAGGCTGCTCAAGACAGCCGCCAGGATGACCGTGTTTCTCCACTGGCGTTGAAAACCTCTGCGGGGTAAGACCTTTCCGGTGAAGATCTCATAGGTAATGATCGCCTGGCCTAGGAGCAGTAAAGACGCCATGAGTAAAAAGGTCAATAGCAAATCCAGAAATCCGAGCGTTGCAGATAACGAGTAGATCAAATCGGAGATGGATGGATGGCGCTGGGCTGCCAGGAATAACCACAGCATGGCGCTGCTGACTACAAGCGTGACTAGAAATAAAACCAGCGAGGCGGCAATCAGCCAGGGTCGTGCGCTTCTACGCGCCAGATCGCCCATAACTCTCCCAGATGGCGCCGGGCGCATCAGCGAGTCCAATGATAGGCCGATACAAAGCACGATAAAAAGAGGATATGCCAAAAGAAGTAAAGGGATGCTCCCTATGGCGGGAAGGCGCTCCAACTTAATGGTGGCCTCTTGCGAGATGCTTGGTAATGGGTTGGCGATCAATAGCAATCCTGTTAATAGTAGTGCAAAAACAACGCAAAACCATAACCAGCCCTTTTGCCGGTGATACAGGCGGCTCTGGCGATCATCCCAAAATCCGCTGAACCACAACATAAGCAAGTACCAGATATACGGAGCAGCGACCACCGGGAACCAGACGACATGCCACCAGAAGCTGATCCTTTGGATAAGCGCCAATGTGCCCTGTCCAACGACAATCGAGTGGCCTAGAAAGAAAACCGCGCTTGCCAGTAACCCACTAACCGCAAGGACAACCCCCCAACCGCGATTTTCGGCGTTAAAAAGTACTGTCAATCCCAGCCATAGCGACAAGATCATGTTAAGCAGGGAAATCGCCAGGGTAAGCCAGTTTATTAAGGCTTGCTCGTTCATGAGGCAGCCAATTCTACCCACTCACCATGCTCGTTCAACACATGCGCAATGCCATGCTCGTCCCAGTAGATCAGGCGACCAGCCATGACGATTAACGCGGCGCGTGTACGGGCAATTTTATCGTCAGTGGCGTTGATGTTTAACCCCCACGCTGTATAAATTTGTCCATTGGTGCGGCTGATTGTGCGCTTATCTCGAAAACCCATCCGCGCCGCAATCTGCTCATTCGTGAGACCCTGTGCAAGCAAACGCGCCACCACCTGCTCGTTTGGCTCCAGCAAGGACATGGGATCATTCTCGTCTTTGATGCGTACTTCTTGAACACGCATCTCAATCTCTGGATCGATGAAGCTGCGACCAGCGATGACATCCTTTAGCAGTGGCAGGATCATCTGAGGCAGCAAATAATTGGATTTACGCACGTAAGCATAATGGCTGATGACGCCCGAGCGGTGGAAGTCGCGGTAAAACGCATCGTCATCCTGGATGGAATAAAAAACGACGGGGAAGCGCGGAAACTCTTTGCGGATGGCAATCGCGGCTTGAATGCCATTCATTTTCCCTGCAAGTTGTACATCCATCAAAATCGCTGTCTGTGCAGGTTTGGGTTGCGCTTCCAGGCAGTAAGATAAAGCGGCTTCGCCGGCGTCGCAATCGAATACGACGCGCGCTTTTCCCGGCAGATTCAATCCGGTAATCAAAGCCTGGCGTAAACGGTGGTTGTCTTCGACGAGGATGATAGAAATCATAGGGTATGTTGACCTGCCGATTTATGATGGGTGCGAGCCTCCTGATAAACTTACTCCCTGGAAACTATCCTGTCAAGCACTCAAGTGCGTTGATCTCAGGATTCAGGAGGTTGAAATCCGGTAGCTGGATGATTAGAATGAGAAAGCCATACCGCTTTACCTGGAGGCGTTGCATGAAAGTAAAAATGATCCTGCCAGCTTTGACAGAAGCAAAAGGCCCTTTTTGGCGACCGATCAAGTATTCACTTTTTCCTCCATTGGGCCTGGCGACTCTGGCGGGTTATTTGAGCCCTGATGACGAAATTGTTCTTCAGGACGAGCATGTGGAGCTGCTCGATTTGGATGACGAGCCTGATCTGGTTGTTATCCAGGTTTATATTACCTCCGCGTATCGGGCTTATGCCATCGCCGATCATTACCGGCGAAAAGGGGCTTATGTTTGCCTGGGTGGGCTGCATGTCACCACACTTCCTGAAGAGGCGTCTCATCACGCGGATACAATTTTCATCGGGCCGGGCGAGGATACCTGGCCGGCTTTCCTGTTGGATTATCGAAATCGTTGCCCGAAGAAAGTCTACCGCTCCACAGTGCGGACTCTGGCCGATGCGCCGCCTATCCGACGTGATTTGATTAAACGGCCCTTGTACCTCGTGCCGAACTCCATTGTCGTTTCGCGCGGCTGCCCACATGCTTGCGATTTCTGTTACAAGGAGTCTTTTTTCCGTGGAGGGAAATCCTTTTACACGCAATCGGTCGACGCGGCGTTGGCCGAAATCGACCGCTTGCCGGGACGACATTTGTACTTTTTAGATGATCACCTGTTTGGTAATCCCCGCTTCGCGGCTGCGCTCTTTGAAGGGATGCGCGGCATGCGACGGGTGTGGCAGGCAGCCGGGACCGTACAAGCTGTGTTGCAGACGAGCCTGCTCGAGAAAGCCGCCGCTTGTGGTTTGCGCAGCCTGTTCGTCGGTTTCGAGACGCTCAGCCCGGATAACTTGAGAGCGCACGCTAAAAAACAAAATCTGAACCGGGATTACGGCGCGGCGATCCACCGCCTGCATGAGCTTGGCGTCATGGTGAACGCCAGCTTTGTGTTTGGCATGGATGATGACGATGAAGGCGTCTTTGAGCGTACGGTCGGGTGGGCCATCCAGCAGGGTGTAGAAACGGCTACCTTCCACATCCTTACGCCCTACCCTGGGACAAATCTACATGCTCGAATACAGGCGGAAGGGCGTATCAGGTCCACGAATTGGAACCTTTATGATACGCGTCACGCTGTCTTTCAGCCGTCAAAGATGAGCGCTGAGGCGCTGGAAGCCGGCTACTGGCGCGCCTACCGAGATTTTTACCAATGGTGTTCAATCTTTCAAGGAGCCTGGACAAAGCCGGATTGGAACGGCAAGCTGCGTCACCTGGCATACGCCGGCGGATGGAAGAAATTTGAGCCCCTGTGGGATTGGGTCATCCGGGCCCGGCGGGTCAGCAACTTCTTGCCTCTTCTGGAGACCGTTTTAGAAGGGGTTGGTAAACGAGAGCTGCGCGGGGAGATCGAGCGCCTGCTAGCAGAGCGCGAGGGCCTGGATAACCCGACGCTGAATTGATGCGGTAAGCTGAGTGGGCCGGATAGAAAGCTGTTGAGACCGCCGCTGAGAGGCATCGCCTGGCAAGGGGCGGTATAATGAATTGATGGATTCTCAGCACAGGATGCGCATTTTATTTGTAGCCGATGGCCGCTCCCCGATCGCTTTAAACTGGATTGCGTATTTTATCGATCAAGGTCATGAAGTTCACCTGGCCTCGACTTTCCCCTGCGCGCCAGCGTTCAACCTGGCCGGTATGAATACGCTGGATGTCGCTTTCAGTGGGCTGGCCGGAGAACCAGCGCCAGGCGGTGGAACGGCGCGTCGGGCCGGGCTGAGGAGAATCGCGCCGATTGGGCTGCGAACGACAATTCGCCAATTTCTGGGGCCGCTAACCCTGCCGCGGGCGGCCGGGCAATTACACGAGATCATCGAAAAGACGCAGCCAGATCTGCTGCACGCCATGCGTATCCCCTATGAGGGCATGTTGGCAGCTTTGGCCAAGCCGAGAGTCCCGCTGTTGGTCTCAATCTGGGGCAACGATTTCACACTGCATGCGCCTGCCAATCCATGGCTGGGTAGATTGACACGCCACACCCTGCAGCGTGCAGATGCCATCCACGCTGACTGTCAGCGTGATATCCGCCTGGCATGGGAGTGGGGTTTCCCTCAGGGGCGATCCTACCAGGTGCTGCCGGGGGGCGGAGGCATCCAACTCGATCTTTTTAAACCATCGGAAAGGGCTCCGGATCAGCCGGTGGTGATCAACCCTAGAGGCTTTCGGGCTTACATCCGGAATGATGCCTTCTTTGCAGCTATTCCTCTGGTGCTGGCGCGCTGCCCTGAGGCGCGCTTTATTTGTCCAACGATGGCCAGAGAGACTCGGGCGCAAACCTGGGTGCAGGAGAAAGGCATTTCAGGCAGCGTTGAGCTTTTGCCGTCACAGTCGCGGCCCGAGATGGCGGATTTGTTTCGCCGGTCACAGGTGGTTGTTTCTCCCAGCACGCATGACGGCACGCCCAACACACTCCTCGAGGCCCTGGCCTGCGGTTGTTTTCCGGTGGTTGGAGATATTGAATCTTTACGCGAGTGGATCACGCCGGGCGTGAATGGTCTGCTGGTTGATCCAGGCGATCCGCAAGCGTTGGCCGATGCGATTTTGGCCGCGCTGGATCAGTCTGATTTGCGTCAGCGCGCCGCGGGCCATAACCGGCGCATGGTCGAGGAACGTGCTAATTATAGGCAGGTTATGCGTGCAGCGGAAATATTCTACCGGTCAATTATGGAAAAAGGCGAGAATAGTTAAATGGCGCCCGCTTTTAGGTAAGTCTGGACAGCGGCGTCGATGTTGAATTGATCGCGTACGGGGGAGAAGTCTCTACCTTGAGGAACCGCCCTAACCGGCTTTTTCCGGGTAGAGACTTCCAAGTTTCATTAGATATGGATTGCGTGACCTTCTACGCCGTGTGCGGCTTCCATCAATGTTTCGCTGAGCGTGGGGTGCGCGTGCACGTTACGGGCAATTTCGGCCGGAGTCAACTCCATCATCTGCGCCAATGTCAGCTCAGGCAGCAGTTCTGTGACCTCCGGGCCGATCATGTGTGCGCCCAGGATTTCGCCAAACTTGGCATCGGTAACGATCTTGACCCAACCTGCCGATTCGCCCAGCCCTAGAGCTTTGCCGTTGGCCTGGAATGGGAAGCGCCCAACTTTGACCTCGTGACCGCGCTCCTTTGCCTGGGCCTCGGTGATGCCAAATGAGGCTACCTGCGGTTGGCAGTAGGTAGCGCGCGGCATCATTTCGTAGTCTAGCTTAACGGTTTCTACGCCGGCGATATTCTCGGCGCATACGATCCCTTGGGCTGAGCCAACGTGCGCCAGCATTACCTTGGCGGTAACATCGCCGATCGCCCAGATGCCGGGGATATTTGTAGCCATGCGGTCGTCGATTTCGACCGCGCCGCGCTCTGTCAGCTTAACGCCCACTTCTTCTAATCCCAGGCCGCGCCCGTTCGGCTTGAAGCCAATCGCCACCAGCGCTTGCTCGGCCTGTAAAGTCTTCTCCCCGGACTCGCCCTGTACCTTGACTTCCACTCCGCTCTCGGTGGCTTCCAGAGAGCTAACTTTGTGCCCCACCAGGCTGGCGATCTTGCGTCGCTGGAAAGCCCTGGCCAACTCAGTACTGATTTCCTCGTCCTCCAGTGGAACCAGGCGCGGCAGCATTTCGACCACAGTCACATCCACGCCGTACGAATTCCAAACGGTAGCAAATTCGACCCCGATAGCCCCTGCGCCGATGATCACCGCCGACTTGGGCAACTTCTCCTGGAGGATCGCCTCCAGATAGGTGACGACCTTCTCGCCGTCGATGGTCCAGCCAGGCGGCACAGCCACGCTAGCGCCGGTGGCAACTACGATGTTTTTAGTTTTTAGCTCGCTCACATTTCCGTCTGCGGCAGTTACGGTTACCGTATCTCGTCCGGTTACTTTGGCGGCGCCCATGTGGACATCAATCTTGTTCTTTTTCATCAAGAAACCCACGCCCTTAACCAGGCGATCCGAGACTTGGCGGCTGCGCCTGGCAGCCACACTGAAATCGAGTTTCAGGTTATCAAACGAAAAGCCGAATTCTTTGCCTTTTTCACGCAATGTATGGGCGATTTCAGCATTCTTCAGGAGTGCTTTGGATGGGATGCAGCCCACGTTCAGGCATACTCCGCCTAACCATTGTTTATCGATAATAGCGGTCTTCAAACCGAGCTGTGAAGCACGGATCGCGCAAACATAGCCGCCGGGCCCCGCTCCAATGACGATGACGTCGTAGTCGGACATAAAAATTCTCCTTTTTGATTATTCATTCATTTTCATAGGATTGACGATAATATAGCATCGTTAATCCCATGAAAATAGGCTCAGGTGTAATTTTCTAAGGATTTTACCACTTCACTCAAGAACTGGTCCGCCAGGGCGCCGTCCAAAATACGATGATCGAAAGTCAGGGAAAGATAAACCATCGGGCGGATAGCCAGCGCGTCATTGCCAGAGACATCTGTGATCACCATGACGCGTTTCTGGATGACGCCTACTCCAAGGATAGCGCACTGCGGCTGGTTAATGATCGGCGCTGCAAAGAGCGAGCCGGTCGTGCCGTGGTTGGTGATCGTGAAGGTTCCACCCCTGACTTCATCGGGTTTGAGCTGGCGGCTGCGCGCTCGCCCGGCTAAGTCATTGATGGCGCGCGCCAGGCCAAGCAGGGACAGACCATCTGCATTGTGCAAGACCGGTACAATCAACCCGGCCTCTCCCAGTGAAGCAGCAATGCCAAGGTTGATGACATGGTGGATAAGAATGCCCTGCTCGCTCCAGGAAGAATTAACCAGCGGATAGGCTTTGAGCGCTGCGACGGCCGCAGATGCGAAATAGGCGGTCAGGGTGAGGTTAGCGCCATCCTGTGCAAAGCCTTCTTTATTTGCCTGGCGGTGGGCGATGATCTTGCTCAAATCAGCTTCCATGACGGTAGTCACGTGCGGAGCAGTGCGCTCACTGAAAACCATGTGCTCAGCGATTGTCCGCCGCACCAGACTGAGCGGGCGTAATTCGTCGCCCGGAAATGTATAGGGTGGGTAGCTGATTGGCTGGGTTTCGCGCGGCCCAACTGCCATGGCCCCGGATTGCCCCGTAGCTTGCATGCTTTGCAGCTCGGTTGCTTTTCTTTCCAAAAATTTCAGCACATCCTGTTTTGTGATGCGACCACCCAGCCCACTCCCAATGACCTGATGCAGATCGATGTCGTGTTGGCGCGCGATCTGCGATACCAGCGGGGAGATAAAGCCTAACTCAGCGTTCCGGCCAGGCGAGGGTGGGGCGGTGGTAGGGTAAGGCCGGTTCGAATCTGAGCCCGAAATTGCCTCGTTCACCGCAGCGGTGGTTGCGATTGGTGGTTTAGATGGGTGGGCGTCAGATGGTTCGTCCTGAGTGGGTCGAAAGGACTGCTCTCCTGTTCCGATCCAGGCCAGGGCAACCCCCGCCTGTACTACGGTTCCCTCAGAGGCGAGGATTTCAAGCAGAATCCCCGAGGTCGGGCTAGGCACCTCGGTATCAACCTTGTCGGTGTTGATTTCCAAAAGAGGCTCGAATTCTTTAACCGGCTCGCCTACAGTCTTGAGCCATTTCGTCAGCGTACCTTCCACCACCGATTCGCCTAATTGTGGCATGATCACGGCGATTGCATTCAAGGGTTGTTTCAGCATTTTCTCTCCGAGGATAATTGCATAGGGCGTTGCTCAGGGACCCCGTTGGCGCCGAACCGTTCTACTAGAATAAAGGAAATTTCTTCGGCATCGCCTCATGCATTAGTTCGTAGGCAGCATCGAAGATTTGCTCGGCATTTGGTTTCGACCAATAATCGCCATCTGAGCCATAAGCCGGGCGATGCGCTTGTCCGCTGAGGGTGCGCGGCGGCGAGTCGAGCCAGGAATAACCGCCCTGCTTTTCGAGCGTCTCTTGCAGCATGTAGGCTGTTGTCCCACCAGGTACATCTTCGTCGATGAAAATCACCCGGCTGGTTTTTTTGATCGATTCCAGAATACGTCCATGGATATCAAAGGGCAATAAGGTTTGTACATCCAGGACTTCTGCGTCGACGCCCAGCTTGCTGAGCGTTTCCGCCGCGTCCAGGGCAATCCGGCAACACGCGCCGTAAGTGACTAGCGTGAGATCCTCGCCGGAACGCAGGATTTCTGGAACGCCGAACGGAAGGGTGAATTCCCCGATATTATCAGGAAGCCTCTCCTTGATGCGATACCCATTCAGGACTTCTACGACCAAAGCGGGTTCTTCAGCGCGCAGTAGTGTGTTGTAAAATCCGGCTGCACGGGTCATATCCCGAGGCGTCAACACATGGATGCCGCGTGACAGGCCCAGGATGCCTGCCATTAAGGAGCCCGAATGCCACACGCCTTCCAGACGATGGCCGCGCGTGCGGATTATAACTGGCGCACGCTGCCCGCCTTTGGTACGCCAGGATAGTGTCGCCAGATCGTCCGAAATGAGCTGCAAAGCGTATAACAGGTAGTCCAGGTATTGAATCTCAGCCAATGGGCGCAGGCCGCGCAGCGCCATACCGATTGCCTGGCCCAGGATCGTAGCCTCGCGGATGCCAGTATCCGCGACGCGCAGCGGGCCATGTTTATCCTGCAAACCGCGAAAGCCCTGGTTGACATCTCCCAACCGCCCGACATCTTCGCCGAAGGCGATCAAGCGCGGTTCTCTTGCCAGGGCCGCGTCGAAACAAGCGTTCAATACTTCAAAGCCGTAAACCGAAGCGGAATTTTGTGAATAAATCGGTTTGATTTCGGGTACATTTAACGCCGAGCCTGGCCCTTGCAGGTAAAGATGTGAGCCATAACGGTCTTGACCGGCGGCTTCAAAGCGACCGTGGAGCTTATGCAGAGCCTGGCGGGCCGGGTCGGTTTCTTCACGCGTGATCATCAACGCCTGGCGGATGGCGATGCTCAAGTCACGCCGGAGCGGGGCCTGGGCGCTTTGAAGCCTTGTTTTAAGCGCTTCGAGCTCGTCAGATCGCCCAGAGCTACGGATCAAATCCTCGAGAAGAGTCGTGACCTGCTGCCGATCTTCCAGAATTGGGTTTAAATAGGCTTGCCAGGCACGCTGGCGGGCGTCTTCGACGGTCTGGCGATCTTCTTCCTCCATGCGATCAAGCTCTTGCGAAGAGGCAATCTCCTGAGCGATGATCCATTCGCGGAACTTTCGATTGCAGTCGTAAGCGGCTTCCCATTCCAGGCGTTCTTTGGACTTATAGCGTTCGTGGCTGCCGGAAGTCGAATGTCCCAGTGGCTGCGTCAATTCGGAAACATGTACGATGGATGGCATCCCTTCGTCGCGAGCAGTTTCAGCAGCTTTCTGGTACGCATCGATCAGCGCCGGATAATCCCAGCCCTTGATGACGTAGATATCAAAGCCATCGCAGCACTCACCAGGCGGGCGGCGAAATCCCCACAAAAGCTCAGAAATGTTTTCTTTGGCAATTTGATTCTCATTGGCGACAGAGATTCCATAACCATCATCGTATACCGTTACAATTGCCGGTACGCGCAGCACCCCAATGGCGTTGATCGACTCCCAAAACAGTCCCTCAGCGGCAGAGGCGTTGCCGATGGTAGCAAAGACAATCTCCTGACCGGTTTTGGAGAATTGGGTAAAGGATCGCAGCTCATCCAATTGACGATATAGCTTGGATGCATACGCTAAGCCGACTGCGCGCGGCATTTGCGATGCCGTCGGCGACACATCTGAAGCCGAATTTGGCTGGATGGTCAGGTCTTTCCACGATCCATCTGTGTTCAAACTGCGAGAGCCGAAGTGACCGTTCATCATCCGCCCGGCTGAGGCTGGTTCCGCTTCTACATCGGTGTGCGCGTAGAGTTGGGCAAAGAACTCCTGCAAAGTGCTCATGCCGGTGGCGAAAGCCAAAGTCTGGTCGCGGTAGTAGCCAGAACGCCAGTCGCCTGGGCGAAAAGCGTGCGCCATGGCGATCTGCGGCAATTCTTTACCATCGCCGAAGATGCCAAATTTAGCTTTGCCACTCATTACCTCACGCCGCCCGATCAGGCTTGCCTGGCGGCTGCGATAGACCAGGCGATAATCGGCCAAGATTTCTTCTGGTCCAAGAGATCGTTCCATCAAGGAGTTGGAAACGGCGAAGTCAGTCATAGAGTAAGGGTCCCCATCAACTAGATAAGGTTTGGTCAGTTTGTCTGATTATATCGAATATTTTATGAGAATTACAGAGCAAGTTGGTCAGAATTTGGCGCATGGGTTAGCTCAACCCTTATTGACTTACCTGGAGCGATTTTAACCCTCGGATAACATACGAGTCGCGCCAAACTGGCGTATCGAGCAAGCGCAAGCGCGGAGCACCCTGGAACAGCGTGCTCAAGGCGGTGTTTAATTCGAGTCGCGCAAGTGGAGCTCCCAGGCAGAAATGGATGCCTGCTCCGAAAGATATATGCGGATTATCGGTGCGCGCGATGTCTAGCTCATCAGGAGATTTGAATTTGAGAGGGTCGCGATTGGCTGAACCAAAGAATAATACGATCTGCTGCCCTTGCTGAAAATGGTTGCCTTGAAATTCCATATCTTCCAGAACCCAGCGTTTAAATAACTGTAAGGGCGTATCGTAACGCAGCATTTCCTCGACCGTAGTGCGCGTCAATTCTGGTGTAGGTTGGGCTCTTAACATGGCAAGCTGCTCAGGATAGCAGAACAAAGCATACATTCCGTTTCCAAAGCCATTGACAGTGGCTTCGTGTCCTGCATTGAGCAGCAAGATGCAGGTGGCAATTAGCTCGTTTTCGCTCAGGCGGGCCCCGCTTGCCACATCTGTGACGGCCGCCAGCGCGCTAATCAAGTCGTCCTGTGGGTTGTTGCGGCGCTTGCCGGCCAACCAGCGCAGGTAATCCCAGAATTCGAGGGCAGCTTGAGAAGCACGTTTTTCTTGTTCCGAAGTATGGCTTAATTCGTACATGGCGACAATCGCTGCTGACCAGGGGCGCAAACGCGGCCGGTCGGCTTGGGGCACACCCAACAGGTCTGCAATTACCCGCACCGGCAGGGGAACAGCGTAGTCTTCCAACAAGTCAAATTGATCTTTGGCCAGCGCCAGGTCGAGTAGTTCCTTCGCTGCCGCTACGACCTGGGGGCGAAGCGCCTCAACTCTTCTGGGTGTAAATACTTGCGATACCAATTGCCTTATTCGGGTGTGATCGGGCGGTTCCATGTCAAACATGGAATAATCGCTCAAGCGTTGGAATGCGTCTAGGCCAGGCGCCAAGGGTAATGGACGCTGTGGATTTCCCATCCCTCGCCCCAGACGCCGGTCTCTGAGCAGGGCTGACACATCTTCGTAGCGGCTGACATACCAGAGTTGCGTCTCTGAGCGCCATAAAATTGGCGCTTCTTCGCGTAACATGGAATAGGTCGGATATGGATTTTTCTGAAATTCAGGAGAAAAGGGGTCGAAATTCATTTTCATCAATCAGATTATTCATATCTGCTGGGCAATGATCTCTGCTACGTCCAGCACCTCGATTTCGCTGTTGGCGTCTTTCCGGGCATCGGTGAGCATCACCATACAGAACGGGCAGCCCACAGCGATGGCTTCTGCGCCGCTGGCCAGCGCTTCCTGGAAACGAGCCGCGTTGATCCGTTGGCTGCCGTGCTCTTCTTCTTTCCACATCTGTGCGCCGCCCGCGCCGCAGCAGAAGGATTTTTCGCCGCTGCGGGCCATCTCGACCAGGTTTATACCCAACCTGGCCAGGTCCTGGCGTGGTTCTTCCAGGATATTGTTCTGGCGGCCGAGGTAGCATGGATCGTGAAAAGTCATCTTCGGTCGTAGATTCTGGTTCGGAGCTTGTGGATTCAGCTTAAGACGATCCCCGGCGATCAATTCGTTGATGAGTTGGGTATGGTGAATCACCTCGTAGTTGCCGCCAAAAGCAGGGTATTCGTTCTTTAAGGTGTGCAGGCAGTGTGGGCAGGTGGTGACAATGCGGCCGGGTTTCACCTCGTTTAAAATTTCGACGTTGGCCGTGGCCAGCCCAAAGAAGATGTCTTCTTTGCCCGCCCGCCGGGCCGAGTCGCCTGTGCATTGCTCTCCCTCTCCCAGTACGGCGTAATTAACCCCGGCCGTGTTCAAAATATGAGCGAAAGCTCGGGCGGTCTTCTGGGCCCGGGCATCCGTGGCTGGCGCACAGCCGACCCACCAAAGGATTTCTGGTTCGGGGTTGTCGTCAATGGTGGGAACTTGCAGCCCATCTGCCCATTTCATGCGCTCGGCCGGGGATACACCCCACGGGTTAGCCTGGCGTTCCATACCGCGGAAGGCAGTCTGAAGCTGCTTGGGGAACTGGTTTTCCATTAATACCAGGGCGCGGCGGATATTGAGAATGTCGCGCATCGGCTCGTTATTGACCGGGCAAATCTGAACGCATGCGCCGCAGGCGGTACATGCCCACACGGCTTCGGCCGGGATGGCCATTTCGAGCAATGTCTTCGAAGTCGTCTCGCCATTTGCCAGGCGTTTGCCTTCCTGGTTGATGAAGTAACGCTTGTTGATTTCCATGGCGGCTGGCGAAAGCACCTTGCCGGTATTGTAAGCCGGGCAGACTTCCTGGCAGCGGTAGCATTGGATGCAGGCATAAGCATCCATGATTTGTTCCCAGTGCAGGTCTTCCAGGCGTGTAGCGCCGAATTGCTCCAGGCTCTCGTCGTCAAAATCGATCTTGTCTA
Organism: Anaerolineales bacterium; assembly: GCA_041912175.1. Classification (GTDB taxonomy): domain Bacteria; phylum Chloroflexota; class Anaerolineae; order Anaerolineales; family UBA4823; genus CAZAGA01. Next base: position 10,389 of record JAYRNN010000236.1, on the reverse strand, counting down.
ATTCACCCATCGAGCGCCGCTCGGGCTTGAGTAAAAAATTGATCGGGGCGAAGAAGAGATGGATATGCTTCGAATACAAGAAGTAAGGAATGAAGAGCAAAATGGTGCCCACAGCCAGCCAAAAGGTCACGTGTTCGGCTACCACCAGGGCGCTTGTACTCCAATTGCTCCATAAGTTAGCCACAAGCGAGGCGAATGGCTGCCATGGATCGCTGCCTTCCAAGGCGATGGCAATCGATTGGCCAATGAAGCGTGAACCGATGTGTATCAAAATGAAGCCACCCACGATGGCTGAGTCGCGCAAGATGCCGGTACGCGCAGAAGGATTCAGGTAGATCTCTGGGCGAGTGCGTAGTTCGGGCGTTTTTACGATGAAGCGCCGCGCCAGAAAAAACAGCATAGCCGTCAGGGCTGCTACTGAGAGGATATCAGCGATCAGCCGGTAAACCCCAGCCAGACTACCCACGCCCAGGAAATGGAAATTCGGAATGAAACCTTCCAGGACGTCAGCCAGGTTGACCAAGAGATAATATATGAAAGCCCAGGCGATAAAAGCGTGCAAAATGCTCGGCCCTAAGCGAATTTTAAATGTTGGTAGGAGCGTTACGGTCTTGGCTAGTGTGGGAAACAAACGCTTCGAAATGAGATTCCGATCGGCTTCGCCGTTCCCCCGACCGATGATGCGCACAATTCGCTTGATGGAGATAATTGCAAAATAAAGAGAACCCAGCGTCAGCAATACGAAGAAGACTTTTTCCAATGTGGTAAGCATAGCGACTCCTCCAGGGGAAGAAATGGGCCTTCTGCAGTAGATTTTGACAGGCTAAAGGAAACGTAATCTCAGTTTACCATAGCCCATATGCAGATGCAATATGACGCAATGCAACATTTACCTTTGATCGAGATGCTTTAATGCGGCCTGGATGACGGGATCGGTCTCCATGGTGACCTCATCCCAATTGCTTTGGATTGTCAAATCAGGTACAATGCCGGTTTTTTCCCAATCTTGGTCGGGATGGTTGAGTGGTCTAAATCGGTCGTGAGCAATCCAGGCGCGTGAACCATCCGAAAACTCATAGATATACAGAATCTCGACGTTTCCATCAGAGGTCTGGCCGACCAGAAAAGCGCGCCGGGTATCCTGTAAAATGCCGGAAAAAATCTCTCCAAAACTGGCAGTGCCTGGGCCAACCAATACGACTAAAGGAATATTCTGAGAATTTAGAATATCAAGTCCTTCAACGTACAGCGCCTCCCCGCCCGAACGGTTAACAAAATCACCAAGCTTGCCATCTTCGAAATAGGCCAGGACGTCTTCGAAAACAGTATTTGCTCCACCTTCGTTTTGGCGGTTATCCAGGATTAATCCATCTACTCGGCCTCCTGAGCGCAGTGCTTGTAAGGCTTTACGGACTTTACGCGGTACAGTCTCATCATTGAACGTGGTGAGCATCAGGTAGCCGATGCGTTTTCCGCTTGGACTCGTCAGCGCCTGGTATGGCACCGGGAGCCCGCTGTCAATCTGCTGTCGTATGATCTTCACCTGGCGTGGCTCCTGGCCGGGGGATTGTACGGTCAATGTTACCTGGCTGCCGACGGCGCCGCGCAAAAGATCGCGCCGGTCGCCATTCTCATCCAGGATGGGTAGATCATCCACGGCCAGGATGCTGTCGTGAGCCCGCAAGCCTGCTTTTTCAGCCGGGCTGTCTGGAAAGACCAGGACAATCGTCACACGTTTACGTTCGGGTACATCGTTAGTAACGATACCGATGCCCACAAATTCATGACTGCCCTTAAAGTCTGCGTCTTCATCTGCCGCCTTTTCTGGACTAAAAAAGATTGAATGATCGTCTCCCAGGCGAGCGATCATTTCATCCATGGCTTGATAAAATTCTTCATCGCTTATGCCAGCCGTGACCCGAGCGCGGTACTCTTGATATACAGCCTCCCAATCCAGGCCATTGAAGTCTTCGTAGAGATAATTCTGGTTAACCGTGTTCCACAATTCTTTTAACACGAGCAGTTGTCTTGGGGATGCAGTTGGCCGCGGGGTGGCAGTAGCAGTGCGTGTGGGGGTCGGCGAAAGGGTGGCAGTGGGCGGAAGCGGTGTTAGTGTAAATGTCGAAGTGGGAGAAGGGGGTCGCAGCGTGTTGGTCGGTGAGGTGGTAGGCGTGCTCGTAGGATGAGCCAACGTGGTCGCCAAGCTTATCCGGCAAGCCAAGGACGCCAGTAGAATTGGAAGAAGCGCTAATAACAAGATGGGTTTGCGCCGTGTTTTGCGCAAACCCATCTTGTCGCCAATCCAAGATTGCAATTAGTAGCCTCCCGAGCTATATACGCTGGGATCTGTGGGAGTTTTACCGGATGGGTCCCAGACGTATACCCAGTCGCCTTCCTTTGCCCAATCAAACAACCAATGAGCGTCGCCTACCGATAGATTTACACAGCCGTGTGACTGGGGAAAACCGAGGTTAGCCCGCCAGTAAGCGCCATGCAAGGCGCGCGCCTGATCAAAGTACATCGTCCAGGGGACATCTTCTAAGTAGTAAGCGTCCGAATGATCGGCCTCGAAAGAGCCGCGCATGGGGGTGGTGGGCAGCTTGGATGAGATTTGAAACAGACCCGGGCGTGTCCAAAAGGGTTCGAGGCCGCTGGCGATTAGCGTGGCGAAGACGAGTTGGTTTTGATCGTAAACCGACAGGGTCTGCTCGTCAAGATTGACTTCGATCCAGCGCTCACCGGTCACGCCCTGAGGAGGCTGGGAGATGGGGAGCACGCGCGCCACCATATTGTGTGGCACCCATTCATCAGGGCCAACCATGTACCAATCGTCGCTGCCAACTTTTTGAGTGGCATAAACCTGGACAATTTCATGATTGTTAAAGCCGTGACCGGTATAATCTTGCACATCATATCCGGGCGTGCGTTTGGTTTCGACCGGACCTGGGCTCAGGTATGCGAGTATCCAGCCAAAAGGACGATCGGGGGTGCGTGTGAACGTTAAGCCTTGAAATAAAGGTACCGATCCAATGCGCGCTACATCATTGGCCGTCATCCACAAGCCCTGATCTACCATGTAGAAGCGCCGTCCATCGACCATCGTTTCGTCCGTATAAGAAATATAGGCAAAACTTGAATCCACGCGCTGGACAGCCTTGGATTTGTTGCCGGTCATAGCATCTTCCACTGAGCCATAGACAGGAGCGTTTAAGTTGTGAACCTGCCCGTAGCGATAATCCACGTAAGTCAGGTCAAAGGCTGGCTTTGAAGCTGCGAGCGTCGTTAAGGGGAATGTTACGCCCTTTTGTGCCATACCCGTCAAATAAGCGGAAGGGCCGATCGGTGTGCAGTTGCCCGGGTTTTGTAAGTAGACGCCTGGTAGGCATACCGGGCTAGAATTCTGGGGTGAGTTGGCGACGGCTGCCGCTAGTGCTGATGGGGTGTTCGCCAGTACTCCTGGCAGCGCCAGGCAGGCAGTCAACACGATCACCTGTAAAGTACGTTTCATTTGCAATACCCTTATATTTGTAAATAATCGCACAGGTTATCCGAATACGAATACCGTTAGGATTACCATCCATTTTCGAATGCCCGGCGTTCTTTAGTTTTCTATTATAGCGGATTTTTAGGCTGCCCCGCGCGCTTACTCATTGATTTCTAAGGGAGCCGTGTTGATATCATTTATATGAAATGGGTCTTCTTTTGGGATAATTTGGGCAGCTTCGCCGCCCAAATTATCCCAAAAGCCTCATAGCCCGAATTGACGTTAACCAGGTATACTTGGCGTGCAGTCGATCTTTTTTCAATAAAAGGCGAGAAGCCCTGGTCGATCCACCACTCGATATTTATGACGGAAAATAATGCGCAATTGTCTTCCTGGCAAATCTGGACACTGGCAGCGCGACCCATAACGCTGCCGGCCGCGACTGCGCCTGTAATTGTTGGCAGCGCGGTGGCCTATTGGGATGGCTCCTTCCATTTCTGGGCCGGCGTAGCAACCTTGTTGGCAGCGCTCTTACTCCAAATCGGAGCGAACCTGGCCAATGATGTTTTCGATTTTCACAGAGGCGCGGATACTTCCCAACGTCTGGGACCGATGCGGGTCACCCAGGCTGGATTGCTGGCGCCACGGCAGGTATTAGCGGGGATGTGGATCTGTTTTGGCCTGGCGACAGCGCTGGGGGTATACCTGACCCTTACGGCCGGCTGGCCGGTGGTTGCCATTGGCCTGGCTTCAATTACTGCGGCGATTGCTTATACGGGTGGTCCGTTTCCGCTGGGGTATTACGGATTAGGCGATCTCGCCGTGTTTATCTTCTTTGGCCTGGCAGCGGTGTGTGGCACATATTATATACAGACGCTGCGCTTAAGCTGGTTGGCGTTCTGGGCGGCTTTACCGATGGGCTTTCTAATCACTGCCATCCTGGTGGTGAATAATCTACGCGATATCGAAACGGACCGGGCGGCCGGCAAGCGGACTCTGGCAGTGCACCTGGGCGTGAATAGGACCCGTTGGGAGTATCTCCTGTTGGTCATTGGAGCTTACCTGGCGCCGCTATTGATCTGGCTACAGGGATTGGGCCCGGCCTGGGTGTTCCTGGCCTGGGCAAGCATCCCACAGGCGTTCTCGCTCATCCGCCTGGTGTGGACTCAACGAGGCAGGCCGTTGAATAAGGCCCTGGGTGGTACAGGCCAATTGGCATTGATCTACAGTATCTTATTTTCATTGGGATTGATCGTCGGAAAATTCTAAATCATGCGCTCCTTATTTCAGCGTTAATAGATAGGCGAGTAGATTGTTGATCTCCGCATCCGTTAAAACTTCCTGGAAGCGCGAGTACATGATATCCCTGGGGAAACCCTCCACGATAAAGCTGTTCGGTTTGGTAATACTTGCTCGTAAATAAGCTTCTGCGGAGGCGCCAGGAATGCGCTTTTCAGCGCGTGATGCGACTCCTGCCAGCGAAGGCCCTACAATGACTTTGCCTGGTTCTGTGGAGTGACAAGTTGAACAGGCAGGCGCTTCTCGGATTGTGGTCTGTTGAAATAAGGCTTTTCCGGCCAGTGGGTCGCCGATTGCCCCAGCATGGGCTTGCCCACCACAGCCAGCAATAAAAAAACACAGTGTCATCAGTATGATTAGTAATTTATCAGTCATCATGCCGCCTGTTATTTTATAAGTAATCCGGTTACCCACAGCAATAGCATACCTGTCACAACCCCTGAGAAGACCGTCAAGGGCATAGGCTGGCGCGCAGTATCCTTTTGGACCAACCTGGCAATCTCGTAAACCACTTCGAAAATGGCGCCAGTACCGATGGCGAGGAATAATACAGACAGAGCAGGCGAGGGCGAGGCGCTGCCGATCCATGCGCCAAGAATTGCCGGCGCCCCCCCAACCAAGCCCATCAAAGCCAGGTTTTTGACGCCAGGGCGGTCTCGCAGGACGGGGGCGATGATGGCCAGACCTTCTGTGATATTCTGGATAATAAAACCAACCACCAGGAATGAACCTAGAGCGATCTCGCCAACATTATATGCTGCGCCAATTGCCAGTCCCTCGCCCAGGTTGTGTAGCCCTATGCCCACTGCAATCATGTATGCCAGAGCCAGCCGCTGTGAAGCCTCGCTTTTTCCTGTCGATACTTGCTTTTTCGAGATTGCATCCAGCAGGAAAGCAGTCCCGACGACGCCAATCCCAATCAGGCCAATCCCCTGAAAGGGTCCCGGAATGCCTTGCGCTTGCTCCAAAGCCTCGGCCAGGGTATCTAACCCCAGGAAAACCAGCAACCCGGCTGTAAGCGCCATTAAAAATGTCATCCAGCGGCGGCCTAAGCGGCGCAACGCCGGAAACCAGAATAGGCCCAGGAAAATTGGGATAACGCCGACATACAACCCAATCAGCGCAAAGCTTAGGAACGTGCGGCTGTTCATCCCGGCGGTTTCAAAAGCCACCGGGATTTCGATGTCAAACGGTAGCGCATTTGTAGTGAACAAACGGATACCATAAGTCTCGCCATGCGACCAGCCATAATTTAGATGGACAGTTGCGGTTTGTAAACGAGGTATTTCTGGGCCTGGAGAGACTGTGAATGGCCAGACTGCATCATTAATAATGATCTGGGCAATTTGGACTGGTTCTGGCCCGGCATTGCGCATGAGGATATCGATTTGCCCAGGTTTTAGCATATACCGCTCAAGGGTCAGGGTTTCGAGAGGCGCGGGTGAAGTCAACTTCAGGCCTCCCCCGGTTGTCAGGAACAGCCAGATTACACCGCCCAAAATTACCAGCGGAAGGATTAACAACGCAATTGTGACCGGGTTAAATGGCTGCAATTTGGATGGTGAAGCGGATTTTTCTGCCATTTCAATCTCCTTATCGGGTGACCTCAAAGTTCCCGGTCCATCCCAATTCTGCGAATTCCGTATTGTGTGCGTGGAACATATAATTGCCGGGATATTTGTAAGAAAACTCCAGGATGCCTCGCTGAGCCTGAGTCTGCATGATCGTATCTGTGTATTCGCTAGGAGTCAGGCTTGTCCCTGTCGGGTAAAAATTGAAAAAGTTGGCATGCAAGTGAAAGCTATTGATCAGGTCAAACTCTAAGATGTTGACCAGATAAACGCGCACTTTTTCCCCAACTTTGATCTGGATCGGGTATTGCTGATAATGAAAGGGGATGGCGTTCACTGCATAAAAATCATTCTGATCATCGAAGTCCACATCGAATCCACTCATAACCATCACAAACTCGCGGTCAACCGGTGGGCGGCCTCCTTTGGGATCGATGATGAATGCCCCATACAACCCTTTGGCGATATGCCTGGCCAGGGGCGCGGCATGGCAATGGTACAAGTGCAGCCCAAATGGCTCTGCATCGAATTCATAGGTGAATTGTTCACCCGGCTGGATCATGCCCGGCGTACCCGGGACGCCATCCATCTCCGCAGTGTGAACGCCATGGAAATGCATGGAATGCGGGTGGCTGCTGCCATTCGAAAAGCGAATGCGAATCAAATCGCCTTCTGTGCAGCGAATGGTAGGACCGGGAATACGCCCGTTATAGGTCCAGGCGGGAAACATAATCCCCGGGATGATCTCTACATCCTTATTAATTGCAATAATTTCGTATTCACGCAGCGTTCGACCGTCTGCGAGGGTGGATACCTTGCCGTAATCGAAATCCGTCATGATGTCCGACGGGTTAAACCCGTTCAGCGTATGGTTTACCTCGCCAACCGCCATTGCCATTGCATCCGTGTGGTTGTGATCCATTTGCGCTAATGGCGCGCTTTTTACAGGTTGACCGACCTGGCCTAGCGCCGCCGCTCCTATGGTGCCCAGAACCGTTAAACCGCCTGCTCTAAGAAAGTCTCGTCTGGATATTTTCTTCTGTGTCATCTTTACCTCTACATTCTGACTGGGTAAACGGGGGAATTGTGAAACCCGAAAATTGAATTTAAGCTTACCTAAATTTTATTTTAGGTGATAAGAAATGTCAAGGACGAATTTAGATAATATAAGTCTTATAAGGGGAATTTAAAATATTACAAGATGACTGGAGAAGAACCGTACTATGATTGTCGATCTGGGCAGTGAAGCTTTTCTAATCAACAATCATAACAATTAAGGAAAGAGCGACGGGATTAGATAAGAGATCTTCCCATGGCGGCAGCAATGCGATGGGTCTGCTCGACAAAATCTGGCAGCATCGAAAGCGGCAAGGATTGGTCGCCGTCAGAAAGCGCTGCTTGCGGGTGTGGATGAAATTCGACCAGTAAGCCATCTGCGCCAGCAGCGATAGAGGCGCGGGCGGCTGGCAAGACCAGGTCGCTGCGACCGCTGGCGTGGCTGGGATCGGAAATGACAGGGAAATGGGTGGTTTGTTTAACCAGGGCGATGGCGTTGGCGTCTAATACATTCCGTGTGGAAGCATCAAATCCACGAATGCCGCGCTCACAGAGGATGATGTTTTGGTTGCCCCGGCTGGAAATATGCTCGGCTGCCATTAACCATTCATGCAAGGTGGACATAAATCCGCGCTTGAGTAGGACGGGTTTATCCTGCGCTCCTGCAGCCCAGAGCAAAGGAAAATGTTGCATATTGCGGCTGCCAATCTGGATAATGTCTGTGTAGCTGGCTACCAGGTCCAATTGCTCCACGCCCAAAGCTTCAGTGATGACCAAAAGACCGAATTCATCGGCAACTGCACGTAGAATTTTTAATCCCTCTTCACCCAAGCCTTGAAAAGAGTGCGGTGAGGTGCGCGGCTTGAATGCCCCGCCGCGCAGCACGCGGATGCCGGCCTGGTGAATGAGGCGAGCGGCGGTATGCGCTTGATCATAAGACTCGACGGAACAGGGGCCGCACATCAACACGATAGTTGGTCCACCGATGGTCAGGTTCTGCCCAATGCTCACCGGTAGGGTGCGGCTCTCAGTAGAAGGATTTTCGATCGTTTCGTTCATTTTTACCAGCTATTCTTCAGGATTACGATCCATCATTTCAATGACTCGGCTGCGGATCACTTTGCCCGTCTCAGTCTGGGGCAACTTCTCCAGGAAAACCAGGCGGCGCGGAATCTTATATGCAGCCAGGTTTTGGCGACAAAATGCGATTACCTCAGTATCGGTGAGATCTGCATCCGGCTGCGCGACAACGGCTGCAGCTACCTGCTGGCCCCATTCTGGGTGTTCGATGCCAACCACGCAGGCTGCTTCAACGCGTGGGTGGGATAGCAGCACTGCTTCAACTTCCGCCGGGTAGACATTCTCGCCGCCGGAGATGATTAAATCGCTTCGGCGCTGTAATACCCACAAATCGCCATCGCCATCCACATATCCCAGGTCGCCGGTAAGGAGCTCTTGAGAGGGCTCGCTTTCCCCCGATTGACCTGGCTGTCGATAATAGCCTGCCATCACGACCGGGCCAGACACGGCTATCTGTCCTACCTGGCTTTCGGGCAGCGAGTGGCCTGTCTCGTCCAGGATGCGCAACCGGCAGAATAGCAATGGTTTTCCAACGCTGCCGGGTTTGCGACGTGTCTCGGCGGGTGAAGCCGTAGCAATCTGGGTGGCTGTTTCAGTCATGCCGTACGTCAATGCCAGGTTCAAACCGGCCGCCAGGGCGCGTTCGAGCAGCGGTCGAGGCGCCGCAGCGCCGCCCAGCAAAATAGCACGTAGGCGCTTCATGATGGGGACTGACCCTGGCAACTCCAAAAGACGGTGCAGCATGGTGGGCACCAGGGAGACCAGGCTGATGTTGTGATCGGAGATGGCGTTGAGGACAGCCTGGGGATCGAACCCGTCTTGCAAGACCAGAGTGGTCCCATACAGGCAAGATCGAAACAGGATCGCGAGTCCGCCGACATGAAATAGCGGCAGCGTGGCCAGCCAGCGGTCCTTTGGATCGACCCCCAGGCGAAAGGCCGAGGATATGGCGCTGTAAAAGTGGTTTCCGAAGGTCAGTTGAGCGCCTTTCGGTTTACCGGTTGTCCCGGAGGTGAAGATAATGGCCTGGATACGCTCCAGCTCCTGGCTATCGGGCGCCGCTTGGACATCGTCTCTGAGATGGTCTTGCAGCGCATACGCTGTCCCCTCGTTCTTGCGAGCGTTTTTTGCGAAGCGATGATTGGTTAGCTCGTTTAGATTGATCCGGATCGGCCGGGACGTTTCAGTCTGAGTGGCCGGGTTCAACGGATCGACAATCGACAGTGTCTGCGCGTTATGAACCAGAAAAGCACAGTCTGCCTGAACCATCGTCCAGGTCAGCTCGGTCGGGCTAAGACGCAGGTTCAAGGGAACGAGTATCGCGCCTAGCCGCGCCAGGGCGTGCACCAAGAAGACAGCTTCTGGGCAGTTGGGAAGCAAGGCAGCCACATGTTCACCGGAGTGCACGCCTTCGCCGGCCAACCGGTTCGCCAGTAGATCGACCTCCTGGTGCATGGCGCGGAAATCCCAGCATGACTGTTTGTAAACCAGGCCGGGTTGCGCTGGCGAGCAGCGCGCCCGCTGCTCAAGCCAATCTCCGAGCGTATCATTTCTCTGCATCATCAATCCACCAGGATTAGGAAAACCCTATGGTCTCCAGGGATATTTCTGAAAATCAGGCGAGCGTTTTTGTAAATAGGCATTGCGCCCTTCCTGACCTTCTTCTGTCATATAAAACAACATCGTGGCATTGCCTGCCAGTTCTTGAATACCAATCTGCCCGTCTGTTTCAGCATTGAAAGCTGATTTAAGGAAGCGGATGGCCAGCGGGCTTTTTTCTAGAATTTCGCGCGCCCAGATAATGCCTTCTTGTTCGAGTTGCTCAACAGGCACAACCTTGTTGACCAGGCCCATTTCCAGGGCCTCTTGTGCGTCGTACTGGCGGCACAGGTACCAGAT
>JAYRNN010000235.1:0-7397 GCA_041912175.1 Anaerolineales bacterium | reverse complement strand
CGAGCGCCTGCTCGACCGGATCGACCTCGTCGAGGGCGACCTGAGCGACCAGTCCTCCCTGATGGGCACGCTCGAGGAAACCCGCCCCGACGAAATCTATAACCTGGCTTCGCCCTCCTTCCCGGCCGGCTCGTGGAGCGCGCCGGTGCAGGTAGGCGATATCGCCGGCCTGGGGGTGACCCGCCTGCTGGAAGCCATGCGCCGGGTGACGCCCCAGGCGCGTTTTTACCAGGCTTCTACCAGCGAGATGTTCGGTGTGCCCGTCGAGACGCCCCAGAACGAGCTCACCCCGTTCCACCCGCGCAATCCGTACGGCATCGCCAAGCTCTACGCTCACTGGAGCGTCGTACGCTACCGCGAGCGCTACGGCCTGCATGCATGCTGCGGGATTTTATACAACCACGAAAGCCCACGCCGTGGCCCTGAATTTGTCACGCGCAAGATTGCCCAGAGCGCGGCGCGCATCAAACATGGCTTGGCCAGGGAACTGCGCCTGGGCGACCTGGAAGCTTGCCGGGATTGGGGCTTCGCCGGCGACCACGTGCGCGCCATGTGGCTGATGCTGCAAGCCGATCCCAGCGACTATGTCATCGGCACTGGGTCGGTTCACTCGGTGCGTGACTTCTGCGAGTTGGCTTTTGGCTGCCTGGGCCTGGACTACAACGACTATGTCATCCAGGATCCACAACTGATACGCCCGCCCGAGGCGGCGCAACTGGTGGCCGACCCCTGCAAAGCCCGGCATGAGCTGGGTTGGGAACCCAGCGTTTCCTTCGAAGAACTTGTTCGCATGATGGTCGAGGCGGACGACCATGCCCTGCGATAATCCGCTTGAAGACCTCTGGAATCTGTTGACCGGCCGATCTTCCTGGGCGGATTTCACCCAGGAAGAATTGGGAACTCTGATTCCCCAGGCGATCGCCCACGGCGTAGCCCCGCTGCTCTACCATGCCTGGCAGGCGACGAAAACGCCAGGGGATTATCCAGCGTTTTCGTCTCTCGAGAAAGTATATTACCAAAGCGTGGCGCGCAGCCTGGCGCTCAGGCACGAGTTGGAGCGCCTGGAGACTGCTTTCAGCCGGTCCAGACTGGCTTACCTGCCGCTCAAAGGCGCCGCCCTGGCCTGGACGGTCTACCCCGACCCGGCCCTGCGCCCGATGAACGACCTGGACCTGCTGGCGCAGCCCAGCGATCTGCTGAAAGCGGTGCGCGCCGCCCAGGCGATCGGCTACCGCCTGGACAAACTGACCAACCACGCCGTGCTGCACGGCGGCCCCGCCCAGTCCATCTCGCTCGAGCTGCACTGGTGCCTGCCTGGAGGCCAGCCCCTGCCTGCCGATCTATTTTTTGATTCAAATAATTTGCGCAGCAAATTATTTGAATCGTTTACCTATCGCTACTGTTGCGAGCATTTGCTGCGCCAGCACCCCGACAACCCACGCTTGATCTGGTTGTACGACCTGCGCCTGCTGCGCCGGCGTCTTGAACCTGATTCCAACCAGACTTATGCAGAAATGACCTCGTTTCTAGAATACTCGCCTTCTGCGAACATTCTGGAAACGACAAAAGCTTCATTGGAAATCTTACCGAAGCGCACGCGCGCCCGCTTGTTGGGCGCGCTGCTCTTCCCCTCCGCCGCCTATATGAAGTGGCGCTACCGGCCGCAGCCGGATTGGCTATGGCCGGCCTATTATCCCAAGCGCCTGTTGGATTGGATGAAATTCCATTCCTGATGGCGGCGAACTAACCCCCTGGATCTGCTCAAGACTTGTCCTCTGTTCTAAATCGCGGGCCGTTGTTCCGTCAATTCGAGCAAACCCTCCAATCCCAGGGGCATTACCAGCGATTTTTGCGCGGCGTGTTTTGGGTGCTGGCCGGAACGCTGATCACCCAGGGCCTGACGCTGTTGGCCTCCTTTCCGCTGGCGCGCATGCTCGGCACGGTCCAATACGGGGAACTAGGCCTGATCCAGAGCACGCTGGGGGTGTTTGCCATCTTCGCCGGCCCGACCCTGGGTTTGACAGCCACTCGCCAGGTGGCCAGCCTGCGCAACACCAAACCGCGCCGCGCCGGGCATACGGCTGCTTTGACGATGTTGGTCAGCTGAGCCATGGCCGTGCTGCTGGCAGTGGCGGTGCTGCTTGCCGCCCCACGCCTGGCGGACCAGGCGCTCAACGCCCCCGACTTAGCCTACGAGCTGCGCCTGGCCAGCCTGGCGCTGCTCGCCATATCAACCGTATTCACAGCCTTGGCGCTGGTGGGCGGGCTTCCTGCTCAACCTGTTGTGGGCGGGGGTGTTTTGTGTGCTGGTGCAAGTCGTGCAGCGCGGGGCCGAGGGCCTGGCGCTGGTCTACCTGGGTTCGTATGTGCTGCACCTGCTGACTGTGGCGGGTTTCGTGCTTGTGGCACTGAGGAAAAAGGGGATGGTGGGGGGAGATGGGTAATAAAAGCGGTAAAGGTACGGCGGATGAACTAAGAATATGCCTACCTGGTCGCAGAACGCCTAAGGTTGGAAGAAACACAATACCGACTATCTGTACATCCACATATGAGTGGATAGAGAAACACATATTGGTCAGCCATAATAACTGATTGGTAATGCTCAAATACCAAGAATTCGTCGTTTCAGAATTTAATAAATATTTTCCAGAAGGTTCATTCAGAAAACGTTATTTTACAGGAACCTTCTGGATGGTTGCAGGGACTGGAATTGCTCAGGCCAGCACATTTATAACGATGATCATCGCAGCACGATTGCTTGGCAGTGAAATTTATGGCCGCTTTGGGATGATTCAATCAACGCAATCCTTGTTTTTACTGGTAGCTGCAGCTTCAACCGGTTTGATGACCAAACGTTGGGTCGGGGAAAATAGGGACCGTGACCCGAATTTTGCTGGAGAAATGATTGGTTTTTCAACGAAGATAGTTTGGTTTTCTTCTTTAACCCTTGGCTCATTCCTAATAATTTTTTCACCGTGGATATCTGAAGTAATTCTTAAAAACGCAGGGATTATTCTTGAACTAAGGATTGCGGGTATTTTACTGATTTTTTCAGCTTTAAACGAGCCTCAAATCGGGACGCTTTCAGGTCTTGAAGAATTCCGAAATATCGCATTCATTAACTTCATAAGATCGATTATTACACTTATTCTCGTCTTGGCGGGAGTTTTACTCTGGGAACTTCCCGGTATGCTCGGTGGAATGACAATTACCGCAGCCTTGGTTTGGTTGATCTCAGGAATATATCTAAAGCGTTCTCTACGACAAGTAAAAATAAACGTTACCTATCCCCATATCCATAAATTTCGCGATATCTTTCTCTCTTTTAACCTACCGAACCTAGCATCTGGGATTATTCCATTCTTTACGTTTTGGGCGATCCGCGCAATCTTAGTGCAATACCCGAAAGGATATATAGAATTAGGAATTTTCACTGCAGTAGAACAATTGATCACAATAGTCGCGATAATTCCAGGACAGATGAATAATGTTAGTCAACCAATTATGTCAAATATTTATGCGACGAATGATCGGACTCGGTTTAAGAAAGCAGCGATCAGTAATACATTTCTACCAATATTGTTAGCTTCTTTCATCAGCATATTTTTATTGATAGCCTCTCCGATACTGGTACGAATATATGGGCCTTCATTTGATGGCTTGATCCCAGTCCTCGTCATTATGTGCTTCGTTGGTGTAATGCGTGTATTTGGCGGTTCGATTGGAGTCTTTCTTGTCACCTTTAATAAAATGTGGTTAAGTTTTGGGGTTAATATTATCTGGGGGGTAATTTTAGTATTTTCAGCATACTTTTTAGCTCCATTAGGAGCGAAAGGCTTGGCATATGCAAATCTGCTGGCCTACGGATTCCAAACGATTGCAGGATTGCTGATTCTCTATTTGTTAAATAAGTCTTTCAACAAATTTTTTTATGACCACCAAACCTTGGGTTAAACGAATTATTCACAGGTCTCCCTATTTTGAGAAGATAGCCCGCGATTATAGAACAAGGCTTGATCATCGAAATAGATCTGATTGGTCATTTTCACCAAAGAGCGACCTATGGTCTAAAGTCATTAATACTGAAGAGGCAGAAGAACTATCCGGAATTCAGACAAAAATTAGTCATCTTACTTGTTCAAATCAGGTATTGGTCATCGGGGGAAAAACAACTGGCGGTGCAGATGATATTTTTTTTCTCGACCCGATGGATGGATATCAATTATTGGCATCGATTCTTCAATCCGCTCCCACCGGTTGCGAGCTTTTATTTTACAGCCCACATCCATTTTGGGCGAATCTGTTCGATTCTCGTTATCGCTGGATTCCCACTTGGGAAGATCTGTACTGGATTTTCCACTTTGACCCAGAATGGCGCATTGTTCAATACAGCGCCTCGTTTGACCCTTCAGGGAGATACTTCTTTATCGCCCAAAAATATCCTGAAGGACGAAGACTTTGCACCAATGCTGACCTGGCTCGAAAAACCTTTCATGTCTTTTATTTTCGGGTTGGCGGTGATTTAACCCTTGGTAGATCGAACTATGCGCTATCCGCTCATCTCTGCAATGCGATCCGGCGTACTGGAGCCAGCGTTTATGCACATGATTTCACGGATGTCGAGTCGCTCCGCGAAGTGAAACCGGAAGATGTATTGATAGGTCATGTCGGCCCTTGGGTAAAAGAAGCTGCCAAAAAAGGTTTTCAAAACATTATTCTTTTTAACCCGGCCAACCGTTGGTACCCCACACGAAATAGTCCAATATTCGAGAGCAATGCGACCATCGCCGAGCAGGTTCATCTTGCAAAAAGCGTGATCGCTCAATCGGGGGTTTACTGGCGAACGACGGCCGAATATCCTGAACCAATGAAGTGGCGTTGGATTGACCTAGGGATAGATACTAATCTCTTCCCGTTCATCAAGCGCGAATTTAACCCACCCGGAAAAAGGCAATTTCTATTTTTTCACTTATATGATTCACTTCAGAAAGGTTCTGATATCGCTGAAGAAATCATCCGTGCCAAGCCTGGAGACAATTTTACCTGGTTAGGTGGTGCAACTATAAAGAAGACGCACAATCTGCGTGTCTTTCCGCAAATGTTGAACACATCGGAAAGGTTTCGCCAGGAAGTCGGGAACTGTGATTTTATCCTGACCCCCTCGAGAGAAGATGCCCAGCCAGGGACAGTCGTCGAAGCAGCAGCTTTGGGGTTAATCCCTGCTACCACGTATACATCTGGCTATAGTATTTCTTTTCCATTTTTGGTGGAGCCGAATAAAGTGGAATTATGGGGCCAGGTGGTTGACTATCTCCAGGCAGTGGATAATTCTGTGCTACTTGAAGTCCAAGATTTTATCCAACATTACTTACGATCTTTTCATGATTGGTATCTCATAGAAGCTGAGATTCTCTTTTATTTACGTGAGACCCTGACAGGAGTCTAATTATGAAGGATATTCTGATCGTAGGCGCTGGAGGTTTGGCTCGCGAAGTAGCCTGGTTGATTAAGGAAATCAACTCAGTACAGACAACCTGGAATTTACTTGGGTATGTAGAATCAGATTTAAGTAAAATCGGGAAACCAGTTGGAAGTCATTCTATTGTAATGGATGATGAGCAGTTGTTAGCCTCAGAACAATCTGTGAATGTTGTTATTGCAATAGGTAATCCAAAAATCATTTTGAATGTGCGTAAAAGACTTATTCAGAATCCTCGCCTTTCTTTTCCGAATCTGATTCATCCCAGTTTATGTTGGGATCGAGAGCGGATTCAAATGGGAATAGGAAATATATTTTGCGCTGGAAATATATTTACGACAGATATTTTTCTTGGCGATTTTAATATATTCAATTTGTCCTCCACCTATGGACATGATGCCAAAATCGGGATGTGTAACGTAATCAATCCAGGGGTTAACTTATCTGGGAATGTAATTCTTGGCGATGGTTGCCTTATTGGGACAGGGGCAAAAATCCTTGAGAATTTGACGATTGAAAATTATGTAATCGTAGGTGCGGGGGCAGTCGTCACAAAAAATGTAACTCAAGGAATGACAGTCGTTGGTGTGCCTGCGCGGCCGCTCGGTCTATCCGGCAATTAAGTATACGGGGTTGATCACATGGCTGATGACCTTAGCTATTTACAACATGATGAAATCCGTAAAATACCCATAGCCTCTCCTGCTTTCGTTGGCAACGAGAAGACCTATGTGATGGATTGTTTGGAAACATCCTGGGTATCTTCGATAGGTTCTTACATCGAGCGATTTGAAGCCGGTTTTGCGGAATTTTGCGGCGTACGGCATGCTTTGTCGGTTTGTAACGGAACCGTGGCGTTGCACGTCGCTTTATTGGGTCTGGGAGTTGGCCCAGGCGACGAGGTAATTGTGCCAACCTTGACTTACATAGCGACAGCCAATGCTGTCAGCTATTGCGGAGCGCAACCGGTCTTTGTAGATATTGAGCCAATTACCTGGAATATGGATCCATCTTTGGTGGAGGAAAAAATCACCCCGCGAACAAAGGGGATTATTGTCGTCCACCTGTATGGGCACCCAGTAGATATGGATCCTATATTGAATATTTCAGGACGATATGGCTTATTTGTTCTTGAAGATGCTGCTGAAGCTCATGGGGCAGAATATAAAGGTAAACGAGTTGGAAGCTTTGGCCATGTGGCAACTTTTAGTTTCTATGGCAATAAGATTATTACAACCGGCGAAGGAGGCATGATTGTCACCGACGACGCTGCGCTGGCTCGCAAGATGCTCCAGTTGAAAGGGCAAGGACAGGATTTTGAAAAGCGATATTGGTTTCCGATCATAGGGTATAACTATCGGATGACAAATATCCAAGCCGCGTTGGGTTTGGCTCAATTAGAAAAGATCGATTGGCATATTACTCGCCATCGCGAAATAGCGACCTGGTACCATCAACTTCTCGGAAATCATGATTCGTTTACCTTACAGCCCGAGTTACCCTGGGCGAAGAATGTTTACTGGATGAACTGCCTCCTCTTATCCGAAGATCTTCCTTTCGACCGAGATGAACTTGCGAAGCAATTTCACCATCGAGGAATTGAAACTCGCCCATTCTTTTACCCGATACATACCTTGCCGCCTTATTTGGGAATTGCCCGAGGGCAAACTTTTCCGATAGCAGATTTTATCTCCACGCATGGGTTAAATCTTCCCTCATCTGCAAATCTTTCTCTGGAAGAAATTCACTATATCGCCGATTCGTTAGAGAAAATCCGTGAAAACTATAGAAACAACCTATAAGCTGGCGATTGAGGCTCAAATCCTTGATTCGACAATGGTAGGTGGAATATCCACTTATCTCGCTGCCCTTGTCCGTGCTTTAGGACTGCTCGATGGCCCTGAACGATACTCGATTG
>JAYRNN010000234.1:0-12994 GCA_041912175.1 Anaerolineales bacterium | reverse complement strand
GTTGTAATCATGCCCTGTGCGCGAGCCAGGTTAGCCGGCATCAACAAGCTCAGGAACAATGTGAATACTACCATCGCCAGGCAGCGGCGCATCTACCCTCCCAGGTAAGCCAGAAGCGGTGTCAATGTGATTGCGCTGAGTAGGGTGGTGGCAGCGACAACGGCTGAAACGAATGAAGGCTCGGTATCGAACTGAGTAGCAAGCACTGTGTTTAATACAGCCGCCGGCATCGCAGCCTCAACCACCGCAGCCTGGCGAGCCGGACCTTGGATCCCTATTAGAGCGCAAAGCCCTAATGCTAGAACCGGGCTAGCCACCAGACGCATCACACTAGCTAACATGAGTGGTACTATTTTACCCTTCAATTGAATGGAATGGAACTGGACGCCGAGAAGCACCATTAACGTTGGGATGGTTGCATCCCCTAATATTTTGGTTGTTCTTTCCACTGGCAACGGTATTGACCAATTTGTGCTACTAAATATGATCGCCAAGATTAACGCATACAATGCAGGTATTTTAAACAGGTTGTTGATTGCCTTTTTGAAACTCGTTTTACCCATTGAGATGATTACTACTCCGGCCGTGTTTGTGAAGACCAAATTGGCGACAAAAATCAATGTTGCATATGTCAGCGCTATGTCTCCGAAAGCAAAGGAGGTTACCGGCAACCCATAATTTCCCGCGTTCATGAACATACTGGTGATCAATACCGCTGAAAGGATACCGCGTTCCAGGTGTAAGCTACGTCCAATCAGCCAGGTCAGCAGACCAACACTGCTTATGCAGGCGACTACGAACAGCGAAATTTTAATGATATCGTTATTTGTTAGTGTAGTGTGTGTGAAAAGGGTAAAGACCAGACAAGGGCTAAAAATATAGAAGGTAATACTGGAGAGTGTTCGGGGATTGATCGGCAGCCATTTTGCGAGCAAATAGCCCGCGCCAGCGGCCAAAAAGATAGGCAGCAGGTTGTTCAGGAACAGCCGAAAATACTCGATCAAGCGTCGAGATCCTCGTCTTCTTCCTCTTCGTCACCTTCGAACCAATCTGTGCCATCCTCGAAATCTTCGTCAAAGTCCTCATCATCCTCATCGCCATATTCTTTGGAGAAGTATTGTTCGTAATCCTCGTCAAACCTTTCTGGTAATGTCGTAGGCGATTCGGAAATGTCAAAGATTGGTAATAACTGCATATCTTCGTTAAAAGTTAAATTATCTAAGGCTGCTTCTAGATATTCGCGCTCTTCATCATCTTCGGAGTCTTCGTAGATCCTTTCGAGCGTCTTACGTACCCCATCACCGCCGAGTTGGGAAAGCGACCAAATGCTTGCAAGTCGCGTTTGTTCGTCGGGATCGTCGAGCAATTCAACCAGGCGTGGCGAGGCCGATAAAATCTCCAGCTCGCCAGCTGCCCGGGCTGCTTCGGCGCGCAAATCCGGTATCTGACTGTCCAGCATTTCCAAAACTTGCGGTTTCCAAACTGAATTTGCCGAACGTCCCATCGCATACAAGGCGCTTGCCATCCACTTTTTATCTCCGGTATTGAAGGCGGTTTCAATTAATTGCGGGATTTCCTCACGGCTTGAATAGCCTAAGGCCTCCAGCGAGCTGAGGCGGACTTTTTCTTCATCTTCACTTTTTGTCAGTAAGAGCAGCCGCTCCTCAATCTGGTGCAGCAAGTCAGCAGGGATTTCTTCAATTTCACCCAGGTAAACGAACTTGCCGAGCCCGGCAGCAGCCGCGGCGCGAACTTCTGCATCTGGATCGGATGATGTCAGCGTCAAGAAGATCTGGATTAGCTCCGGACTTTCGTATTCCCATAAAGTACGCACCGCCGGTAGGCGCACTTGCGGGTCTTTGTCAGAAACTGCCAGGCGCGCAATTGCCTCAAAGGACAGCAGTGTATCACCTTCGCCAAGCTCTTCAATATCTTCCATCAGCCCTTTTCGACGCTGAATTGGGATGTTGGGCCAAATCAAAGAAAGGTTATTCAAATCCTTCGGTTCCAGGTCTGAAAAGCGGTAAAGGAAACGAGGAGCAAAGGGAATTTCTGGCTGTAGAAGAGCATCCAATACTTGCTGGAAGGGAATTTCAGAGGGAAGGAAAGGAGTTGTCATCGGGAATTATTTATTTGGGAATTTGGATCGGGTTGATAAAATCCTGAACGTTCACGTAGATTAATACCAAAATCAGGAAAGCAAAACCGATCAGGTTAATTGCATTTTCGTATCGCGCGGGTATCCGCCGGTGGAACAGGATCTCAGGTAGCGTCATAAGAATCCGGCCGCCGTCTAGCGCTGGGAAAGGCAGCAAGTTGATGACGCCTAAAGAAATCGAAATTGCCATGAAAAACCAAAGCGGATTGATGATCGAACGATAGATCTCGAACATGCCTCGATAACCGACCAGCCGACCTTCTTCTGGCGTCGCCTGTCCCTGCACGACTCGAACCGGTAATGCCAGAATGCCCCGGATATTATCGAATGTGACGCTAACACCCGTCGTGAGGGCTTGACCAATTGTAACCGGCTCTGTTGGGTTGGTCATACGTATGCCGATGGCGCCCTGCCCTTCTGGAGGGTTAGAACGAGGGGTCAGATGTACGGTGTAGAAATTATTCTCGCGCTGATAAACGAGCGTGATCTCAGCGTCCAGATTTTGTGCGGTAACTTGCTGCAATTTTTGCTGGCTGTTAATTTTGATGCCATTTACTTCTGTAACGAGATCACCTGGGCGAAGTCCTGCTTGAGCAGCCGGGGAGTTTTCAGCGACTTGATCGATTAATACCTTATCGGTTACCGGTTTACCCATGTTATAAAATAAAATGGCTCCGAGCGCCACACCGATTAAGATGTTCGTCAAAGGGCCTGCGACGAGCACGGTCAAGCGCACCCAAGGGCTTGATGAAGCCAGGCCACCCGGTACAGTCGGGTCGTTTTCGCCTTTTGGACGCACAAAGCCACCCAAGGGGATGGCGTTCAGCGTAAAGTCGGTTCCCCAGGCGCGGAACAAACGCGCGACGCGCGGGGGAAAGCCAAGGCCAAATTCTTCAACCTCAACATTCAACGCCCGGGCCGCAATAAAATGCCCCAGCTCGTGCATCACAATCAATACTGCGATGCCGATGATAAATGTCACCAGTTCAATTAGAAAAGTCAGGTTCATCTCAACCTACAAGTAGTGTACTAAAATATTCGATCCGTATTTTCGATTATAACGTGTAGTAGGGCTTTAAGGGAGCGGTGGAAAGTGGGCTTGTGGGCTTTCTAACGTATTTTTAACAAGTTTTTTAAGATAATAAGTAATGAGCCGGGCCGCCTGGGTGAGCGAGGCGAACTTGCTGAACACCAGGAATTTCTTGAAGGTGGCTTGCTACTTGCTCAGAGATAGCCTGTTGGCAGAGAACGTGGACATTTGGTCCGGCGTCGATCGTATAGCAAACCGGCAGGCCGTGCTTACGCCAGGAACTGACAGCTTGCATCACTGCTATTGTGGATGGCTGCCAATAAAAAATTGGCGGTTGGGATGTCATCATGACTGCGTGCATCAGATTGCTATCTAGTTCCATTACCTCCGCCAGGGCATCGAAATCTCGCCCCAGGATGGCGCGCCGGCAGAAATCTAATCTGCGTGGGGCGTCTGCAACGCGGGGGGTTTGCAGCAGACTTGTATTGGCTAGCGCATGGCCTTCTGTCGAACCGGTTGGCTTATGCCCCTGGCTGATAATTGCAATGCAATCGACCAGGTCCCAATGCTCTGGGGGAGCGATGGATTCGGCGGCCGAATCAAGGTCGCAGCCGTCCACCCTCCATTCGACAAAACCGGCGGGCACGGAACGGCAGGCCGAGCCTGAACCATTGCGCGCTAGCTGTGAAAGCTGGCGCTCGTTTAACCCCAGCCCGGCTGCCTGGCTGGCGGCCAAGGCGAGCGCTGCGAATGCAGAAGCAGACGATGCAATCCCGGCGCCCATTGGGAAGTTGTTTTCGCTGGAGATATGAGCGAAGGTATGGGTGACCGCCATCCGCCGAACAATATCCAGGAATTCGTTTACTCGCTTGAGTGCGGCGCCGGAGTTTGGCTGGCCGTTCAAGGTGAGTCGATCGGTCGGTAGGAAAGGATCGAATGTAACGGTTGTTCGCGTTGTGAGGCCAGCCAGGTTCATCGATATGGAACCGTTGGCGGGAATGCGGGAATCGGTATTGCAATTGCCCCAATATTTGATAAAGGCGATATTTGGATTGGCAATACTGGTTGCGGTTCCGTCAATGGGGCGATCAGGCATCTTAGGTCAATCACTTTCTCGCTGTTCTTGAAGGCAATCTTGCCGCGCATAACGAGAAGTTCAATAATCTCTTGCCAGGCGGCGAAATCCGCCTGGTTTAATTCTTCGCTGATTGTATCGCAAAATGTTTCAATGAAATATTGTTGTATAAGTTATCCTCACGGCTGGTGATAAATGACCTGGCTATGATCTTCGGCCAGGTATTTCACCTGGATTACTTCTCCGGGGATCGCGCGGGCGAGGTTCTTTTCTTGAACAGGCAATACCATTTCGGCCTGGAATGGAGGCTCGTGGGTTGGCTGCACTTCGAGAAGTACTTTGACGCTAAAGATGCCTCGCCACTTAATTCTACCAATCGAGGCTACTTTCAAGGTGACGGCGGCCGCAGTCTTAGCTTTCCAAAATCGCAGGCTAATCCACACGGACGGTCCGAAGAAAACCAATTGCCATGCAGAAAAACCGGCCAGCAGTAAGGCAATCCAGGGGTTGAGCCGGCCTGACAGTCCGAGCACGGCGCTGACTGACATGACCAGGGTAAAAAAGTCACCATACCCCATCCAGTACGGGTGAGTTGTTGACGGCGGATGATATTTAATGAGAGTTGGCTTCCCAGGTTGTCGAGCGCGGTCTGCGCTGCTTGGAAATCCATGCCGGTTGATTGCTGATAATGCTGCACTGTTTCTTCTTTGCGGCCGTCTAACAGCAACTGCTTGATCTCCGACATTTCTTTGTCATCTAGCTTCGACTCGATCGAGGCGCTGGGCGTGCCGTCCTCCGGATTGTGGCGAAGCGTCGTATTGCAAAAGACAGATCATCAAGGAACCGGCATGGCTGGGCCTGATTGGGGCGCCACAGTTAGGGCAGTTACAGGACCCTAGCTAGACGCAGTCTCGATCATTTTTAGAAAAATATCTACCACCTTGGGATCGAACTGGCGGCCGCTTTCCTTGCGAATATAATTGATAATCTGCTCATGGGGCCAGGCTTTTCGATAGAGGCGATCTGAGTTTAACGCATCCCATACATCTACTACTGAGAAAATTCGCGCCGAAAGCGGAATTTCTTCGCCGATTAGTCCCTGCGGATAGCCCGTACCATCCCATCTTTCGTGGTGGCAATAGGGGATATCGACTGCCGCGTGTAAAGTCGGAATTGATGAGAGTAATTCAAATGCGATGACGGTATGCGAGTGCATAATATCCCATTCTTCCGGCGTAAGTTGGCCGGATTTAAATAGGATACTTTCCGGTATACCCACTTTGCCAATATCATGTAAGAGGGCGCCCCGAAAAATATTGGACATTTCTTCTTCTGGGACGCCTGCTAATTTGGCCAATTGCAAAGTCATCCGGGTCACGCGTTGGGTATGTCCAATTAGTTCGCGATCATGCTGAGCAACGGTTTGGGATTTATTTTCCAGGGTGACTTCATATGAAAGATTTACATCCGTGTTGGAGCGGTAAAGCTCGCTTATTAATACACCAATCCACGATCCTTCACGGTTGTAGTTGTATTTCAAATCGGCGAGGGCTACCATGATGCCATCCAGTGTGATGCTGATCGAAGCGAAGACGGCGAATACTTCTCAATCCAATATTGATCACTCAATCTGGAGTGATCAATATTGGATTGAGAAGGAGGAAAATGATTGAGAAGAACTACTAGTCCAAGCCAACAGGGGCAAATGCATGTTGTTCTGGCCGTATGCGCACAGGCTGTCGAACGATTTTTGGGCTGCGCTTCTCAGTCAATTGGCTGGCAAAATCAGCCAGAGATTTTGCCTTAATGGAGAGAATGCGCTCGCGTTCATCCTTGGCGAACCAGAAGGGTTCGCCATCATACCCACAAGCCAGGGCGCGCGCTGGATCGCTCAACAGGAGTTTGCGAAATCTTCCGTTAACAACCGCGGCTGTGAGTAATCTACTGATTTCGTGCCCGCTCGAGAATGTGTTTTCAGTGTTTAGAGTTACAGGCATGGTACACCTCCTAGCCAGGCTGCTAAGACCTGCTTGGTCCGCCAAGAGACCATAAGAACCAAATTGCGCCGAGGGCAATCATTACATCGCCGATACTAAAAGCTACTTGATACGGAGACCAACTGGGTAGTATGAAGCGGTCCGAAAGAAATCCAAGATTGGTTTGGGATGGTGAAAGTACCTTATCTTTCGTTATACCGAGGCGTTCCCCAATTTGGTAAGATCCTGGAGCAGCATTTGGCATCAGGAGAGCAATCGTTTCTGGGCTGATCGGCATCCAACCGCCGTTTCGGGCGATGACGGTCAGGTTGAGGAATAACCCCAAACCGAGCAGCCAAAAACCGGGCTGGCGCACGTTGAAGGCGACGAAAATCAATAAGAATATTAATGATCCGATCAGCGCGACTGGGATCCATGATTCTGCACCAGAGCGCGTCGTGGGGAATTGAAAGGCGATGAACTGAGGAAAAAAGGCTAATGGAACGATCCATAAAAACCGTAAAGTCGGTCCAGCCAATTTTCGATCACCAAGCCAGGCCCGCGACACTCCTGCAAGCAGACCAATGATGATGGCCAGCAGCAGAATCAAAATGTTAGCCTAATGTCCAATCAGTTGTATCAGGCGGAAATCACCAGGTGCACCGGGTGCGCCTGCGCTCAAAACAAACAAGGACAGAGCTAAGACGATCAGTGCAATCTGAACATGACGGCGATCGATCTTGCTGGCAAAGTTGATGAATTGGTTCTTGTAAGTATCCATGGATTGGTTCTCCTCAATCTGAAATAATAATTGGCTTATTACCGCCAATTATCAATGAAACTCGTCTCCGAAAGTGCCTCTTAAATTGAGGCTTTAGCTTAAAACTAGATTAGAAAATGGGGCGTTTCGATGTTCAACGGCTGAGCGTTTCAAAAAGCGACACCGTTTGTGGAGAAGGGAGGGCATTTACCTCACTTTTTAAAGCTAGCTTACAGCGTTCAAACTGCCGGTTCACTCCAGCTCGGTTGCCTCGGATCGCGTAGATCTGCATCGCTAACCGATGGGCTTCTTCTAAACAAGGCTCTTCATCCAAGGCACGCTGGCAGTATTGCAAGGCCGAGTTGTAATCCCGGATCTCAAAAAATAATCCCGCTAATTCTAGCACGCTATGAATATATATCACTCGCAGATTTTCTCGCTCGGCCAATACCCAGGCGCCATCAGCATCCGGTAGATATGGGCCCTGGTAGAGACTGACCGCCTTGATATAAGTAGAAATGCGTTGTTCGATTTGATCGTTGGAACGCGCCGCCGAGACCTGTGAAACAAAGCTTTCAACATCATATTCGTAATCCAAATCATGGTTGAACCAGTATATCTCTTCATTAAACCGAATGATATCAGGCCCAAGTGCGTGGCGCAAACGATAAATCGCGTTTTTAAATTGTAGTTTAAGCTGGGAAGTCGAGCTTTCCGGCCAGAAGATCAACCCGATGGCATCTTTTCTGACACCTTTAGGATTAGATAAAATATAAAAAAATAGCTCTCGTACTTTTCGCTGATTTTGCCACTCCGGCGCGCTCACAGATTTTCCGTCTCGCATTAATTGCGTTTTTCCAAAGGCTTGAATTACCAACTTGGGAGGTGCAAACGGGATTGCAGATGTACGTGGCCTTAAGCGTTTTCGCAGAGAAGGGATGCTGACCTCGAAGTCAGTGATTTTTTGTAATAAATTGCTCGCTTCAACTGTTAATCGCGAGTGATTTTGAGCGGATTCGAGCAGACTCTTGGCTTCTCTACCGCTTACTACCAGCACATGTTCGCTATCCAATCTGGCGCTCATGTTTAGCGCCAGGCCTAATTCCTCATAGGATGGTAATATTTTTTTTACCCGGAAATATGCATTTGCCAGGTGCAAATGGCTGCGCGCCATTTCAATGAGCTGATCTGTGCTTTGCAAGTTTTGAACAGCAAGCTCAAGATGTCTTATCCCAGATTGGAAATCATCCTTTGCTAGAAGGCATCGTCCGAGCTCCATTTCATATATGCCACGTTCGTAAGCAGGTGAGTTATCTGTCAAGCGATTATTCACTGCGTCAAGATACCTTTGTGCATAATCGATGTTGCCTGTGTTCCGGTACCTGGCGGCGATAGCCAGGTCATTGTAGACAAGCAAAAAATGAAAATCGATGGTCCTGGCTAATTCTTGAGAGCGCTGGTAGGCATCTAAGGATGCCTTTGTGGCTTCAAGGTCGGCGTAAAGATCTCCGATACTGGAAAGAATATAGGCTTCCATGCGAGTGTATTTATTCTGGCGTGCGCTGATGAGCGCCTCCTCAAATGTTGAGGCAGCCTGTTCGTAATTCCCAATCAGATGATGCAAAACTCCCAAATTATTTAATAAGTTAGATTGGCGGACTGTATTGTTAACTCCTCGCCAATATTCCAAAGCTCGCTCATAACGCTGCAAGGCTTGGCGATATTGTCCACATCCTGTAAAAGCCAGTCCTAGTTCCATCTGTACTGTAGCAACGTTCTGTAGTTCGCCTAAAGCCTGGTAAATATTGAGCGCCTGGTAATATTTATTGATCGATTCATTCAATTGGCCAATTTGGTATAGACTTATTCCAGAAGCTCGCAATGCATCAGCTTGGTAGGCTCGAAGAGAAGGGTCGTTGCCAATAAGTAACTGTGCTTCGGACGCATCCACCAGCGACTCGTTATATTTGCCCATCAAACGAAAGACAACTGCACGCCGGGCTAAAGTACGCGCCAACCCCGCTGTATCATTCGACTCTCGCAATGCCACTGTCGCTTCGTTCAATAAAGCCAGTCCACGATCTACATGTCCTAAGACGATTTCAGGAACAGCTCGCAGAGACATTAAAAGCGGGTTTTTATGAATGGTTTCTGTTGGAAGTTGGTCAATCCATTCTGCTAAAATTGCTAATCGACCGGCCCTAACTAACGTAGGACCCGCTTGATTGATCAAGTCTGCAGTGATATTCACATCGTTGATTTGCAAACAAATAGAGTGGGCTCTCTCCCATTCGCCGCGGTCAGCGTAGATCGAAATTAATCTTCTGAAAAGCTGGTTTTCCTCTTGCGGGTAATCGGTCAATAATCGGGCTTGTAAGAAATCCCGAAAGAGATGGTGATAGCGTATCCATCGCCCATCTTCGCCTACCGGCAGGACAAATAAGTTATTCTGTAATACATAATCAAACGATTCGCGCCAGCGTTTACCTTCTCCCAGCAAAGCTTCACAAAGTTGGAAATCAAATTCTTCTACTACAGAAGTCCGCAGGAGAAATTCACGCACATCGGGGTTCTGTTGATCGAGGACTTGCTGGGCGAGGTAATCATAGAGCCGGACTTTGGACACCTTCGCAACCCGCAGGCGGTCCTGAGCTCCTGGATGAGTGGCTTGTGTTGAGAGCAACAAACCAGTAATCCACCCCTCAGTGGCCATCGACAATTCCTCTGCAGAGGTCCTGGACATGACGACATTATAATTTTGCATGACTAAGGATTGGATTTCATCGGGCAGGAAGGTTAGTTCTTCGAAGCTAAGACCGCCAACCATTGAGCGAGCTACCATCAGGGGCATATCTGGGAGGGTCAACAGCGTGCGCGAGGCCAGGATTAGGTGGCAATTCTCATCGATTTCTTGAGTAAGCCTGCTGATAAAGTAACTGATCTCTTTTTGATCATTTACAAGGTGATAATCGTCAATTACCAGGATAAAATGTTCCTGGATGTGTTCGTAAGCTTCATTTACGATCACCGAAACGAGGTGATCTAAATCCAACTTACCTTGTAGATTGAATTCCAACGCCGCTAAAGACTGTTTGCCGAAATTTGGAAACCGGGTCGATATTGCTCCGATTAAGTGGGCGATAAATCGTGCTGGATCTTGATCCAGAGCATCCAGCGAATACCAGCAGGTAGTCAGGTCCGATTTGTGTGCAAAATCGATCAGGAGGGAGGTCTTGCCATAGCCAGCCGGCGCCGCCACAATCACCAATTTGTAATCCATCAAGTCGAAGAGCAGGTCTAAAAGACGCTGCCGCGAAAGGAGGTCTGGCCGGCGGCGGGGGAGGATGACTTTGGTTCGGGTGATGATTATTGGCATTTCTTTCAGCCTGGCAAATCAAGGCTTTACGCTTACCTGCAAATAACACTAGCTTGCTTTATATTTCTCCAAATCAACCGAGGCAATGTAGGGCAGGTTGCGTCCTTTCTCATCAATATCTAATCCATAGCCTACCACAAAATGGTCTGGAATAATGAATCCACAATAGTCGATTTTAATATCAACTTTATGACGGCTGACCTTGTCCAGGAGGGCGCATACCCGCAAGCTGCGTGGGTTGCGGTCGAGCAGTAGGCGGCGCACAGACCGGATCGTATAACCCGAATCTACGATGTCATCGATTAAGATTACGTCCCAACCTTGGATATTTGTCTTATGATCCGAGTCAATGCGTACAAAACCAGTTGATTCTGCACCTGCGTACGATGACACAGACATAAAATCCATTGTTAATGGCAACTGTATCTTGCGCATGAGATCGGTTATGAATACGACACTGCCTCGCAATAATCCGAGCAGCAGCAATTTGTCCGAATCACGATATTGTTCAGTAATTTCAGATGCCAGGTCGCTTACGCGTTGTTCGATTTCCTGTTGGCTGATCAGAACTTTTCCGATAAAATCGTATGGGAATTCATTTTGCTTTTGCATTATTTGCCTCTCAAAAAATTACGAAGATCACATCTCAGCGGGGAGAACACCCAATCCAGGGCGGTCTGGCAATCGAATTTGGGCATTATTATATTCCAAGCCTCCGAATGGATCGTTTTTAATCAACAGCGGGCCATCCAGATCTACATAATCACAAAGCGGGGCCAGATGAGCCGCTGCAGTAACGCCCAGGCTGGTTTCAACCATGCAGCTAATCATTATTTGCATATCTAGAGCGCGTGCAGTGTGGATCGCACGCAAGGCCTCACGTATGCCCCCAGTTTTCATCAGTTTAATGACCACGCCATCAACGGCCCCTGCATGAGCCGCGACATCGCGAGCGCTCTTCACGCTTTCGTCAGCAAAGATAGGTACGCCGATTTTTTGAGAATGCAGCCAGCGGAGGCCTTCAAGATCGCCAACCTGTAGTGGTTGCTCGACCAACTCCAGATCATATTCTGCCAGGCGTGGGAGCAGAGCGGCTGCCTGATCACGCGACCACCCGGCGTTTACATCGACGCGCAAACGCGCGTCCGTCGCCTCTCTTATTTTGGAAATAATCGCCAGATCGTTTGCGCTTCCCAATTTGACCTTGATAATTGGCCAGGAGGATTGTTGGGCTCGTTCAGCCATCTGTGCGGGCTCATCCATCGCAATCGTCAGTGAGGTTTCCGGAATGGCGCTCGGGTTTAAACCGAGCAAACGATAGATCGGCTGTTTCAAGCGCTGCCCAAGCAAGTCATGTAAGGCAATATCGAGTGAGGCGCGCGCAGCGAGCGATCCAGATGGGAGACTATTTAGGAAATCCTCTATCCGGAAAGGATCGTCCCACGATTGTGGATCACCAGGGGTTCCTTGTAGGCCATTCAAATAAGCGATAATTCCAGGTTGTGTTTCTCCGTGGTATGCCACTGCGGCGGCCTCGCCGCGCCCTGTATACTCGCCATCGGTCAAGCCCGCAATTACGTTAAAACGTTGGTCACTCGCGCCATGAGCAATCCGGAAGGTCGTGCGTAAATCAAGAGTAACTGGCTGCCAGGTAAGTTTCACCGGTACCTCCGAACGCCCGCCAAGTGATCTCTCAGCCAGGCACGATAGAATGGGTGTTTCGGCTCCAGGGAATTATAGGAGACGCCCCAGGCTGCTCCGTTCGCATGAATGAACTCGGTTCCGCCGAGTGAAATTGCTACATGAGTAATATTGCCAAATCGTTGGCTACGTAGTTCGTCTGGCTCGCCAAAGAATAGTAAATCGCCTGGCAGAATGGGCCCTTCGATAGGCTCTCCGGTTTTGAACTGTTGATCCGCATCACGTGGGATTTGCAGACCAAGAAAACGATAAAATGTCTGCGCCAGACCAGAGCAATCATAGCCGAAAGGCGTACGGCCTCCCCACAGGTATGGAATTCCAACGAATCGGCTGAAGAGTTGGTGCGTAAGATCAATCCCTGCCTCGTCGGGTTTGGGTCGATCCGATAAAGCCAGCAACCCGCTTATGGATGCAATGCATCGACTTTCATCGGGTAGGCGGATGACCGCTTCTTCAGCCTTCCATTCTTCAACGATCACATAAACCCCAAAAGGCAATTTTCCAAGGTTTCCCACCGGGTTCGTATGCCCAAATTGGGATTTGGATATCGCACGCCATGGAAGCAGCTCTGCTTGCACGACTGCGTTACAAGCCATCTGGTAGGCTTGAAGGGTCGAATGCGAAATGACCTCTAAAGCGGAGGAGTGGGTCCATCCGATGTAGCCATCTTGTTCCATGCGGACCAAAGACCACTCCTGGCGATTAGCCAAGATTTGTACAGCCTCACCCAAGAGCGCCTGGCTGATACGTTCGCTGCGATTACTCGGTTCGCGCCGTAGATCACTTACTGCACGATTGACCAGGCCCCAGTCCGCCCCAGTTTGTAGAATTTGCAGCTCATCCTCGATTGGTCCGGAAAATTTATCCGCCACAAGGTCAACAACAGATTGGCTTTGCTCATTGGTCAGCACTAATCCG
>JAYRNN010000233.1:0-5925 GCA_041912175.1 Anaerolineales bacterium | reverse complement strand
ACCAGAATATATATAAAGAGTAGCAGAACGAGCATCGGGAGCTTGGCCAAAATACCCGACCAGCCTAGAAGCGCATCTAAGGAGAGTACACCTCTGGAAGCGATCGATATACGTGTAGTTGAAAAAAGGATCGATTTGATGAATCCTTCCCAGTTCCAGATGAGAAAAGGCAGCGAGCTTAATATTGGAATCAATCCAATTAAGATGACATCCCGGAGGAAAAGCCGCGTAAAGCGGCGCCCTGAAGCTTGCCAGGCCCAAATCAGATATACAGGCAGCATGAAAATCGCGACTTGTTTTATCGCCAGGGATAATCCAAACAAGAGGTAGGATAGCACCCGATGCTTGGGTATGAGCACGATCGAGGCGACCAATAGAAAAATCGGGATGAAATCGATATCCGTAATCACGATCAAATCCAGCGACCAACGGTTCAGAAGGACAAAAAAAGCGCCAAACAAACCCAGGGTGGTCAGGCCGCGCTTGTGCGGCGCTTGAAAGATGATTAACGCGATTCCAAGATAGGCAAGCAGAAAGACAAATTTCCAAAATTCGATCCATAAATCGAAATCATGCAAACCCAACATTTGCACGCCTGCAGAAAGTTCGTAAAACAGCGGGAAGAGTGTGGCATATTTTTCATTATGCAGCATATCGCCATGCAGAACGCGGGCATACGGATTAATGCCGTTGAGAATGCGCTGCCCCTCGCGGTGATTAAAGAAGACGTCTTGGAAATAAGCAGTCCTTTGGTCTCGCAAGGCAAGATAAACTGCGATCCCGACGATGATTATTAAGGCCATGCATGCGATCGTTTTCAGGTTCAGGCGCGGCAACCTGCGCTGCAGGAGCAGCCAGGCGGCGCCTGATAGCAAACTCAGCACGGTCAGCCACCCGGCCAGCGGAATCAGGCGGTCATAAAAATGACGATAGGGTGTACCCCTGGTGAGGTAGAGCAGATAAACGAACAGCACACTGGCGATCGAGGTCATCAGGATGGCGATCGAAACCGCAAAAGAGATCTCCTCGCTGTCGACCAGGCGATCAATCCATCCTAGCGCTTTTTTTTGGAATTTTTCGCGCCTGAGACCCAGAACAAGCCACGTAAAAGCCGCGATACTGCCCATGAAAAGAAAGGCAACCGCCAGGCGAGCTAAGGAAAAACCGAATATTACCGACCGGCCAGCCTGGTTGGGGGTCGATAGGGTAAATACTAGCGCAATCAAGCTGATCAAAAGCCCGAATGAGGCGAATCCATTTAAGACCTTCAGGCTGGAAATATTATTCTTCATAACTCGTTTGTTCTTTTCGGCTAAGTTTGGTGTTCAAACGAAAAATCCCTGCTTTCAAGTGATTATGCATTGGTATTTTACTTCCTTTAGGTTAAAATCATTCAATCTGCTAACTTTCCAAACTATAAATCCACTGACAGGAGCTCCTCATGCCCGATACGAAAATCCCCGCTCGTTCTGAAATCCTTGACCGGCATAAATGGAATGCGGAATCGGTCTTCCCGACCCCAGCCGATTTTGATGCTGAGCTGAAGACCCTGCCGACCGTCCTTGAGGAAATCGGTGAATACCGTGGCCATTTGTCCCAGGGTCCATCCGCGCTACTGGCTGTGTTCCAGGCCGTCGAGACCCTCATGGTGCGCGCTTTGAAACTGTACGTATATGGCAGTATGTCTTTCTCGGTGGATTCCACCGACCAAATTGCCGGGCGGCGTAATGGCCAGGCGCAATCCATGGTGGCTCAAGCGATGGCCGCGGTATCATTTGTCGACCCTGAACTGTTGGCGGTCGGCGAGCCAACGCTACGCGACTGGCTAGCGCAAGAACCCGCTCTGGCGATTTATACGCATTACATCGATAATGTTTTTCGCAAACAAGCGCACGTGCGATCCAGTGAAGTCGAAGAGCTGCTTGGATTGCTTATGGATCCTTTCCGCAACGTTTTTAATACCTTAAGCGCGCTCTCCAACGCTGATTTCAAGTTCGCCCCAGCCATTACATCGGATGGCGATCAAGTGCAGATCACGGCCAGCACATTCGATAACTTGATGGGTGAGCCAGACCGGGTGATGCGCCGCACTGCGTACGATAGCTACACGGATGTGTACTTACAATTTAAAAATTCCCTGGCAAGCAACTTGACCACGGGTGTCAAAAGCGGCATTTTTAATGCGCGTGCTCGCCGCTACCCATCTGCCTTAGAAGCCTCCCTCTTCGGCGATAACCTGCCGCGGGCCGTATTCGATAATCTGATCGCGACCTATTGCAAGCATCTGCCCACCTGGCGCCGCTATTGGGCGATTCGCCGCAAAGCGCTGGGGGTCCAGGAGCTCAAGCCCTATGATATCTGGGCGCCGCTTACCACGAACCGCCCCCAGCTTAATTATGAACAATGCGTGGATTGGATCTGCCAGGGGTTGGCTCCGCTCGGCCCGGAATACGTGCAGTCTGTGCGACGGGGTTGCCTGGAGCAGCGCTGGGTGGATGTTTTTCCCAATATCGGTAAATGGGATGGGGCGTTTTCCAGTGGCGCGCCAGGAACCCACCCGTTCATTATGATGAATTTTGATGGTTCGATTTTCAGTTTGAGCACGCTGGCCCACGAACTTGGACATTCCATGCATTCACTGCTTACCTGGCAAAATCAACCGGTCATTTACAGTGATTACAGTATCTTTGCGGCTGAAATTGCCTCGAATGCGAACCAGGCCCTGGTACGCGCCCATTTGCTTGAGACAAATCCCGATCGCGATTTCCAGATCAGCGTGATCGAGGAGGCGATGTCCAACTTCCACCGCTATTTCTTCATCATGCCGACCCTGGCGCGCTGGGAGCTGGAGGTTTATCAACGCGAAGAGCGCGGCGAGGGGCTTTCAGCAGATGATATGATTTCCTTGATGGCCGACCTTTTTGCCGAGGGCTACGGCAGCGAGATGTCCTTTGATCGCCAACGGGTTGGCATCACCTGGGCGACTTTCCCTCATATGTATATGAATTTCTACGTCTTCCAGTATGCGACCGGCATTTCAGGCGCAAATGCTTTCGCCCGGCGAATTCGACGCGGCGACCCAGGGGCGGTCGAAGCCTATCTGGGTTTCCTAAAATCCGGCAGTTCGTTATACGTCCTGGATAGCTTGCGCAAAGCAGGGCTGGATCTTTCCACACCAGATCCGGTTGAAGAAACGTTTGAAATCCTGTCTGGCCTGGTCGACCGGCTGGAGAGCTTGTTCCCCTGATCCTTTTTGTTGACGGGTTGTCCAAACAGTGCATTTGGACAACCCGATTTTATATTTTTGTACCACATATGGGGATAGCTACGCTGCCTCCCATATGTGGCACAGTATAAATCTATTCAACTTCGTTTTAGACAACCCCTCAAACTCAGATCACATTCTAGGCAGCAAATAATCGTAAGCGCTCAAGGCTGCTTTTGCGCCTTCTCCGACGGCGATCAGCACTTGTTCAGCATAGCCGCTGGTTACATCGCCGGCAGCAAAGATGCCTTCGACGCTGGTTCGATTTGCGCAATCGATTTTGATACGTCCCTGGTCGTCCAAATCCACGAGCCCTGCGACCATTTGCGAGTTGGGGATCAAGGCCATCTCGATAAATGTCCCATCGGCGTTGATCTCGACAACTTTGCCTTTGGGGTCATGCAGTACTACGGTACGGGCAAAGTCATCGCCAAGGACTTCGACAACATCGTATCCAGCCAAAACCTCAACGTTCTTGGCTTTTTGAAGCTTCGATCCAAGCGGGTTTTCAAGCTTCTGCGCTTCCTTGGCGACCAGGTAAACTTTCTCTGCGATCGTCGCAAGCTCAGCCGCAGACCGTAAAGCCAGATCACTATCTCCCACGACAACCGTGGTGCGATCAATAAACAGCGGGGCATAACTTAACGCTGAGTAGCAAAGCCCGCGCATCATGTATTCTTTTTCACCAGGCACACGCAGGCGGAGCTGTTTTGTACCGGTGGCCAGAATAACCGCTTTGGTGGGTAGGTCAGCCCCGCCTGTGGTTACGACAACAAAGTGACCATCAGTTTGGTCGATTTTATCTACGCCTTCCATATGCCGGGCAAAGTCCAGGTATTCCAGCTCGCTCTTGAATTTATTAACCACTTCCAGCCCTTTGATTACCTGGTAATCCTCGATCCAGGGCAAATGGAGCTTATAATTGGTCTTCCCGCCTAAATCTTTGCTGACTAACAGCACGTTCAGACGTTTTCGAAGGGCGTATACCGTTGCAGTTAAGCCGGCCGGCCCTCCTCCGATGACAATGAGATCGTACATGAGTACACTCCTTTTCATTGGAAGCTCAGTAGAGAGTTGATGTAGCTCGAAACGACAGCCTATTCTTATGATTCGTCTGCCGCGGCGATGAAACCCTGCTCCATCATCGTGTGAGTGAGATCGCGCGAGCGTTTGATCATTGAATGGGCGTGGTTGAAGAGCTCATCGTAGGTGAGCGGTTTGCGCGCCAGGCCTTGTTCCACGGCTTTAACGCCGACCGCAGCCGCTTCGCGCGGATAGACTTCCCAATCATCCATATTCGGAAGAATGAAATCGGGCGCCAGGCGATCGCCAACATGATCCGCCAGGGCTTTCGCGGCCGCAAAGCACATCTCATCGGTGATGGTACGGGCGCGCACATCCAGCGTGCCGCGAAAGATGCCCGGAAAACCGAGCGAATTGTTGACCTGGTTGGGAAAGTCCGAACGCCCGGTCGCTACCACTGCCGCGCCTGCTTCCAGCGCCTCCCAAGGCCAGATCTCGGGCACCGGATTAGCGCAGGCGAACAGGATGGCGTCCTTGTTCATCGTGCTGACCCATTCTGGAAGGATCACGCCAGGTCCAGAGCGCGAAAGGCCGATCACGGCATCGACGCCTTTCATTGCCTCGGGGATGCCTCCTTCACGCTTTTCGGCGTTTGTGATATTGCACAGCTTCCACTTATCCACATACTCTGCCTTGCGCATCTCGAGGTCCTGGCGGTGCTTACCCAGGATACCCTTCGTGTCGACCATGAAGCACTTGGCTGGATCAGCGCCCGCACCGAAGATCAAGCGCGAGCAGGCAACATTAGACGCCCCGGTGCCGACGAATGCGATTTTGACATCACCAATCTTTTTGCCCACCACCTTCAAGGCATTAATCAAGCCGGCCAGCGTAACCGTAGCCGTGCCTTGTTGGTCATCATGCCAGATGGGGATTTCGGCTTTCTCGCGCAACGTATCCAGGATATAGAAACACTTGGGATTCGAGATATCCTCAAGGTTTACGCCTCCCAGGCCGGGTTGAATATTTAGCACCAGTTGTATGATCGCATCCGGATCTTTGGTGCCAACCATGATTGGAAAACCGTCCACGCCGCCAAGGTATTTGTACAATAACGATTTGCCTTCCATAACCGGCATACCGGCCTTTGGGCCGATATCGCCCAGGCCAAGCACACGTGTCCCATCGCTGACGACTGCCACGGTATTCCATTTATTTGTATACTCGTAAGCCAGCTCGGGATCGGCCTGAATTGCTTTGCACGGTGCGGCTACACCTGGGGTGTACCAGATGGCAAAATCATTAAAGTCGCGCACACAGCATTTTAAGGCGGTCTCGATTTTGCCGCGATAAAAGGGGTGCATGCGCATGGCATCTGCTGAAGGTTTTTTCGCTTTGGCGAGTAGTTCCTCGACGGTGGGTTTTACTTGATCTTTTTCAGTGAGCATAGGATTGCCTCCATGGATTAGAAAATTTCCCATTCTTTACCTAAAATATCCTTTGATGAAAAACCAAAAACCGCCCTTTCAACGAAGTGAAAGAGCGGGCAAGTGATCACGCACAAACAGCCTCCTTCCTGGCGACACACCAGATTTAAGGATCCGAATACGCTATATTAAAATTGTAGCTAAATGGTT